>VYCW01000099.1:0-8591 GCA_009843735.1 Acidimicrobiaceae bacterium | reverse complement strand
GCGGGGGGTGCCGGTGACGCGCGGCGGGGGGGGGGAGGGCGTCGCCGATCTGGTGCCCTTCGACGAGTCGGAGTTCGTGGACGCTCTGTTCGCCTAGATTCGGACGTTCAGTCGGGGCCGTCGGTAGGGTGGCGCGGCCATGTTCGAGACCCTCACCGATCGCTTCGAGGCCGCCTTCACCAAGCTGCGCGGCCGGGGCAGGCTCTCCGCCGACGACGTGGACGAGACCCTCACCGAGATCCGGGTCGCGCTGCTCGAAGCCGACGTCAACCTCGACGTGGTCACCAACCTCACCGCCCGCATCCGTGAGCGGGCCGTGGGCGAGGAGCTGTCGCGGGCCCTCAACCCCGCCCAGCAAGTGGTCAAGATCGTGCTGTCAGAGCTCACCGCCAGCCTCGGAGGCGAGCGGCTAGCCCTCACCTACGCGTCCAAGCCGCCCACGGTCGTGCTGCTGGCCGGCCTCCAGGGGACGGGCAAGACCACCAACGCGGCCAAGCTGGCCCAGTGGTTCCTCCGCCAGGGCCGCAGCCCGCTGCTGGTGGGGGCCGACCTCCAGCGCCCCGCCGCCGTCGAGCAGCTCCGCACGCTCGGCGGGCGCGTCGGCGTGCCGGTGTTCAGCCACTCCCGCAGCCCGGTCAAGGCCGCGTCGGCATCGCTGGCCGAGGCCACCCGCACCGGGCGCGACGTGGTGATCGTCGACACCGCCGGCCGGCTGGCCATCGACGCCGAGATGATGGACCAGGTCCGGCGCATTTCCAAGGCAGTGAAGCCCCACTACACGTTCCTGGTCGTGGATGCCACGGTCGGCCAGGACGCGGTCAGCTCGGCCCGGGCCTTCCACGACTCGCTCGCCCTCGACGGGGTGATCCTCACCAAGCTCGACGGCGACGCCCGCGGCGGCGCGGCGCTGTCGGTGAAGGAGGTGGTGGGCCGGCCCATCGCCTTCGCCTCGGTCGGCGAGAAGCTGGACGACTTCGAGCCCTTCCACCCCGACCGTCTCGCCAGCCGCATCCTGGGGATGGGCGACGTCGAGACGCTCATCGACAAGGCCGAGTCCGCGTTCGAGGCCGAGGAGGCCGAACAGACCGCGACCCGGCTGCTCGAAGGCACCTTCACCCTCGACGACTTCCTGTCGACCATGCAACAGGTGCTCGGGATGGGCAACCTGCGCAGCCTCATCGGCATGATGCCGGGCGTGCCCCGCGAGCTGCGCTCCGCCGACATCGACGAGGGCCGCATCGGCCGCATCACCGGCATGATCCACTCCATGACGCCAGCGGAGCGGGCCGACCCCGACATCATCGACGCCTCCCGCCGGCAGCGCATCGCGGCCGGCTCCGGCTGCCGTCCCGCCGACGTGAAGTCCCTGATCGACCAGTTCAAGCAGATGCGGTCCATGATGAAGGGACTCGGGGGGCTCGGAGGCAAGCGGTCCTCCGCGGGGTCGAGAGCCCGATCGCCCAAGCAGTCGGGGCGTTCCAAACAGAAGGCGGGAGCCCAGCGGCGCGGCGGGGGCCGGACCACGCCCAAGGGCCCGAAGCCGGTCTCCAAGACACCTCTGGCCCTACCAGGGTTGGAAAAGGGTGACTGGCCCGGGTTCAATTGACCCTTCGTTCAGTCGCCTAGCAGATCAGAGGACTCACATTGGCCGTCAAGTTGCGCCTGATGCGGATGGGAAAGAAGAAGCAGCCCACCTACCGCGTCGTTGCCGCCGACTCTCGCGCGCCCCGCAATGGGCGTTTCATCGAGATCATCGGGATCTACGAGCCCCGCCAGGACCCCTCCGTGGTGCGGATCGACAATGAGCGGGCACTGCACTGGCTGCGCCACGGCGCCCAGCCTTCCGAGAGGGTGGAGAAGCTGCTGAAGATCAGCGGGGCTTGGGACGACTTCCGCGGCACCGCGGGTCCCGGCACCACTGATGCCAGCACCGCTGATGCCGGCGTCACCGATGCCGGCGCCGCGGCAGGTGCCGGGGAGAGCGACTCGTGACCGACCTAGCGCCTACAGCCGAGGCGATGTGCCGCTACGTGGTGACCAGCATCGTCGACGACACCGATGCGGTGCAGGTCACCGCATCGCCCGCGGGCTCCGGCGCGGTGCGCCTCGACGTGCGCGTCGCCCAGGGCGAGATGGGCCGCGTGATCGGCAAACGAGGCCGCGTCGCGCACGCCATCCGCACCCTCGTGAGGGCGGCCGGATCGCGTGACGATGTGGACATCGAGGTCGAGTTCGTCGACTGAGCAGTCCAGCGGCGCGGGGACTCGGCCCGGGCCCCTGCTCGAGATCGGCCGCGTCGGGCGGCCCCACGGCACCGCCGGCGAGGTGACGGTCACGCTGGTGTCGAACCGCCCCGAGCGGCTGGCGCTCGGCTCGGAGCTGCACACCGAAGCAGGCACGCTGCGGGTGGCTGCGGCCCGCCCCCACCAGCATCGACATCTCGTGACCTTCGAGGGGGTCGACGACCGTGGCAAGGCCGAGGCGCTGCGGGGCCTCGTGCTTCGGGCTGAGCCCATCGACGACCCCGACGAGACCTGGGTCCATGACCTGATCGGGGCCCGGGTGGTGGACCAGAGCGGCGTCGACCGCGGTCCGGTGACCAGCGTGGTGGCCAACCCGGCCGGGGACCTGCTGGAGCTGGCCGGTGGAGCCCTGGTGCCGCTGCGTTTCGTGGTGGCCTCGGTGCGGCGCGAGCGCATCGATGTGGACGTGCCCGACGGCCTGTTCGACGTCTCGCCATGAGCTTCCGCATCGACATCTTCACCATCTTCGGAGAGCTGGTCGAGACCATGGCGTCGGCTTCGGTCATCGGGCGCAGCCGTGCTGCCGGCACTCTCGACGTGAGGGTCCACGACCTGCGGATGGCCGCCACCGACCGTCATCGCAGCGTCGACGACGCCCCCTTCGGCGGGGGAGCGGGCATGGTGATGATGCCCCAGCCGCTGTTCGACGCGGTGGAGGCGGTGGATCCGCCGAGACCCCTGTTCTACCTGTCGCCCGCGGGCAGGCGCTTCGACCAGGCCATGGCGTCCGAGCTGGCGTCGGGGACCGGGTTCTCGATGCTGTGCGGGCGCTACGAGGGTGTCGACGAGCGGGTCTGCCAGCACCTGGTGGACGGTGAGCTGTCGGTGGGAGACGTGGTCCTGGCCGGCGGGGAGTCGGCCGCCCTGCTGGTGCTGGAGGCGGTGGGTCGGTGCGTTCCCGGCGTGCTGGCCAACGAGGCCTCCTCGGTGGAGGAGTCCTTCAGCGACGGGCTGCTGGAGTACCCGCAGTACACCCGGCCGGCCGAGTTCCGGGGGTGGCCGGTGCCCGAGGTCCTTCTGTCGGGTGATCACGGACGGGTGGCCCGCTGGCGGCGGGCCCAGTCGCTGGCGCGCACAATCGAGCGCCGCCCCGATCTGATCGAGGCCCGCGGCGGCCTCAGCGACGAGGAGCGGGAACTCCTCGCAGAACATGGCCTGGAGGCCGAGCTCTAGGCGGCACGGATGCCAAGGACTCGCGCGGCTCGGAGCGAGGCCGTGGCCCGAGCGGCCCGTGAGCGGAGCGAACAGGAGCGGGAGCCGCGAGGCCGGTGGAGGCGGGGAGCGGTCCTCGTAGACTCGCCCGGCCCGACCGCGCTGACCCGAGGTGAGCGGAGGCTGCCATGAACCCCACCGATCTTGTCGACGAGCAGAGCCTTCGCGGCGACATTCCGGAGTTCCAGCCGGGCGACACGGTCCGCGTCCATGTGCGGGTGGTCGAGGGCAATCGGGCCCGGACCCAGGTCTTCGAGGGCGTGGTCATACGGCGCCAGGGCAGCGGGGTGCGCGAGACCTTCACGGTGCGCAAGGTGAGCTTCGGCGTGGGCGTCGAGCGCACCTTCCCGGTGCACACGCCGGTGATCGACCGCATCGAGCGGGTCACCCAGGGCGACGTGCGCAGGGCGAAGCTGTACTACCTGCGCGATCGCGTCGGCAAGGCGGCCAAGGTCAAGGAAAAGCGCTATCGCTGACCCGGCGGCCGACCCGCCGGATCCGCAGCGGGGGTCCCCGGACCGCTCCAGGCAGGCCCGAGGCGCCTGGGGCGAGCGCAAGGCCGCCCGCTGGTACACCGAGGCTGGCTACGAGATCCTCGACCAGAACTGGCGGGTGCGCGGCGGCGAGTTGGACCTGGTCCTGTGGCGGGACGGAGAGATCGTGTTCTGCGAGGTCAAGTCGCGCCGCTCCGAACGCTACGGCTCGGCCGCCGAGGCGGTCGACTGGCGCAAGCAGCGCCGCATCCGGTCACTGGCGGCCCAATGGCTGAGAGCCAGCGGCCGCCGGGGGCGGGTCCGCTTCGACGTGGCCACCGTCACCGGCGTCGAAGTCAACGTGATCGAGGGCGCCTTCTAGCGGCCGGTGCGCCGCTGCCAGCATCCCCGGTGCCAGTGGCGGCGCAGGTCGGGCGCCTCGGTCGGCACCACTACGTAGTGGCCCGTCCGGGCCGGGATCGTCCGGTTGCAGTGAGGGCAGATGTAGTTCTTGGTGGCCTGGTAGGACTGGATGAAGCGCACTTCCACCTCGCCGAGGCGCTCGGGATCGTCCACGGAGTCAGCCCATCAGGGCCCAGACCACCAGGGCCACCGCCACCAGCACTCCCGCGGCGACGAAGATGAGGTCTGCGGGTCGGCGCCGGTGGGGCCGGGTGGGGTCGAATCCCATAGCCCAAGTATCGTGGGCCGGCGCTCCGCCCGCACTCCACCGCGCCATGCTCCGCTGCCGCCGCCTGTCACGCCTGCTCCTGCTGATCACCGCGGTCGCCTCCACGGCGGCCGCCGGGGCGTGCGCGGCCGATGACGTGCCGGAGGTGCCCGTCGCCGCCGACGGCTCGGTCGACCCGGTGCTGGTGGACGGCCGCCGGGTCTACATCGACCGCTGCGCCAACTGCCACGGCAACGACGGCGGCGGGGGACGGGGCACCAAGCTGTCGGACGGATTGATGATCAGGCGCTACCCCGGCATCGACGAACAGGTCCAGGTGATCGCCGACGGGGTGCGAGCCATGCCCGCCTTCGACGAGGTGCTGGACAGAGCACAGATTCTCGCTGTGGCCAGGTATACACGAGAAGTGCTATAGTTCTATTTCTGTCGCCTTGAGGGCGGCACGGGCTAGCCGCCGGCCAGCAGACTCAAGAGTCGATAGACGACGGCCTCCGATCCCCATCGCAGGAGGCCGCCATGCTCGCCACCGTCCGATCCGCCACCCTCGTCGGCGTCTGGGGCCAACCCGTGTCGGTCGAGGTCCATGTGGCCGACGGCCTGCCCGGCTTCACCATCGTCGGCTTGCCCGACGCTTCGTGCCGAGAGGCCCGCGACCGGGTCCGGGCCGCCATTGTCTCCAGCGAGCTCACCTGGCCGCAGAAGCGCATCACCGTGAATCTCGCGCCCAGCGACGTTCCCAAGTCGGGCGCCGGGCTCGACCTTGCCATCGCGGTCGGGATCCTCGTCGCCGGCGAGCAGCTCAAGGCCGAGTCGATCGCCGACACCGGCGTCCTGGGTCAGCTCGGACTCGACGGCTCGGTCAGGCCGGTGCCCGGCGCACTGCCCCTGGTCGACGCCATGGACCACTCCTCGGTGATCGTGGCCGCCCGCGACAGCACGGTGGCCGAGCTGGTGGCCCGTGATCGGGTGCGCTCCGTCGGGACGCTCCGGCAGCTGTTCGACGCGCTGGCGGGCGCCGCGCCCTGGCCGGAGCCGCCCGCGGCCCGGCAGCCGGAGCCACCCGAGTCCGAGCCGGACCTGGCCGACATCGCCGGCCAGCCGCTGGCGAGATGGGCGCTGGAGGTGGCCGCGGCCGGGGGCCACCACCTGCTGCTCGTCGGGCCTCCGGGGGCGGGCAAGACCATGCTGGCCCGCCGGCTTGTGGGGGTGCTGCCGGACCTTTCGCCCGAGGAGTCCCTCGAAGTCACCCGGGTCCATTCGGCCGCCGGGCTGGCTCTCCCCGACGGCCTGGTGACGCGACCGCCGTTCCGCGCCCCGCACCACTCGTCGTCGATGGCGGCGATCGTCGGCGGGGGCACGGCCAGGGCCAGGCCCGGCGAGGTGAGCGCGGCCACCGGCGGCGTCCTGTTCCTCGACGAGCTGGGCGAGTTCGCGCCGTCGGTGCTGGACGCTCTGCGCCAGCCGCTGGAGGAGGGCATGATCCGGGTGGCCCGCTCCCAGGGAATGGTCGAGCACCCGGCCCGGTTTCTGCTGGTGGCCGCCATGAACCCCTGCCCGTGCGGAGCGGGCGGCTCGGTCGGTTGCCGGTGCGCGCCCGGGGCGCTGGCCCGTTACCAGCGCCGCCTCTCGGGTCCCTTCGTGGATCGGCTCGACCTCGTGGTCCGGGTGGACCGCCCCGATCCGGCCGACCTGCTTGACACCGCTCCGAGCACACCCAGCGCCGAGGTCGCCGAGCGGGTGGCGCAGGTGCGCAGGCGGGCCCAGGAGCGGGGCGTCAACTGCAACAGCGAGCTGACCGGCGCCGACCTGGACCTTCACGGCCCGCTCGACCGTGCCGCCACCGAGGTGCTGCGGGCTGCACTGGCCGAGGGCCGCCTCAGCGCTAGGGGCCTGCGCCGGGTCCGCACCGTGGCCCGCACGATCCGGGACCTGGATGACGGTGGCCCCGAACTGCGGTCCGCCGATGTGCTGGCCGCGCTCTCGCTGCGGATGAGGCTCGACGGAGCGGGAGGCCTGGTCCATGGCTGAGGCGACCGCGGCACCGATCGGGCGGGACAGGGGAGTGCATGCAGCCGCGCTGGCCTCGCTGCCCCGGGCGACCCCGCGGCGGCTCGAGCGGCTGCTGGGCAAACGTGATCCCGCCAAGGTCTGGGAGAGGGTGGAGCGAGGCGAGATGGCGAAGTGGGTGGCCGGCGACGATCTACATGACGTGTGGCGGGACCATGCACGCGGCACCGATCTCGAAGCGCTCCGGAGCCGGCTGGAGTCGCTCGACGCCTGGGTCACGACGCCGGCGAGCGCCCAGCATCCGTTCACGATCACCTACGACATCGACCCTGCGCCGGTGCTGTTCCGCCGCGGCCGAATACCCGATCCGACGGCGCCGGTGGTGGCCATTGTGGGTACTCGCCGGTGCACCCCGACGGGGCGCTCGGTGGCGATGGAATTGGGCTCGGGTCTGGCGGAGGCCGGGGTCACTGTGGTGTCGGGCTTGGCCCTGGGGATTGACGGCGCCGCCCACCGGGGCGCACTGGCCGCGGACGGAGCGCCGGTTGTGGGCGTGGTGGGCAGCGGCCTCGATGTGCCCTACCCGAGAGGCAACCTCGACCTGTGGGACGCGGTGGCCGGTGCCGGGACTCTCCTGGGTGAGGCGCCTTTGGGCGCGGAACCGGAGGGCTGGCGTTTCCCGGCCCGCAACCGGCTGCTGGCCGCGCTGGCCGACGTGGTCGTGGTCGTGGAGTCGAAACGAGCCGGCGGGTCTATGCACACGGTGGAGGAGGCCATACGGCGCGAGGTCACGGTCATGGCCGTGCCCGGATCGGTGCGGAACCCGGCTGCGGCCGGCACCAACCTGCTGCTCAGCGAGGGCTGCGCTCCGGCCTGCTCCACCGACGATGTGTTGGTCGCCTTGGGCCTGGCCACTGCAGGGGCGGTCCGTGGCGCCGTGGCACGAGACCGCCGGATCGACTTCGACAGCCTCAACTCTCTCCAGCAGCGCCTGCTCGAACTCCTCGACGACGGCCCGGTGAGCCTCGACGTGCTGGTGCTCCGGGCCGCCGCACCGGTTCCCGACGTGCTGGTGGCGGCCGATGGTCTCGAGCACTTGGGTCTGCTCGCCCGCGACGGATCCCGAGTGATGCGAGCTTGATGGCTAACGGGCTAAGCCCTGGGGGCAAATAGACTCGGGCTGTGGATAACTGGGGGCTGGGCGCCTGGCTCAAATCGCTGAGCGGTGTGGCCGACTCCACCCGGGCCGTGTATGCCCGGGACGCGGACGCGGCCGCGGGGTGGCTTCATGAGGCCGGCCACGCCAGTCCCGCCTCGGTGGACCGCCGGGCCCTGCGCCGGTACCTGGCCGACTTGGGCTCTCGGGGTTACGCGGCCCGCACCATCACTCGCAAGGCGTCGGTGCTGCGCCGCTACTTCGACTGGGCCCGCCGCACTGGCCGCGTCGAGGCCGACCCCACGCTCGGGCTTGCCGCGCCCCGGGGGCCGTCGCGGCTCCCTCAGGTGCTCAAGGACGACCAGATTCACACCCTCATCGAGAAACCGGCCCGGGCCGGCGACGACGACGCCCGCGACGCTCGGGACCTCGCCATCGTCGAGTTGCTGTACGGCAGCGGTCTGAGGGTCAGCGAGCTGTGCGGCCTACGGCACGAGGATCTCAATCTGTCCCGGCTAGAGGTGCGGGTCTGGGGCAAGGGCGCCAAGCAGCGCCTAGTGCCCTTGAGCGAGCCCGCAGTCGACGCGCTGCGGGACTGGCTGGCGCACCACCGCCGTGTCTTCGTCACTCCTGACACCCCTGACGCCGCCGTCTTCCTCAACCAGCGGGGCCGGGCCATGACGCCCCGCGATGTGCGCCGGGTGCTCGACCGTCGCAGCGTGGTGCCCACCCACCCCCACGCCCTGCGC
>VYCW01000105.1 GCA_009843735.1 Acidimicrobiaceae bacterium | reverse complement strand
GGGCCAGCCCGTCGCGCCGCTGCGTCAAGTCGATGAAGCAGTCGACGCCGGCCTCGATCAGCGCCCGCACCTTGGCCGCCGCCTCCCGCGGGTCCAGCGCCCCGGGATACTCCCCCGCCGCGAACCGCCCCTCCCGAACCCAATAGCTGTTCGGAATGGGACGATCGGGGCGGGCGGCGGCACTCATGGGCTAAGCCTCGCCGAGAATTGCTGCTACCCGCGGATCGAACGCTTCCTGGAACTTCTTCACGAGATCGAGCATCCACCTCCGGATCTCGTCATGCATGTCCGGCGGGTCACCGATCGAACCATCCCTCCTCACGTTAATGCTGGAGAAGCCCCATCTGTCGTAGCGGCGCCAGTCCCCCTGTAGTCGTGGATCCAGCGGCTGAGGCGGATTCGTCGCCACGCTCGCCCGCCTAATCGACGAACCCCGCCTCCAGCCACAAGACTGACGCCATGGGAAGCATCAACGCGCACGACACCGCCATGCTCCGACGAGCGATCGAGGAATCGGAACGCTCCCGACAGTCAGGGTTCCGGGAGAGCCTGGCCTAGCGCCAGCGCCGGGAAGCTCCCCAGGCCCGTCAGCCGTGGACTCCAGCACCACCCGCACCGACGTGGCCGTGGTGGCCGCGTCGGGCGCCGTGCTGGCCGCGGGGGCCATACCGCAGATCATCACCGGTCCACTGGGGCCCTATCTGCGGCTCGACCTGGGGATCAGCTCGTCCGAGCTGGGGCTGGGCCTGTCGCTGTCGTCCGTTCCCGGCGTCGTGTTGTCGGTAATGGGAGGACGGCTGACCGATCGCATCGGCGGGATCACCATCGGCCGGCTTGCATGCATCTGCTGCTGTTTGTACGTCGTCGCGCTGTCACGCGCGCCCACCGCCGCCTGGTTCGTGGCGATTCTGGCCGCAGCCGGGCTGCTGCGGACGCTTTCGGAGCCCAGTTCCTCGAGGATCCTCGTGGACAATCTGATCCGCACGCCGCGCGTTCTCGCCTTCGGCATCCGCGAGGCGTCGCTGCCCCTGCTCGTGCTCGTGTCCACCGCGGTGCTGCCCCTGTTCGGCGACTGGCTGGGCTGGCGCACCGTGTTCGCGGCGTCCTCGATCTTCGCCGTGGCGGGACTGTGGCTGCTGCTGGGTCCGGCGCTGCCCGACAGGCGGTCAGACACAAACCGCCCCGCGCCGAGTTCGACCACACCGGCCACAGCCGAACCGGCCACAGCCACACCGGCCGAATGTCCCGGCGGCGATGTGGCGGCTCTGGGGTTGAGCTTCTACGGCGGCGCCGCTCTCGTGATGTTCAACCTGGTCGTGTTCAACGCGTTCGCATCGCTGTCGTTCGTCGACGCCGGATCCAGCGCCGACGCCGCGGCAACCCTGGTGGCGGCCTCGGCTGGAGGAGCTGTGCTCATGCGTATCGGCTGCGCCTACGCAGTCACCCGCCGCGGGCTCAACGCCCGCTCAACCCTGGCCGCCATGGCCGCGGTGGCGGTCGTCGGCTACCTGGCCATGGCCACCGGAAACAGCGCCCTGATGCTCGTCGGCATACCAGTCGGGTACCTGGCCGGCTGGGGATGGACGCCGCTGCTGTACAGCTACATAACCGTCGGGCGCGAGCGGTCCACGGGAACGATCACCGGGGTGGTTTCGACCCTGTTCGCCGGCGCGGCCATCGCCGGCCCAGTCGCAGCCGGCTGGGCCGCCGAGCAGTTCGGCTGGGCGACGGTGTGGTTGATAACGGCCCTGTTCTCAGCGCTGGCAGCCGCCCTCATGGCGTATCGGCAAACAGCCAGGAGGCTTCGCTAGCCGAGCGCTGCAGCGTCTCGTCAAGGCCGCCGCCGACGCCGACGACCGGTCCGTTTCGTCCTGGATCCGCCGGGCCGTCGACCGCACTCTCCAGGCTGAGGCGTCCTGACGTAGGTTCAGACCGGCCGGCGCGAGGAGTCCAACCGCAACCCGAGTCCAAGAACAGGGACACATAGCACCCGGACTCCGAACGGGTCCCCGTCCCGTGGATGAGGCCTGGTGCTGGTTATGGTGAAAAAACGAGACAGGGAGTTGCTGGATCGTCTGGCCCGGTGACGAAAGGCGGACGCACATGCGGATCACATTGACCAACGTCCTCGTGGACGACCAGGCCAAGGCCCTCGCCTTCTACACCGAGGTCCTCGGATTCCGGAAGCACCACGACGTGCCCGTCGGGGAGTACTCGTGGCTCACCGTGGTCTCCCCGGAGCAGCCTGACGGGCCGGAGCTGCTGCTTGAGCCCGACGCACACCCGGCCGCCAAGACATACCGCGACGCCCTCACCGCCGACGGGATCCCATCAGCACAGTTCACCGTCGACGACGTCCACGCCGAGCACGCGCGGCTGAGCGCCGCCGGCGTCGAGTTCACCCTGCCGCCCACCGACCTCGGCACCGTTGTGGCGGCCGTCTTTGCTGACACTTGCGGGAACCTTGTCCAGATCGTGACCCCGGCTCCAGAACCTGCCTAAGCCCGCATAGGCCTGCTAGCGCTTCACCCCTGACGGGCGGGGGGCTTCGGCGGAGCGGCGGATGTCGGTTAGGAACGCCTCGACCTCGGTGAGGTCGATCGTGCGCCGGAACGGCGGCAAGCCTCGCAGGAGGTCCTGGCGGTACCCGGCGGTCGCCAGCCGCGAGTCGAGCACGGCCACCACGCCCCGGTCCTGGGCGGAGCGGATGAGCCTTCCGGCGCCCTGGGCCAGCAGCGTGGCGGCGCGAGGAACGTCGATCTCGCGGAACCAGCGCGCCCCGAGCCGGTTGCGGCGGGCCACCATCAGCGGCTCGTCGGGGCGCGGGAACGGAATGCGGTCCACGACCACCAGCGACAGCGACCGGCCCGGTACGTCCACGCCCTGCCACATGGTCATCGTGGCGAACAGGCAGCTCTCCTCCTCCGCGGCGAACCGGCCGATCAGCTCGCGATTGGGCAGGTCCCCCTGGCAGTAGATCCGCAGCCCCGTCGTCTCCCGCAAAGCCTCGGCGGCGGCCCTCATGGCCCCATAGCTGGTGAACAGCGCCAAGGTGCGCCCTCCGGCGGCGACAGCCATCCGGGCGATCTCCTGCTGCACGGCCTGCGCCCATCCAGGCTCCCTGGGGCCGGGCAGATGCTTCGCGCAGTAGAGCAGGCCGAGGCTGCGGTAGTCGAAGGGACTGCCCACATCGAGGCTGTCGTGGCCATCGTCGGGCAGCCCGAGCCGGTCAGCCAGGTTCATGGGGACGGTCGCGCTGGTCAGGACCGCCGGAGTGCGCGTCCACAGCCGCTCCTCCAGCATCGGGCCGACATCGACCGGGGCGGTCCGCCAGACCGGATTCCTGGTGGAGCCCTCCACCCAGACAGCGTCCTCGTTGTCCGGGTCAGACGCTCGGGCGAGATCCCCGGTGAGGGCGTCGAGGAGCCGTCGGGCCATTCTCCGCCGCGTCTCGTCGCCCTCCGCCTCGCGGACCTCGGCGCCGGCCGCGCCGAGCCGTCCCCGGCACAGGGCGACCGTCTCGATCAGGTCGTCGGGAAGCGATGTCAGGAGCGTGTCGCGGTGGGGGTCGAGAGCGTCCCGCAGAATGTTGCCGGCCGCCTCCACGCTGTCGGCTGTCGCCGAGCGCCCCACCACGGCCCTCACCGCCCGGGCCGCGTGCCTGAACCGGCCTCCGGTGATCGACACCCCGGCGGCTCCGGCTGCGATGTCCTCGAGAGTGTGGGCCTCGTCGAACACCACCGCATCGTGGGACGGGAGGATCTCCGCGTCGGTGAACGCATGCAAGCAGTAGAGGTGGTGGTTCACCACCAGCACATCGGCCTCGGCCGCCCTGTCGCGGGCCTGCTCGGCGAAGCACTCCGACCCCGACGGGCAGTTCGCCGCGCCCGGGCATTCCCGCCCCGACACGCTCACCATCTCCCAGGCCCGCACCGAAGGCTCGAAGTCGAGTCCGGCCCGGTCGCCGTCGGCGGTCTCGCCGGCCCAGGTGGCCAACTTTGTGACCTCCTTGCGGACGCTGTCGGCCTCCAGGGCCGAGTCGGCGGCGATCAGCTGCTGCTGCCCGCCGGCGGCAGCGGAGGCCAGGTCGGCGAGCTTCTTGCGGCAGACGTAGTTCGACCGGCCCTTCAGCACCGCGTACTTGAGCGGCACGCCCAGCGCCCGGGCGAGCAGGGGAAGGTCCTTGTCCACCAGCTGGTCCTGGAGGGCCTTGGTGGCGGTGGCCACCACAGCCTTCTTCCCGCTCGACACAAGCGGCGCGAGGTAGGCCATCGACTTGCCGATTCCGGTGCCGGCCGCCACCACCAGATGCCGGTCCTGATCCAGGGCGGACGCCACCGCCTCACACATCTCATATTGGCCGGTCCGGCTCTCGCCGCCGCCCGGCATCGCCGAGACGACCCCATTGAGCGCTTCGACTGCTTCCTGTGGTGCATCCACGGTCACCGACCGTACCCGCGCCCACACCTAGGCCGGGCCGCGCCCCTTGCGAGGAATCTCGGGTGACTTATGTGTCGTAGACCCACCCTTTCTCAACCGAGATTTCTCCAGCCGCCGCCGCCTCGAATCTCGGGTGACTTATGTGTCGTAGACCCACCCTTTCTCAACCGAGATTCTCCAGCGGTCGCCGGCGCGGCCACCGGGCGCTCGGACTCAGGTCCGGGTGATCACACCGCAGGCCACGCGGTCGCCGGCGCCGGGCTCGGGGCCGTAGCTGTCCGGCTTGGCGTGAATGATGATCGCGGAGCCGTCGGAGTCGAACACCGACGTCGCGCCATTGGCCGCCAGGGTCACCTTGTCGGTGAAGTGGTCGGCCCGGGCCGTCCCGTCGCTGCCGGCATGGATGTTGGGAAGGTCTCCGGCGTGGGATCCCTCCGCGTGCATGAAGCCGTGGCCCTCGCCGCCCGGCGCGAAGTGGCCGCCGGCTGCGGAGAAGTCCGGTGTGCAGGCACCGACGGAGTGGATGTGGAACCCGTGGGCTCCGGCGGTCAGGCCGCTGACATCGGCCGAGATCCACACTCCGTTGGGCCCCTGCTCAAGAGTGACGGCACCCATAGGCACACCGTCGGGACCCGACATCGACGCCACCGCGGTCTGCCCCACCCCGGCCACATCGTCCTCGCTGCACGCCACCAGCCCCACCAGGGCGAGAAGCCCCGCAACCGAGACGATGACCATTCGTAGTATGCGCATAGCCGCGAAGCCTAGGACCCGAGTCGAGAACGATCCGTGATGCCTACCGCTAGGACCGACGGCCAGAGCGGGCACCGCACTTACACTCCTTGTCTTCGTGTCTCAGGAGTCCACCACCGCCGGCCGGCGCCGCGTGCCCTCCACCGCCCAGGGATCACGGCTCGAGTCCTTCGGGCTGGTCGAGTGGGCGCTGCTGGGCGGCGTGGCGCTCATCTGGGGCTCATCGTTCCTGCTCATCGAGATAGGCCTGGAGTCGCTGGCACCGGCCACCATCACCTGGGCGAGGGCCACGCTCGGGTTCCTGGCCCTGGTCGCCGTCCCAGCTGCCCGCCAGCCGGTGGACCGGGCCGGCTACCCGCGCATCGTGCTGCTCGGGTTCATCTGGGTGGTCATCCCGTTCCTGCTGTTCCCCATCGCCCAGCAGCACATCGACTCGGCCCTCACCGGGATGCTGAACGCGGCGACGCCGATCTTCAGCGCAGCCGTCGCCACCGTGCTGCTGCGGTCGCTGCCCCGCCTCCACCAGGCCGCCGGCATCGCGCTCGGGTTCGCCGGCACGATCGCCATCGGCCTGCCCGCGGCCCGCCTCTCGGCCGACGCCGCCTGGGGCGTGCTGCTGGTGGTGGCCGCCACCTTCTTCTACGGGATCGCCCTCAACCTCGCCGTCCCCCTCCAGCAGCGCTACGGAGCGCCCGCGGTGATGATGAGGGCCCTCGGCGTGGCCACCGCCGCCACCGCGCCCTTCGGGCTGGCCGGCCTGGCCGACTCGCGCTGGAGCCTCGGGCCGGTGGTGGCGGTGACGGTGCTGGGAGTGGTGGGCACCGGCGCCGGCTTCGTGCTGATGGCCGCGCTGGTAGGCCGGGCGGGCGCCACCCGCGCCGGCGTGGCCATCTACTTCATACCCCTCGTCGCCATGGTGCTGGGCGTGGCCGTCCGCTCCGAGGTCATCCTCGCGCTGCAGTGGCCCGGCATCGCGATCGTGCTGCTAGGCGCCTGGCTAACCAGCCGCCACGAGCCCAAGATCCCCCACAACCCAGCCCTCCACTAACCGCTCGGCAGGGCGCGTATTGCGCGGGTCGCGGCGACAAGATAACCATCCACGATGGACATTGCTGCCACCTTGCGCCGCTACGACGGGAAGCGGATCGATCCGTTCCGCTCGGTGGCGGAAGCCGTGCGAGACGCCCCGGAGAATGCCTTGGGCGAACTGCTTGACCTTGCCGCCTCCGACGAGATGGAGCTTCAGATCGGCGCCACCTGGGTGCTCAAGCACCTCGCCGAGCGTGGCACTGCGCCGAGCGGGCCGCACGGCGAGAAGCTGCTGCGCCTCCTGGGTCGGCCCCTCGAGCCCGACGCGCTCCTGCACATCTTGCAGACCCTGCCGCACATGGAGGTCGACGCCGAGCCGCAGGGAGCCCTGCGCGACGCGCTGCTGGCGCTGATCAAGCACCGGCGCGCCTTCGTCCGCGCCTGGGCGTACAACGGCCTTGGCGTTCTCGCCGCCCGGGAACCCTCGTTGCGGCAGGAGATCCAAACCCTGTTCGACCGCGCCGCGAGAACCGAGACCGCCGCAGTGAAGGCACGCATACGGCACGCCCGCGCCGCGTGGGACAACAGTGCACATGGTTAGCGAGCCGCCGCGACGACGAGATCCGACACCCTTGCGAGTGGGCCGCAACCGGACCAGGAGCCTGTCATAGGGGCTCTATAGCGTCGTGATGATGACTGGCGAGACTGACAACTCAGCGACTAGCCCGATTCAAGGTCCTGGTGCCGGGTCGATGGTGGCCGACATCACCGGATTGATCGACCGTGCTCCCTGGCAGGAGGCGGTGACCTATCGGGATTCGTGGCCCCACGAATATGTGGTGGTGAAGAAGGACGGGCAGGAGGCGCTACTGGCGGCGTTCTGTGCCCGGATCGCGGTGGGCGAGGGTGTGGAGTGCCAGTTCTTCAACCAGCGTCGCCAGTACCTGTTCTTGGGTGAGCACAAGTATTGGACGATGACGGACTGCGCCAATATCGACCTAGAGACCGCCGACTACGTGCTCAATCGGGCACTGCTGTACCGGGACCGCCGCGACTTCGTGATCAAGCCGGGTGATACCGGCACCAGGAGGAGATGAGCACACCATGAGCACATCCGACCAGCAACCTCGGGTGGGCGTCCGGGAGTTGTGGCCCCATGAGGCGCTCGACTTCACGCCGTGGCTGGCACAGCACCTGGATCTGCTCGGAAAAGAGCTCGGTCTGCAGTTGGAGCTGGTCGCGCAGGAGCATCAGGTCGGGCCGTACTACCTGGACATCCTGGCAAAGGAGACAACCACAGGATCGTTGGTCACCATAGAGAACCAACTGGAATGGACGGATTTCCACCATCTGGCCCAGTTGCTCATCTACTCGACGGGATGCGGTGCCCGAGTGGCGATATGGGTCGCTACAGCGTTCTTGTACGAGCTTGCCGAGGTCCTGCACCGGCTTAACGAGTGGACACTCGAAGGGGTCAGCTTCTATGGAGTGAAGATCGAAGCCATTGAAGCAGCCGAGGGATCGGAGCCTGTGGCAAGGTTCCGCAAGGTGGTGTACCCCGGAGGCTGGGACAAGGATGAGACACTGCCCCCTGGGCGGCTAGAACCTCCAGAGGTTCGGAAGCATCGGAAGTTCTTCGAACCGTTGATCGATGCAGTACATCGCACCGGGCTGTTCCGACCGCCCACTCAGAGGTTCGATCACACCGGCCGGTACTTCCGCTCCCCCGACAACGACGAGCTGCGGTACGCGGTGACTCTCTCAGGGATAAACGACGCTTGGGTGACGCTTCATATCGAAACCGGTGACACGGAACTGACCAGACACGTATTTGACACCCTCCATGAGGATCAGAGCCGGATCGAAGCAGCTATCGACATTGGTCCTGAGTCGAACTGGGCCTGGCACCGCGGCGATCCATGGGGCTTCGCCAGCGTCAACGCCAGAAGGGACGGATCGATTGAGGATCCGCCCGAGCACCACAGCGAGATCCGCAGCTGGATGCTCGAGCTCTTGCCCAAGTTCAAAAGCTTGTTCGAACCACGCGTGGCAGAGATCCTCGCCAACGTAGTCGGACAGGATCAGAAGCCCGAGGCGACTTGACCTATGAACGATCCTGAGATGACTCCCGAGGAAGAGCACGAGTTCTTCAGCAGGCCCGAGCACCAAGAGCCACAGGGGCCTGCCCGGAAGCGAGGGCACCAGAGGCGCGCACTCGGCACCCTGGTACCGCGTGGTACAATTGTGTACATGGTTAGCGAGTCGCTGCGTGAGGTCCGGTCGAGGTTCTCGGAGTTCGTTGAGCGGGTCAGCGCTCACCATGAGCGCGTCGTCATCACCCGCAACGGCTCGCCCGCCGCGGTGATGATGAGCCCGGACGACCTGGAGTCGCTCGAGGAGACGCTGGCGGTGCTGAACGACCGCGAGGCCGTGGCGGAGCTCGCCGAGGCCTACCGAGCCTGCGCCGAGGGGGACGTCGTGCGCGGGGTGGAGGCCGTCCGGGCGCTGCGGCCTTCGTGAGCGACGGTCGCCCATACGAGATAGTCGTCGCCGGACCGGCGGCTGCAGCCATCGCCGAGGATCTGCCCGAGGCGGTCGCGGCCGCGGTCGTCGAGCTGATCACCGGGCCGCTGCTGGACAACCCCCGGCGGGTCGGCGTGGCCCTGCGCCAAGAGCTGGAGGGCCTGTGGAGCGCCCGCCGGGGCACCTACCGCGTCCTGTACAGGATCGACGACACCGCACATGAAGTGGTCGTCCTCCGCGTCAGCCACCGACGAGACGCCTACCGCTCAGGCTGAAACGCGCGAAGTCCCGCAACACCCCTGGCGAGCGGGTTGACCGTCGCTCCGGGGCTGTCATAGGGGCTCTATAGGGTCGTGCCTATGACCAGAAGGACAGCGCGGCGGAGCGGTTGGAAGGCTGAGCCGCTCACCGTGCCGCAGCCGATCCCGGCGCCCACTCGGGTCTGGACCGACGACGAGATGGGCGCCATCCGGCGCGGCTACGTCCCTCACATCATGGACGAGAAGTGGTTCCTCTTCATGGAGGGGAACCGCCTGTTCGCGCATCGCAGCTGGACCGGAATCGGCATCTACGAGGCGGCCTTCGCCCCCGCAGCGGGCGGATACGTCATCGAGTCCGCAGTCGTCACCGGCGACGACACCAAGTACCGGCGCTCCCCCGACGAGGCCGAGACGGTGACCCTGGAGGTGCTCATCATCAGTCACCTGCTGGGCGAAGAGCCTTCCGAGGAACAGCTCGCCGGCCATGACCCCTTCACCCAATGGGAGTTCATGGTGCCCACCGTGCCCAAGGAGCTGTTCCTGCCCCGGGTCATCAAGAAGGCGGACCGCGCGTTGCGCAGGCCTCGGTGGCGCCGGTCAGGGGGGTAGGGCCGCGGGCTGCGGGTCTTGTCCGGCAGGCCTTAGCCCAGCGCCTCCTTGATCGTGGTCGCGATGCGGGTCGCGTCGGGCAGGGCCAGGTCTTCGAGCTTCGGGGCTGAGGCCATCGGCAGGTGCGGTGTCGTGATGCGCACGATGGGGCCGTCGAGGTCCCAGAACAGCTCCTCGGCCACGATCGAGCTGAGCTCGGCCCCCCAGCCGCACAGGCGAGGGTTCTCCTCCACCGTGAACAGCCGGCTGGTCTCGGTGACCGAGGCCAGGATCGTCGCGGTGTCCAGCGGGACCAGGCTGCGGACGTCGACCACGGTGACCTCGACGCCTTCGGCCGCCAGCAGGTCGGCCGCCTCCAGCGCCCGGGGCACCATCAGCGCCAAAGCCGCCACGGTCGCGTGCGGCCCCTCCCGAAGCACACAGGCCTTGCCCAGCTCGTCGACGATCTCACCGTCGGGCACTTCGCCCTTGGTCGGGTAGAGCGCCTTGTGCTCGAACAGCAGCACCGGGTCGGGATCGCGCACCGAGGCGGCCATCAGCCCGATCAGGTCCGCCGGCGTGGACGGCGCGACCACCTTCACACCGGGGATGGCCATAGCCCAGTTCTCGACGCTCTGGGAGTGCTGGGCCCCGAACCGCAGTCCCGCCCCGTTGCCGGAGCGGATCACCAGCGGGCAGCCCACCATGCCGTCGGTCATGTAGCGGGTCTTGGCGATCTCGTTGGCGACGAGGTCCCAGCAGACGGCGAAGAAGTCCGAGAACATGATCTCCGCGATCGGCCTCAGCCCCGTCATCGCCGCGCCCATCGCCGCGCCGAGAATGGCCTGCTCCGAGATCGGCGTGTCCACCACCCGGTCGGGTCCGAACTCATCGAGCAGGCCGGAAGTGGTCTTGAACACCCCACCGGCACCGGCCACGTCCTCGCCGAGGAACACCACGGTGGGGTCTCGGCGCATCTCCTGGGCGATGCCGGCCACGACCGCCTCCCGGTAGGTCAGTTCCGCCATCGCGAGCCCCCGTCCGCCCAAACGTTGGTCCACAGGGCTTCGGCGGGTGGTTCGGGCGCATTCTTGGCCGCCTCGGTGGCCCGGTCGATCTCGGCCGCGACCTCCTGCACGATCCCCGCCAGCCGGTCCTCGCCCACACCGAGGTCGAGCAGCCGCTGGTGGTACATCGGTATGGGGTCGTGCTGCATCCACGCCTCGACCTCGGCGTCGGGTCGGTACGTGCCCGGATCGGCGCGGCTGTGGCCGCCGTGGCGGTAGGTCTTGGCCTCGATGATCGACGGCCCGCCGCCGGTGCGGGCCCGCTCGATGGCCGCTTGCGCCGCGAGGTAGACCGCGTCGGCGTCGTTGCCGTCGACGATGGTGGCGTCCATCCCGTAGGCGGGGGCGCGGTCGGCCGCCGGATGGGTCACCGGCGTGACCTCGGCGATCGGCGTGTACTCCATATAGAGGTTGTTCTCGCAGACAAAGATCGTGGGCAGCCGGTAGTTGGCCGCGTAGTTGACGGCCTCGTGGAACGCCCCGATGTTGGTGGCCCCGTCACCGAAGAACGCCACCGCCACCTGGTCGCTGCCCCGCAGCTTGGCCGACCACGCCGCCCCGTTGGCGATGCACAGGTGGGCGCCGATGATGGCGTAGCAGCCCAGCATCCCGTGCTCCACCGACGTCAGGTGCATGGACCCGCCCTTGCCGCCGACCAGCCCGGTGGCCTTGCCGAGCAGCTCGGCGATGATCGGCTCGGGCCGCACTCCCCGAGCGGTGGTGTGGCCGTGGCCGCGATAGGTGGCGAAGCTGTAGTCGTCGGGTCGCAGCGCCACCCCGAATGCCGCGCCGGTGGCCTCCATGCCGATCGACAGGTGGCTGGTGCCCCGCACCAGCCCCTGCAGGAACAGGTCGTAGATGCGCTTCTCGAGCTGCCGGATCTGGTGCTGCTTGCGGAACATCTCGAGCCGCGTCTCGAGATCGATGGGTGCGTCCTTGAGCGACTCGTCGAACGGTTCGGGCAGGACGACCTGATGCTCGCCGTAGGGCGCGCCGCTCAAGGGCACTGGCTGGTTCCCCCGTTCCGGGTGGGCATTCATTGTGACGCTGGCCCATGGCCCGGCGCCCGCGAGCAGCGAACCTAACAGACGCCGGGTTTAGAGCCCGCCTCTGGAGGTTGAACCCCGAACGATTAGCTCGCCGGGGATCAGCTCCGAGGTCGTAGGCGGGACGGACTCCTCATGGATCTGGCTTGCGAGCAGTCTCACGGCCGCGGGCACGATCTTCTCCACGGGCTGGCGCACGGTCGTTAGGTCGTAGCCCCGCCAGGCCGCGGCCGGAATGTCGTCGAAGCCGGCCATCATCAGGTCGCCGGGGATGTCGCGGCCGAACTCGTAGCGGGCGACGTCCATGGCACCGAGCGCGAGGTTGTCGTCGGCGCAGAACACGGCGTCGATCTCATGGTCGCGAAGCAGCGAGCGCATGGCCCCGGCCCCGGCCTCATAGGAGTAGTGGCCGGCCTCCACCACGGCGGCCAGCTCGCAGCCCCCGGCGTCGAGGGCCTGGCTAAGCCCGCCGAGCCTCGGCTCGCTGGTGGGGACGTGGCCCCCGATGAAGGCGACCCGGCTCGCTCCCCGCGCCAGCAGATGCTCACCAATGAGCCGCCCGCCGACGTCGTTCTCGGTCTCCACGCCGGTGACGCCGCTGCCGGTCTCGGCCCCGAACATCGACACGATCGGCACACCGAAGGAGCGGCAGTCGGTGACCACCGACAGCGTCAGCGCGGTGGACGTCACCAGCAGGCCGTCGACCTGGTAGCCGAGCACCAGCCGGACGGCGTCGTGGACATCGTCGGGGTCCTCGGTGTTGAACACGATCCCGTGCAGCTCGCGGCTCTTGAGCTCGTGGGCCACCGACCCGAGGATCTCCAGGTACATGGGGTTCACGAAGTTGCCGATGAGCACCCCGACCAGGCCTGACTGCCCGCCCCGGGCCAGGCTGCTGGCCATGCGGTTGGGTCGGTAGCCGAGCTCGGCGGCGGCCGACAGGATGGCCCGGCGGCGCTCCTCCGCGACCAGGTTCGACCGGTCCACCGAGAACGTGCGCGACACCGCCGACTTGGAGACGCCGGCGGCTCTGGCCACGTCGACCGCGGTCACCAGCTTCGACGGGCGGGCGCCGCGCCGCGCCGGCTGTGGGGCCGGTCCGTCAGTCACCGCTCCTCCGATCCGACGGGCCGGCTCGCACCGGGATGGTCTCGGGGAAGTAGCAGGCGCTCACCGTGTGACTCGATCTCTCCTCGAGGGGCGGCTCGCAGGCCGCGCACCGGTCCTGGGCCTTCCAGCACCGGGTCCGGAACCGGCACCCCGACGGCGAGTCCTTGGGGTCGGGCACCTCGCCGGTCAACACGATCCGCTTGCGGCCCCGCTGGTGAGGATCGGCCACCGGCACGGCATCGATGAGGGCCCGGGTGTACGGGTGGGTCGGCGCGTCGAAGACCTCCCTGGTCGGACCGATCTCGACGCAGCGACCGAGGTACATGACCATCACCCGGTCACAGAGGTGGCGCACCACGGAAAGGTCGTGCGAGATGAACAGGTAGGCGACGCCGGTGTCGCGCTGGATGTCGCGCAGCAGGTTGATCACCTGGGCCTGCACCGACACGTCCAGCGCCGAGACCGGCTCGTCGCAGACGATCACCCGGGGCTGCATGGCCAGCGCACGGGCGATCCCGATGCGTTGGCGCTGGCCTCCCGAGAACTGGTGCGGGTAGCGGTTGGCGTGGTCGGCGTTGAGGCCCACCCTCTCAAGGAGGTCGCAGGCGGCCCGGCGCCAGGTTCTGCGGGGCTCGATCTCCCGGAACACCCGCCACGGCTCGCTCACTATCTCGAACACCGTCATCCGCGGGTTCAGCGAGGCGTACGGGTCCTGGAAGATGATCTGGAGCTCCCGCCGGAGGCGCCGCAGCTCGCCGCCGGCGACCCGGGTGATGTCCTGGCCGTCGTACTCGATCGTCCCGGCGCCCGGCTCGATGAGGCGCAGCACGGCCTGCCCGGCGGTCGACTTGCCGCAGCCGGACTCCCCCACCAGCCCGAGGGTCTCCGACTCTCGCAGGTCGAAGCTGATGCCGTCCACGGCCCGCACCGGCTGACCCCGGCGCCAGGGCAGGCGGCGGGTGGCGAAGTGCTTCTCGAGCCCGGTGACCCGAAGCAGCGGCGTCTCGGTGGCGGCCGGGCGATCAGGCATCGACCAACTCCTCCGCGTACAGGCAGGCGCTGGCGTGGTCCTCGCCGATGCCCCGCAGTGTGGGCGTCACCAGCCGGCAGTCGTCGCGCCGTTGTTCGCACCTCGGCTCGAACGGGCACCCGACCGGCTCGCTCATCAGCTGCGGGGGCGTGCCCTCGATCGGGATCAGGTCGACGGCGGGATCGTCGAGCTGGGGGTTCGATGCCATCAACGCCGATGTGTACGGATGCAGCGGCCGGCGGTACAGGTCCGCCACGGGCCCCGACTCGACGATCTCGCCGGCGTACATGACATGGATCTGGTCGACGACCTCGGCCAGCACCCCCAGGTCGTGGGTGATGAGCACGAGCGCCATCCCGAACTCGTCCTGCAGGTCGGCGAGCAGGTCAAGGATCTGGCGCTGGACGGTGACGTCGAGCGCGGTGGTGGGCTCGTCGGCGATCAGCAGCTCCGGGCCCATGGCCAGGGCGGTGGCGATCATGGCCCGCTGCCGCATGCCGCCCGAGAACTGGTGCGGGTAGTCGTCGATGCGGTCGCGGGGCGCCGGGATCCCCACCCGGGCCAGCAGGTCGATCGAGTGGCGGCGGGCCGCCGACCGCGACGCGCCGGTGCGGGCCCGGTACACCTCGCCGATCTGGTACCCGACCCGCAGCGCGGGGTTCAACGAGGTCAGCGCGTCCTGGAACACCATCGACATGCCGGTGCCCCGCACCGACGAGACCTCCGCACGGGTGCCGGTCAGCAGGTCCACGTCGCGGTAGCGCATGGTGGTAGCCGAGACCCTCGCCGGCGGCTCGGGCAGGATGCGCATGATCGCCTGCATGGTGGCGCTCTTGCCGCAGCCCGACTCGCCGAGGATGCCGATGGTGTCGCCCCGGTTGACGCTCAGGTCGACGCCCCGGACGGCGTGCACCCGGCCGGTCGGTGTCTCGAAACGAACGTGGAGGTCCCGGACCTCAAGCAGGGCCTCCGGCTCGGCCCCGTCGGTGCCGTCGCCGGCCGAGTCAGTTGCCGGCTGCTCCCTGAGCTGCACGGCCGGGGCCGCGGCGTCAGGCGGCTCCGAGGGCGCCGTGGCCCGGTGGCGGACGGGGTTCAGCAGCCGCCACCGCTGCTGGGGGTCGGTCGCGCTGCGGAACCACGTCGCCACCAGGTTCAACGACAGCGCGCACAGCATGATCGCCACCCCCGGGAAGGTCACGATCCACCAGGCCTGTTGGAGGTACTCGCGCCCGTTGGCGATCATGAGCCCCCAGGACGGGTTCGGCGGCTGGATCCCGAAGCCGAGGAAGCTCAGCGACGCCTCCGAGAGGATCAGGAAGGCCACCTCGAGCGTGCCCAGCACGAGCAGCGGCGACGCGAAGTTGGGTAACAGGTGCCGGAACATCACCCGCCGGCTGCGGGCCCCGACCGCGGTGGCGGCCCGGACGAACTCCGCGTCGCGGTAGGCGAGGGCCAGCCCGCGGGTCATGCGGGCGTAGACCATCCACCGCAGCAGCGCGAAGACCAGGATGAGCTTCCAGAAGCCCGCCCCGGCCAGGAACAGGATGATGAGCGCGATCAGCAGCGACGGCAGCGCCAGCATCCCGTCGACCAGCCGCATGATCACCGTCTCCAGCACCCCCCGGCGGTAGCCGGCTACCAGCCCCAGCACGACGCCGATGGCGCCCGAAACCAGCGCCCCCACCAGGCCGACCGAGATCGAGACCTGGCCGCCGTGCAGGACGCGGCTCAACACGTCGCGGCCCAGCTCGTCGGTGCCGAGGATGTGCAGCAGCCCACCCTCGTTGTTGGCCGAGAACGGGGCCTGGAGCCGGTTCCTGAGGTTCTGGTCGGTCGGGTCGTAGGGGGCGACCCAGTCGGCTCCCAGCGAGACCACCGCCATCACCAGCAGGAACGTCGCGGCCGCGGCCGCTACCGGCTCGCGGATCAGGGCTCGCAGGTACGCGGTCGCGCCCAGCCGGGCCCCGCGCCCGTCGTCCGCATCGGCGGCCTCTAGGGCCGGGGCGGCGGTGTCGGTGTCGCTGCTCATGACGCGGCCCCGGCCACCCGCACCCTCGGGTGGAGCACGCCGTAGCTGAGGTCGACCAGGAAGTTGACGATCACCACCAGCGCCCCGACCACGAAGATCGAGACCTGGATGAGCGGCAGGTCGCCGCGCCTTAGCGAGTCGAACAGAAGCAGGCCGATGCCCGGCCACGCGAAGACGGTCTCGACCAGCACCGCACCGGTGAGCAGCGCCGACAGCTCGTCGCCGATCATGGTCACGATCGGGACGGCGGCGTTCTTCAGGGCGTGGACCAACACAACCCGGCGCTCGCTCACCCCTTTGGCCCGGGCCGCGATGACGTACGGCTTGGCCAGCTCGTCGAGCATCGACGACCGCACCACCTGCGCGATCCGCCCCATCGGGCGCATGGCCAGCGTCAGGGCGGGCAGCACCAGGTGGTCGAGCCCGCCCGAGCCCGATGTCGGGAACCACCCGAACCGAACCGCGAACACAGTGATCAGGATGAGTCCGAGCCAGAACTGGACCACCGACACACCGGCCAGCGCGACCACGTTGATGGCCCGGTCGAGCACCGACCCGGGGCGGCGGGCGGCCAGCACCCCCATGACCATCGCGAACGTGACCGCGATCGCGATCGAAGCCCCTGCCAGCCGGAACGTGTACGGCAGCCGCTCCAGGGCGATGGGCAGGACCTCGGTGCCGGAGTCGCGGAAGTCCTCCGACGGCAGTATCGAGAAGCCGAACCGGTAGCTCACCCCGAAGTCGCCCCGCACCACGTCGACGATGTAGCCGCCGTACTGCACGAGGATCGGGTCGTTCAGCCCGGTGTTCTCCCGGAAGTTGTCGAGCGCCTGCTCGGAGGCGTTGATCCCGAGGATGTTCAGGGCCGGGTCGCCGATCAGGCGGCCCGACAGGAACACGAAGCTGACCAGCGCCAGCAGCAGCACCAACGAGTTCGCAAACCGCCGTACGAAGTAGGCCATGCTCTCCTATCGCCTCGCGCTGGTCCGGGGCTGTCTTAACAGACCGGGCTCCCTCACCCGCGGTTCCCGCTTACTCACACCGATCGGCGGCGCGCCGCTCGGGGGAAGGGGTGC
This sequence comes from Acidimicrobiaceae bacterium, assembly GCA_009843735.1. Classification (GTDB taxonomy): domain Bacteria; phylum Actinomycetota; class Acidimicrobiia; order Acidimicrobiales; family Aldehydirespiratoraceae; genus Aldehydirespirator. The sequence continues at coordinate 2,131 of VYCW01000105.1, read as the reverse complement.
CGCCGGCTGGTCGCCGGCGGGCCGAGTCTGAACACCGCGGCGGGCTGACCACCCATGGAAACTCCGGGGGTCAGCCCGCCCGCGACGTCGAGCGTTAGGACGCTGGGCTGATGTACACCATCAGGATCCGGTGGTCGACACCGAACCGGAAGGTGTAGTCGTCGTCGACCAGGTAGGCCCGGTCGACCAGCGCCAACGGCACGATCAGGTGCTCGTTGTGGACGAACTCCACCAGATCGGCGAGAGCATCCGCTCTGGCCTGGCCGGTCATGGCCGACGCGGCGGCTAGGTCGGCGTCGAACTGCTCGTTGCAGTAGACGCTCGACCGGCTCGGACCGGTCGGGTCGTCGAGGCTCGGGCAGGCGTAGTTGGCCTGAAGGGTCAGGCCGAAGTCGCCCGACGGGTTGCCCCGCACGTGGACCTGCATCATCTGGCGGGGGGCCTCGTCGGCGTAACCCTGGATCCGCACCCGCGGGTTGAACACGTCGGGGACCTGAACCGCGACCGAGTTGTTGATGCCGGCCTCGCTCAGGAAGCCACCGATCGCCTCGACGATCGACGAGATGCGCGGCGTGGTGTCGCGGCCGACGACCTCGATGTTGACCGCGTCGACGTTGACGCCGTCGGCGCGGGCCTCATCGAGCAGTGCACGGGCCCTGTCCGGGTCGTAGGCATAGGCCGACAGCGAGTCGTTGAACCCGACCTGTCCCGCTGCGCCGAGCTGGCCCTGCGGCACCGAGGCGAGACCGACCAGGCCGACCAGCCCCTCCACGTCGATGGCCACGAACACGGCCTCGCGCACCCGCGGGTCCATCAGCTCGGGAATCGAGAAGAACGAGTGGTCGAGCCGGCCGTAGAGGTAGGTGTCGGACGGACCGGCGAAGCAGGTCACACCGTCGCCGGCGGCCGCGCACTCCTCTCCTGACGGGAACATCGCCAGCTGCGACTCGCCGGTGAGAGCGGTCGCGGAGCGGACCGCGTCCTCGGCCCGGAAGATGAACTCGAGGCGCTCGAACATGGGCAGCGTGTCGCCGTAGACGTCGTCCGCGGTCCAGCCCCACCAGTCCATGTTGACGTTCGCCGTCCAGTACTGGCCGACGGCCCACTCGTCGAAGGTGTACGGGCCGGTGCCGATCGGCTGGTTGAAGTGGGCCGCGGGATCGTTCTCGATCTGGGCCATAGAGGTGATGCCGCCGAGGGTCATGCGCCACTCGAGCAGCGGGTCGGGCACCGATGACACGACCTCGATGGTCGAGTCGTCGATAACCGAGGCCGTGATCTCGCCCGGTCCGGCGAACTCCTGGATGGTGAAGGCGTTGTCGGCGCTCCACACCCAGTTCACCGCGAAGGCCGCGGACTCGGCGTTCAGCGCTGTGCCGTCGTGGAACGACACGCCGTCGCGGATCGTGAACCGGATGGTCGAGTCGTCGATGACCTCCCACGACTCGGCCAGCACCGGCACGGTCGTGCCGTCGGGGTCGACCGCGATGAGCGTCTCGACCACGTTGCGCAGACCGGGGGCGTTGATCTCCTTGTAGGTGCCCTGCGCGGCCAGGTCCTGGGGCTCTTGGTTCACCGCGAACACGAAGGTGCCCGAGGGCGCCGGTGCCGCTTCGGCCATCTCGGCCGCATCGTCGGCGTCGCCGGTGTCGGCCGAATCGCTGACCTCTGCGGGCTCGTCCGGGTCGGCCGCGTCATCCGCATCGGCGGTGACGTCGTCGGAGTCGGCGGCGTCATCCGCGTCGCTGGGCGCGGCGTCGGCCACCTGCCCGGAATCGTCTGCTGCCTCGTCGGCTTCGTCGTCCCCGCACGCTGCGGCCAGCAGCGTGAACGCGAACAACACCGCGAGCATCCGTAGCAATTTTCGATCTCTCATGAGTGGCGTTTCCTCCTTAACGCTCTGCTCTGGACACGGGTGCAAACCGTGGTATTGCAACCGGTTGCACCATATGTGAATTGGCACCGATCCGTCAAATCCCCACGACGGCAGCCGCCTGGAGAATTGTGCCGAGGGAAGCGCTCTATGTGAGCTCGTCGGCCAGGGGGTAGACGTTGGCCGTCAGGCCTCCGTCGACCACGATGTTCTGGCCGGTGGTGTAGGCGCCGTCGGCCGACGCCAGGTACGCGTAGG
>VYCW01000036.1 GCA_009843735.1 Acidimicrobiaceae bacterium | reverse complement strand
CGGGGTCGCTGTTGCCCAGGAAGGCGTCGCCCCACTCCACCAGCTGGTGGCCGTCCTCGTCGCTGGTGCCCAGCAGCCGCCCCAGCATCCGCATCGGCAGCCTGGCGGCCACCTCGGTGACGAAGTCGAAGGCGTCCGCGGTCAGGGCCTCGTCGATCACCTCGGCGGCCAGCGCCCGGATGGCGTCCTCGTAGGACTCGACGGTGCGGCGGGTGAACCCCCGGTTGACGAGCCGGCGCAGCCGGGTGTGCTCGGGCGGGTCGAGCTCCATCATGGTGCGGCGGGCCTCGAGCTCGTCGTCGTCCATTTCCTCGAGGCGGATTCCCCGGGAGGAGGTGAAGGTCTCCACGTCGCGGCTGACGGCCAGGGCGTCGCGGTAGCGAGTGATCGACCAGAAGCCGGATCCCTCGGTCTCGGGGGTCCAGTGCACCGGGTCCTCCCGGCGCAGGCGGGTGAAGGTGGCGTGGGGCACGCCCGACGTGAACGAGTCGTGCGACGCCAGGTCGGCGTGGTCGTCGCCGTGGTCGTCCAGGTAGTCGTCCACGTGCGTGGCCGTGGCCAGACTCACGGGTCAGCCTTGGGGTTGGGGGCCGCCCAGAGGGTGGTGCCCGAGGCCATGGACATGCCGACCTGGCGGTAGTAGCCGCTGATCATCTCGACCGGCTGCAGATGGTGCAGCTCCTCGGTGGGGCAAACGGGCAGCACCAGTTCGGCGTCGCCCGAGTACACCGGGCCGAGGTCGGCTTCGTAGCCCCGCATGGTGACCAGCTCGTCGAGCGAGTCGCTCCCGTCGGCCTCCATGGAGGGCATCTGGCGGCTGTGCAGCATCGGATGGCCGTTCACGAAGCCGGGCGCGTCGGCGGTGCCGGTGATGGTGAAGCGGGCCTCGGCGATGCGCCGGCCCCAGGTGCTCAGCGTGGCCCCGAAGCGGCCACCCGGCTCCAGCCGGGGTCCAGCCCGACCCACCGTCACCGGCCGGGTCATGGCTATCTCGCTCATTTTCTTCGGGTAGCCCTGGAAGTGTCCCCGGGCCATGGCGAAGTCCTTGTCCACCCAGATGTAGGCCGCCCGGCTGTAGGTCTCGCCCCGGAACCGGCAGCGCACCACCGCAAAGACCTCCCGGTACTGCGCCCTCACCGGGTCGAGCAACTCGTCGAAGGTGTCGCTGCAACTCTGCCATTCGGCCCAGACCAGGGCCACGGCGCCGGGATCGTCCGGGGTCGGCTCCAGGGGATCGGGAAGGAGTTCCGCCACCCGGTCCGGATCGGTGCGGTACTCGACGGTGAGCATGTCACCCGAGTAATGCCAGGGGGGAGCCGGCACGATCCCGGCGACCCCGGACGGTGTCCGCGGATACATGAACCCCTGGAGTTCGGCCACCCCACAAGCCTAATCGTTTGGCACCGAACGATCAAGACCTCCGCGGGTGATTATCGTGTCGCCGTGCCTGATGCGGCTTTCGACCTGACCGGCAGGCGTGCGGTGGTCACCGGTGCGTCGGCCGGCATCGGGGCCGCCATCGCATCCCGCCTCGCCGGTGCTGGCGCAAGCGTGGTCGCGGTGTCGAGGTCGGGACGGGTTCCCGAGGCGGCCGGCTTGGTGCGCCCGCTGGCGGCCGATCTCAGCGACGCCGAGGCCGTCGACAGGGTGATCGACGGGGTGGTCGCCGAGCTCGGCGGGCTCGACATCCTGGTCAACAACGCAGGCCGGGGCGACTGGCTCCCGCTCGGTGAACTTGACCGAAATTACTTCGACGGTCTGGTCGGTCTCAACCTGTGGGCCCCGCTGCGCCTCTGCCAACTCGCTCACCCCCACCTGGCCGCCGGCGACGACTCGGCCGTTGTGATGATCGGCTCCGTCGACGCGGTGCGGCCCTCCGCGGGGGGTGCCGTCTACGGGGCGACCAAGGCCGGACTGGCCGCGGTGACGGTGGCGCTGGCCAAGGAGTGGCGGGCCGACGGCATAAGGGTCACGCAGGTCGATCCGGGCATCGTGGACACGCCGATGGCCAGCGGTGTGATCAGCGAACTCGCCGCGGCCGGCGTGTCCGTGAACATCTCGGGCCGGGCCGGGAAGCCCGACGAGATCGCGGCCCTCGTGCACTACCTGGTGGCCCCGGCGGGGCGCTTCGCGACCGGAGTTTCATTCCGGCTCGACGGTGGCGCCGTGGCCCTCGGCCCCTTCGACATGCTGGAGAGCTGACGTGGCGCCGCCACGGATGTTGATGATCCTCACCGAGAACCACACCATGCTCCACCCCCGCGACATGCGGGGGCTGGTCGAGCTGGCCCGCATGGCCGAGGACAGCGGCTTCGACGCGGTGATGGTGAGCGAGCAGACCATGCTCGGCCCGGACGCCGCCTCGGGTGGGCTGATGAGCAATCCCCGGATGTACGCCGCCATCGGTAACCAGGACCCGATGACGCCCTGGCCCAGCTCGGTGGCCACCCTGGCCGGGGTGGCCGCAGCCACCGATCGGGTCCGGGTGGTGGCCGGAGCCATCATCCCGGTGCTGCGGCACCCGATCCTGCTGGCCAAGGACCTGGCCACCATCGACCTGCTGTGCGAGGGTCGGCTGGTGGTGCAGCCCACCGTGTCGTGGCAGCCGGCCGAGTACGAGGCCCACGGTGTGCCCTTCGCCGAGCGGGGCCGCATCCTCGACGAGCATCTGGAGGCCATGTCGCGGCTCTGGGCCGGCTCACCGGCCAGCTTCGAGGGACGCTACTTCAGCTTCACCGACGCCTACTGCGAGCCGAAGGCCTGGCGGCCCGAGGGTCCTCGCATGTGGTTCGGCGGCGAGTGGATGCACCCGGCTCTGATCCGCCGCATGGTCCGCTACGGCAGCGGCTTCCACCCCTTCGGGGCCCCCACCGCCGACGATCTGGCCCAGCTGGCCGCAGGGTTGGCAGAGGTCGGGCGGGACATCTCCGAGATCGAGCTGGTGGGCGGCACGCGGGCCACCTTCGCCTCCCCCGACGCGGTGGCCGACGTCGACGAGGCCATGGCCGCCATCGACGACCAGGTGGCCGCGGGTTACACGCTGTTCTGCATGAAGCCGTCGCAGTACACCGATGACATCAGGGAGGTGCCCGCCATCTGCCGGCGGATGGTCGACTACTGCGCTCGCCTCGATGGGTGAGGAACGGCGACTTGGATACTGACCCGCTCGACCTCGAGGCGTTCCGGCGCAACGCCTATGCGCTCGTCGACTGGGTCGTCGACTACCTCGGCGGTCTGGAGGACCGTCCGGTTCGCGAGCCTGCGCAGCCCGGCGACGTGCGGGCCAAGCTCCCAGGTCGCGCCCCGGAGGATCCCGAGGCCTTCGACGCCGTCCTCGCCGACCTGGAGCGGGTGGTAGTCCCGGGGCTGACCCACTGGCAGCACCCGGGATGGTTCGCCTACTTCCCGGCCCAGTCGTCGCCGCCCGCGATCCTGGGCGAGCTGGCCGCGGCCGGCATGGGTGTGCAGGGGATGCTGTGGTCCACCTCGCCGGCCGCGACGGAGATCGAGTCCCATGTGCTCGACTGGCTCGTCGACCTCCTCGGCGTGCCCCAGGAGTGGAAGACGAGCGGCCCGGGCGGCGGGGTGCTGCAGTCGGGCGCGTCAGCCTCGACCCACACCGCGCTGGTGGTGGCCCGCGAGCAGTGCTTGCTGCGGAGCGGAGCCGGCCCGAAGGACATGGTCGCCTACACGTCGAGTCACGCCCACTCCTCGATCGAGAAGGGCGCCCGTATGGCCGGCTACGGGCACATCAGGATGCTGCCAACCGACCCCGAGTTCGCGGCCAGGCCCGACGCGCTGTCCGCGACCGTTGCCGAGGACCGCCGGGCCGGGCTCGCACCGGCCTTCGTGTGCTCGGCGGTGGGCACCACCGGCACCACCGGCGTCGATCCGGTGCGCCGCTTCGGGGAGATCGCCCGGGCCGGGCAGATGTGGCACCACGTCGACGCGGCCTACGCGGGCTCGGCCATGATCTGCGAGGAGTTCCGCCACCACCAGGACGGGCTGGAGCTGGTGGACAGCTACACCTTCAACCCCCACAAGTGGCTGGCCACCAACCTCGACTGCTCGGTGATGTGGGTGGCCGACCGCCGACCGCTCATCGAGGCTCTGAGCGTCCTGCCGCCCTACCTGCGCGACGAGGCATCCGAGTCGGGGCAGGTGATCGACTACCGGGACTGGCACGGCCCCCTCGGCCGGCCGTTCCGGGCGCTGAAGCTGTGGTTTGTGCTGCGTTGCTTCGGTGCGGCGGGCCTGCGAGAGATGATCCGCACCCACGTCGCCTGGGCCCGCGAGCTGGCCGGCCGCATCGACGCCCACCGCAAGCTCGCGACCGTCGCGCCCACGCCGTTCGGGCTGGTGTCGTTCGCCCATGTCGACGGCAACGGCGCGACCGACGCATTGGTAGATCGAATAAACGACGACGGGCGGTTCTACATCACCGCCTCGACGGCCGACGGGATGCGCTACGCCCGCATCTCGGTGGGCTCCACCTGGACGGCCCGAGCCCATGTCGAAGCGCTCTGGGACCTGATCGACGCCAGCGTCTGAGGGATCTGCACCTACCCGCGCACGTTCCTACGTTGAACCGGCCGTGACGATGACCCGGCGGAGGAGTTCGGCCAGCTCCCGCTTCTCGCTCGTCGAGAGGTTGCCCACCATCTCACCTTCATAGAGGTTGAAGCGCGGGAAGAGCTGCTCGATGGTCTCGAGCCCGGCGCCGGTGAGAGACACGGTCACCTTCCGGCGGTCGGCCGCGACCGGTGTCCGCTTCACGAAGCCCCGCTTCTCCAGCGTCTTCACGACGCCGGTCAGCGTCCCCTTCGAGAGGTCGCACTCGTCGGCAAGGTCGGCGGACTGCATCTCGCCCCAGACCCACAGGACCCATAACGTCGTGAACCCGCCCCAGGACAGGCCGAACTCCGACAGCACACCCTTCTCGGCCCGGCGGCGGACCGCGGTGGCGGCCCGGTAGATGTTCGACACGGCCAGCATCGAGTCGAAGTCGAGGCGCCGGTCGCCGAGGCGTTCCTGGATGAGGCGCTCGGCGTCGAGCAGGCGCGGATCGGCTCGGTTTTGCACTACGGATTTCCGATTTCGTTTGCTACCAAACGGATATTATGCTAAGCCTTCACTGCAACACAACGCGGAAGATTCCGCAAGATCTCTGGAGGATCCCCATGAGACTGAACAAGCTGTTCATCGCTTCGCTCGCCGTGTTGGCGCTGGTGGCTGCCGCTTGCGGCGACGACGAGGACGACGCTGCCGAGGCCCCCGCCACGACCACGGCCGCTCCCGCAGTCGAAGAGGAGCCCATGGCTGAGGAAGAGCCGATGGCCGAAGAGGAGCCCATGGCTGAAGAAGAGCCGATGGCCGAAGAGGAGCCCATGGCCGAGGAGGAAATGGCCATGGAGATGAGCTTCGACGTGGACGCGGCTCTTGACGCCGATCTCGACAACTGCGCGGCGCCGCCGACCGGGGATCCGTTCATCATCGGATTCGCGGCTGACCTGTCCGAGGTGGGCGGCTTCGCCGACATCCCGATCTCGGAGGCCGGCGGGTACTACGTGTCGTTGATCAACTGCGCCGGCGGCGTGGGCGGTCACCCCGTGGCGTTCGTAATCGAGGACGTCCAGGGCAATCCCGAGGTTGCCCAGCGGGCCACCGCGGACCTGCTCGACGCCGGCGCCCATGTGATCCTCGGCCCGCCGTTCGCGGATGTCGGCGACGCGGTGCTGCAGACCGTGAACGCCAGCCGGGCGGTGATCTTCGTGGCGTCGACCGAGCCCGTGCTGCCCGACCCCTCGATCTATTCGTTCATGACCACCTTCAGCGACACCCAGCAGGCCGAGGCCGCGGCCGAGTTCGCCATCGACAACGGCATCACCCGGGCCATTACGTTCTCGTCCGAGGGGCCGTACTTCGGCTACAACCCCGAGACGTTCGCGGCCAGGTTCGAGGAGCTCGGCGGCGAGCTTGTGCTCGATGTGAGCTACGTGCCCTTCGAGGACTTCGACTTCGCGTCGCACGCCAATGAGGTGGCCGGTGTGGCCGACGGTACCGAGATCCTCTACACCGCCATGATCGCCCCCCAGCTCGACGCTCTGCGAGGCGCCATCGAGGAGCGGGGCATCGACTCCATCACCTACTTCGGCGCCGACGCCTTCGGGGTGAGCGGCATCACCGTGATCGACAACAACGAGGGCGTGTACTGGACCGACCACGGCTTCGGCGCCGACGGCAACCGCTACCAGCGCCTCAACGATGGGCTAGCGGCCATGGGAATGCCCAGCGACGCGCCCGGCTTCGCGGCCCTCGCCGGTGATGCCATCACCGTGGCCATCCAGGGCTTCATCGACGCCGGATCGACCGATCCGCTGGCCATTGCCGAGGCGATCTCGCAGCTCACCGGGGTAGAGGCGGTCACCGACACCATCGCCTACGCCGGAACCGACGGCACGCCCGACACGCCCGTGTACATCCTGCAGATCGTCAACGGCGAGACCGCCCTCGCCGCCAGGATGTAACCACAGCTCCTGCGTCGGGGCGTTAGACGGCCCTGGGGTAGGGTGCCGCGATGCTCGACATATCCGGGCTCACCACCCGCTACGGGGCCATCTCGGCGCTACGCCGGGTGAGCCTCTCCGTCGGGGCCAACGAGGTGGTCGGCCTCATCGGCCCCAACGGAGCGGGCAAGACCACCCTGCTGAACACCGTCGCCGGGCTGCTGCGTCCCGCTGAGGGCGAAGTGTCCCTGGATGGACGGCCGGTCACCGGCTACAGCCCCGACCGGATGCTCAGGGCCGGCTTGGCCCTGGTGCCCGAGCACCGCCGGCTGTTCGCCCAAATGACGGTGGTCGAGAACCTGCGCATCGGCGGGGTGACCTCCGCCGCCGACGAGCGGTCGGAGCGCCTCGACGAGATGGTAGAGCTGTTCCCGGTTCTCAAGGACAAATGGGCCACCGCGGCCGGCTACCTGTCCGGGGGCGAGGCCCAACAGCTCGCCATCGCCCGGGCGCTGATGAGCAGTCCCCGCATCGTGTTGATGGACGAGCCGTCGCTGGGCCTGGCCCCGGTGCTGGTCGACTTCGTGTTCGACCTCATCGGTCGCCTGCGCACCGAGGGGCGCACCATGTTGGTGGTCGAGCAGAACGCCACCCGGCTGCTGGAGGTGGCCGACCGGGCCTACGTGCTTCGCACCGGAGAGATCGCGGCCGAGGGCCCGGCCGCGGACCTGCTCGCCCGTGAAGACCTATTCGACACCTTCGTGGGCGTCTCCGACCGCTCGGACTCGCCCGATCCCGAGCAGGCATGATCGACCTCCTCCAGAGCCTGATAGACGGGCTGGGCCGGGGCTCGATCTACGCCCTGCTAGCGCTGGGGATCGCGGTGATCTTCGGCGTGATGCACATGGTCAACTTCGCCCACGGCGAGCTCATCACCGTCGGCGCCTACGTGGCCTTCGCGGTGGTCGTCACCGCCGGGTGGGCGTGGTGGGCGGCGGCGCCGTTGATCTTCGTGGCTGCGGTGGGGACCTCGGTCGCCATCGAGTTCGTCGCCTTCCGATGGGTGCGGGGATCCTCGGACTTCACCATGCTGCTCACCTCGTTCGCGGTGCACTTCCTGGTGCAGGCCATCTTCGTCATGACCATGGGCGCCAGCGTGCGCAGCTTCCCCCGCCCCGACTGGGCCGACCGGGTTTGGTCGGTGGGCGATCTGAACATCCAGGTCATCGATGTCGTGGTGATCGGGGCCACCGCGGCCACGATGGCGGTGACCGTGTACCTGCTGCAGCGCACCATGTTCGGCATCTCGCTACGAGCTGCGGCCGAGGACTTCGACGCCGCCCGGCTCATGGGCGTGCGCAGCAACAAGGTGATCCGCCAGGCGTTCATCTTGGCTGGCGCCCTGGCCGGGATCGCTGCGATCTTCTTCCTGATGCGCACCGGCCAGGCCCGCCCGACCACCGGCCTCAGCCCGCTGCTCAAGGGCATCCTGGCCGCCATCATCGGCGGTCTCGGCAACATGCAGGGCGCCGTGTACGGGGGGCTGCTGCTGGGTGTGTCGGAGGTGCTGCTCAGGTCCTGGCTACCCGAGGACCTGGTCGGCATCACCGACGGGGTGGTGTTCGCCCTCATCGCGCTCTTCTTCATCTTCCGGCCCCAGGGACTGTTGAACGTCAGATCCGCGGAGCGGGTGTGATGCAGGGCAGCGCCAGTACCGCGAGGCGGGTGTGATGCAGGGACTGCTGTCGAACCGGGTCGGCTCGCAGCTGGTCGGCTCAGCCGTGCTGTTCGCGGTGCTCGTGCTGGGCGGACTGGCCTACGCCTCGGGCGGGGCGCCGGCCCGCGACATCCTGGTCACGCAGATGCTGATCAACGCCATCATGGTGATCGGGCTGCAGATCTACATCGGCAACACCGGAGTGCTTTCGTTCGGCCACATGGGGTTCGCGGCCATCAGCGGGTACGCGTTCGCACTGCTGGCCACGACCGTCGAGCGCAAGGCGCGCATCGTCCCCGACGTGCCCCTGGGCCTCGACGGCGTGTCGCTCAATCCACTGGTGGCCGCGGCCGCGGCCGTGGTGGTCACCGCGGTGGCGGGGCTGGTGGTCGGGTTGGGTCTGGCCCGATCCGGAGCCAAGTCGGGCGCGGTGGCGGCGACGGTCATCACCCTCGCCCTGCTGTTCATGGTCCACGAGGTCGGCGGGGCCTACGCCGACCTCACCGGGGGCCGCAACGGAATCTCCTTTTCGGTCGGGAGGGGACTCGACAGCCGCCTGTGGGTCTATCTGGGCCTGATCGGGGCCATCGTGCTGGCACGGCTCTTCAAGAGCAGCCGCATCGGCCGCATGGCCCAGGCAGCCCGCGAGGACGACCTGGCCGCCCGGGCCATGGGCATCAACCCGGCCCGGGGGCAGATGGTGGCTCTCCTTCTCTCGGTGGCGGTTGTCTCGGTGGCGGCGTCGCTGCGAGTGTTCCAACTCGGGTCGGTGGCCCCGTCGACCTTCTTCTTCGACTACACGCTGCTCACCCTGGTGATGCTGATCGTCGGCGGGCGAAACAGCATCGCTGGCTCGGTGCTCGGTGTGGCCCTCATGACCGTCGTCAACGAGACCACCCGGCATCTCGCCGACGTCGAGATCGACGGCGGCCCCACCGACGTCCTCGACATCGTGCTGCGGCCCGGGCTCACTGACATCGTGCTGGGCGGGTCGATGCTGGCGTTCATGATCTTCAGGGCCCGGGGCCTGATCGAGGACTGGGAGGTCGACCACTGGCTGCGAAGGCGCTTCAGCCGGCGCGACGCCACCCCGACACCGGTTGAGGCCGCGCCCGCGCCCGAGCCGGCCCAGTTGAGCGCGGCCGGCATCACCGTCGACTTCGGGGGCTTCCGGGCCCTGGAGCGCGCCGGGCTGGAGGCGTCCAACCTGGAGGTCGTGGGCCTTATCGGCCCCAACGGTGCAGGCAAGACCACCCTGCTCAACGTGGTCACCGGCCTGGTGGAGGCGGCCGAGGGCTCGGCCACCCTCACCGAGCAGTCCGCCGGGAGTCCCGAGGTTCGCCCCATCACCGGCTCGGAGCCCTTCGAGGTCGCCAGGGCCGGACTGGCCCGCACATTCCAGAACCTGCGGCTGTTCCCGGCGCTCACCGTGCGGGAGAACGTCAACATCGCCGCGCTGGTCGCCTCCCGGCACCGGCCCAGCGGCGACCGCCCCACCGTCGAGCAGCTCCTCGTCCACGCGGGACTGTGGGAACTGCGAGACCGCCGGGCCCGCGAACTCGATTACGGCAACGCCCGCCGCCTAGAACTGGTGCGGGCTGCCGCGCTGGCGCCCATCTACATCCTCCTCGACGAGCCCACCAGCGGTATGAGCAATATCGAGTCGGTGGCCATGATCGACGAGGTGCGGGCCCTGGCCTCGGCGGTGGGTGCCGGAGTGGTGGTGATCGACCACGACCTGGCCTTCATCACCGGGGTGTGTGACCGCATCTACTGCCTCGACCAGGGCCGCGTGATCGCAGCCGGCACCCCCGAGGAGATCCACGCCGACCCGCAGGTCCAGGCCGCCTATCTCGGCGCGGCCGCGATCACGCCGCACGGCTGAGATTGCCGTGACAGTACTTCGGGAGGTCTCACCATGACCGAGCACCGCCGCATCCTGCTCGACGGGTACCCCGTCGCCGTCGAGCGTCAGGGCGATGAGTTGGTGGCCCGCGACGGCCGGCGGGTGCCTGTGGCCGAAGCGGTGCACCTTCCGCCGTGCGAGCCGACCAAGATCCTGTGCGTCCACCTCAACTACGCCAGCCGGGTGGCCGAGTTCATGACCAGGCTGCCGCCCGCCCCGACCTACTTCCACAAGCCGATCACCGCCCTGAGCGCCCACGGCGCCGACGTGGTGCGGCCCGAGCCGTGCCGGTGGCTGAACTACGAGGGAGAGATCGGCGTCGTCATCGGCCGCACCTGCCGCAACGTGTCGCCCGACGAGGCCGGCGACTTCATCGCGGGCTACACGGTGGCCAACGACTACGGGCTGCACGACTTCCGCGACACCGACGCGGGCTCGATGCTGCGGGTCAAGGGCAGCGACACGCTGTGCCCGGTCGGGCCTGCGCTGGTGGCCGGCTGGGACTTCCGCCACAAGCGGATCCGCACCCTCGTGAACGGCGAGGTACGCCAGGACGGGAGCACCGACGAGATGGAGTGGGACATGCACTACCTGGTGGCCGACCTGGCCCGCACCATCACGCTGGTGCCCGGCGACCTGGTGCTGTCGGGCACGCCGGCCAACTCGCGCCCGGTGGTGCCCGGCGATGTGGTCACGGTGGAGGTGGAGGGTCTGGGCGCCCTGACCAACACCATCGTGGCCGGACCGGAGCCGGTGCGCTCCGACGTCGGCGCCCAGCCGTCGGGCAGCGAGGAGGTGGTGTCCACCGCCATGGGCGGCGACTGGGAGCACCGCGGCAAACGGGCGCCCAGAGGCCCCGGCGCCCGCCATTACCAGTCGGCCCACCAGGACGACGGTTGATGGCGACCTCGCCGCGGGTCGCCGTCGGCGGTGTGGAGGTAAGCGTCGACCATCTGATCGGCGGCGAGCGGGTCGCAGCGGAGCGCACCTTCGAGTGCCGCTCGCCGCTGGACTGGGACGCCAAGCTCGCCGACGTGGCCCGGGGCGACGCGGCCACCGCCGAGCGGGCCGTGGGCGCGGCCGTCGACGGCTTCCGCGAGTGGAGCGCGCTACCCGTTGGCGAGCGGGCTGCTGCTATGCGCCGGGTAGCCGACCTGATCGAGGCCCGCAATGACGACATCGCTCTGGTGGAGACGCTCGACATGGGGTTCCTGCACCGTTCCATGCTGGAGCGTCTGGTGGCCCGGGGCGCGCTGAACTTCCGGTTCTACGCGGACATGGCCGAGGCCCACGCCGAGCCTCGCTGGCCGGCGAGGGGCACCACCCACACGGTGCAGCGCATGCCGGCCGGGCCCGCGGTGGTGATCACCCCGTGGAACGCCCCGTTCATGCTGGCCACCTGGAAGGTGGCTCCCGCGCTGGCTGCGGGCAACAGTGTGGTGCTCAAGCCGGCCGAGTGGTCGCCACTGTCGGCGTCGCTGCTGGCCGACCTGACGGTGGAGGCCGGCCTGCCCGCGGGCTCGTTCAACCTGGTGCAGGGCATCGGCTCCGAGGTCGGTGCAGCCCTCACGGCCGACCCGAGGGTGCAGCGCATCAGCTTCACCGGCTCACCGGAGACGGCCCGGCGCATCGGCGCGGCCGCGGCGGCCAACATCGTGCCGTTCACGGCCGAGCTGGGCGGTAAGGGCCCGCTCATCGTGTTCGCCGACTGCGACCTAGCCGCCGCGGCCACCCAGGCCGCTGCCCAGTACGAGGACTCGGGCCAGGTGTGCCTGGCCGGCACCCGCCTGCTGGTGGAATCCTCGGTGCGCGAAGAGTTCCTGGAGGCCCTGAGGGCCCGCACCGAGGCCCACGTGCTGGGCGACAGTCGCGACGACGCCACCACGATCGCCCCGATCGTCCATCCCGACCACCTAGCCAGAGTGGAGGCCTTCGTGGACCGGGCCCGGGCCGCGGGCGACACCGTCGTGTGGGGCGGCCGGCGACGGGCCGGCTCCCTGCACTACGAGCCCACCCTCATCGAGCCCGCCTCCAACGACTCCGAGATCGTCCAGAGCGAGGTCTTCGGCCCAGCGCTCACCCTCCAGACGTTCGCCAGCGAGGCCGAGGCCGTTGAGCTGGCTAATTCCACCCGCTACGGCCTGTCGGCGATCGTCTACACCGGATCAGCCGACCGGGCCGAACGGGTGGGCCGAGCGGTGCGGGCCGGGATCGTGTGGACCAACACCTTCCTGGTGCGCGACCTAGCCGCCCCCTTCGGCGGCTGCGGCCTGTCCGGCATAGGCCGCGAGGGCGGCGACCACGCCCTCGACTTCCACAGCGACCTGAAGACCCTCATCCACGCCGATTGAGCGAGGCTCAACCCGCCCAGCGCAGAGGGGTCAGAACATGCGGCCCTCTATGCGGGAGGCGGCCAGCCACATCTGCATGTCGTGGATGGTCTGAGCCATGGCCTGGCCGATCAGGTCGAGCTTGCGCACCTGCTCGATGCGGGTCGAGGCCCGCTGGAGCTCCCGCTTGGGCAGCAGCTCATGGAAGATCCCGCAGGCGTCGGCCAGCGCGATGATCACCACATCGCGAGGCTCCGGGATCTGATCGGAGAGCAGCACCTCCATGATGCGCAGCTTCACCTCGCGCTCGGCCTTGCCGTCCACCAGCGGGTAGCGCCGGGACCGGAACACCCACAGGAAGCGGTCCTCCTGCCGTTCCAGGATGCCGGCGTCGACCAGGCGGGACAGGGCGTCCTCGCGGATCTGCTCGCCCTGCTTGGCGGTGTGCTCCACCCAGTAGCGGGCGTCGCGCTGGTCGCCGGCCGCGATCTCGGCCAGGGTCGGATCGAGCAGGCTGTCGCCTACCGGGGTGTCGTCGATAAGGATCAGGTTCTCCGGGTCGGTGTCGATCCGGTTCTCCAGGGCCAGGTCCATGAGCACCGCCCCGGCCATGGCCCGGTCAATCGACCACGACGGCACGGACGCGAACTTCCCGTTGTCGTCGTGCAGCATCAGCAGGATGATCTCTTCGGCGAATCTCAGCATGGGACCCTGTGTATCACACCGGCAGCCGTTACGAAACAGCCGCGCCGCTTTCAGAAGTCTTCGTCGAAGGCGACCTCGCCCTCCACGCCCACCTGGTACGCGGAGACGGTGCGCTCGAAGAAGTTCGAGAGCTCCTGAACGTCCTGCAGCTCCATGAACGCGAACGGGTTGCGGCTGCCGAAGCGGCGGGGCAGGCCCAACTGCATCAGCCGCTGGTCGGCCACATACTCGAGGTAGGAGCGGGTGTCGGCCACCGACATGCCCGGCACGCCCTCACCCAGCAGGTCCGCGGCGAACTGGTGCTCGGCGTCGACCGCCTCGGCCAGCATGTTGCTGATGTCGCGGCCCAGGTCCTCGTCGAACAGCTCGGGCTCCTCGCCTCGCACCGTGCGGATCACCTCGAAGGCGAAGTTCATGTGCATCGACTCGTCTCGGAACACCCAGTTGGTGCCGGCGGCCAGCCCGTTGAGCAGGCCCTTGGACCGCAGGAAGTACACGTAGGCGAAGGCAGCGAAGAAGAACAGGCCCTCGATGCAGGCCGCGAAGCAGATCAGGTTCATCAGGAACCGGCGCCGGTCCGCCGCGGTGCGCAGCGGCCCGTCGCCCACCGAGTCCATCCACTTGAAGCAGAACTCGGCCTTGGCCCTGATCGACGGGATGTTCTCGATGGCCGCGAACGCCTCGGCCCGCTCGTCGTGGTCGGGAATGTAGTTGTCGAGCAGGTTCAGGTAGAACTGAACGTGCAGCGCCTCCTCGAAGAGCTGGCGCGACAGGTACATGCGGGCCTCGGGCGCGTTGATGTGCTCGTAGAGGTTGAGGACCAGGTTGTTGGCCACGATCGAGTCGCCGGTGGCGAAGAACGCGACCAGCCGGCGGATCAGGTGCTTCTCTGCCGGCATGAGCTTGCGGTCGAGGTCGACGAGGTCGTCGGAGAAGTCGATCTCATCGACGGTCCAGGTGTTCTTGATCGCGTCGCGGTACATCTCGAAGAACTGCGGGTAGCGCATCGGCCGGAGCGTCAGGTCGAACCCGGGATCCAAGATGTTGGATCTGGCCGATGTGGGTGTGGGATGCCCGGGCCGGGCCTCGGCCTCCGAATCAGGCTGGACGCCTGCGGGAGGGGTGGGGACGGCAGAGTCCCGGCCCGGGAAATCATGAGGATCGAAGTCGGTTATGGCCATCAGTCGCACGCCTCGCAGGTCTCAGGATTCTCCAAGGAGCAGGCCACGGCCTCGGCGTCGGTGGGCGACGTGCCGTTGCCGCCGGTGGTGGTCTGGTTGATGCGCGTCGCTGGGCGCGACCGCAGGTAGTAGGTGGTTTTGAGGCCCAGCTTCCACGCGTGCATGTACATCGACGAAAGCTTCCCGATCGTTGGGGCCTCCATGAACAGGTTGAGCGACTGGCTCTGGTCGATGAAGGCGCCCCGATCAGCGGCCATCTCGATGAGCGAGCGCTGCGAAATCTCCCACGCGGTGCGGTAGACGGCCCGCAGGTCTGCGGGGATGCGTTCGATCTGCTGGATCGAGCCCTCGGCCTTCTTGACCTCGGCGATCATCTTGTCGTCCCACAGGCCCCTGGCCTTTAGCTCGGCCACCAGGTAGCGGTTCACCTGCATGAACTCGCCGGAGAGGGTCTCGCGCTTGAACAGGTTCGACACCTGGGGCTCGATGCACTCGTAGCAGCCCGCGATGGCGGCGATGGTGGCCGTCGGGGCGATGGCGATCAGCAGCGAGTTGCGCAGCCCGTGCTTCGCGACCCGCTCCCGCAGCGGCGCCCAGCGCTCGGCGTCGGACGGTTCGGCACTCCACAGGTCGAACTGGAGGTCGCCGGCCGCGGCCCGGGTGTCGGCGAAGCCGGGGTGGGCGCCGTTGGCCTCGGCGAGCTCGCTGGAGGCCCACAGGGCGTTGAAGTAGATCTCCTCGGAGATGCGGCGGCTGAGCGACCGGGCCTCGTCCGAGTCGAAGGCCAGCCCCAGCTTGAAGAACACGTCCTGAAGGCCCATGAGGCCCAGGCCCACCGGCCGCCAGCGCCGGTTGGAGGCCTCGGACTCGTCGGTGGGGTAATAGTTGATGTCGATCACGCGGTCGAGGAAGCCGACGACCAGCCGGACCACCTCGCCGAGCCGCTCGAAGTCGAAGCCCGCCGGGGCACTGCCGTTGGAGGCCGCGGCCCGCTGAACGAACGCCCCGAGGTTCACCGACCCGAGATTGCAGACCGCGGTCTCCTGCTCGCTGGTGATCTCGATGATCTCGGTGCACAGGTTCGAGAGGTGCACCACCCGGTCCCTGGCGTTGGCGCCGCCCGTGCCGGCTCCGGTGGCGGTGGCTCCGGGACCGGTCTGGTTGCACTTGGCGTTCGAGGCGTCCTTGAACGTCATCCAGCCGTTGCCGGTCTCGGCCAGGGTCCGCATCATCCGGGTGTACAGCTGGCGGGCCGGAACCTGCGCCTCGAAACGCCCGTCGGCCTCGGCCTGCTCGTAGATGGCCCGGAACTCCTCGCCGTAGGTGTCGGTGAGCTCGGGCACCTTCTTGGGGTCGAACAGGCTCCACTGCCAGTCCAGCTCCACGCGCTCCATGAAGAGGTCGGGCACCCAGTTGGCGAGGTTGATGTTGTGGGTGCGGCGGGCGTGGTCGCCGGTGTTGTCGCGCAGCTCCAGGAACTGCTCGACGTCTGCGTGCCAGGTCTCGAGGTAGACGCAGGCCGCGCCCTTGCGCCGGCCGCCCTGGTTGACGGCGGCCACCGAGGAGTCGAGGGTCTTGAGCCACGGCACGATGCCGTTGGACAGCCCGTTGGTTCCCCGGATCAGCGATCCCTTGGAGCGGACCCGGTGCCAGCCGACCCCGATGCCCCCCGCGTACTTCGAGAGGCGGGCGATGTCGGTGTAGCGCTGGTAGATGCCCTCCAGGGAGTCCTCGGGCGAGTCGAGCAGGTAGCAGCTCGACATCTGCGGGTGCATCGTGCCCGAGTTGAACAGGGTGGGGCTGGACGGCAGGTAGGCCAGCGACGAGATCAGGTCGTAGAACGCGACGGCCTCGTCGGGGTTCTTGCTCAGCCCGCAGGCCACGCGGAGCATGAAGTACTGCGGGGTCTCGATCACCAGCCGGGTGTCGGGATGGCGCAGCAGGTAGCGGTCGTAAACCGTGCGCAGCCCGAAGAACTCGAAGTTGCGGTCCCGGCCGGAGTCGATGGCCGCGTTCAGCGCGGGGGAGTGCGCCCGCACGAACTCCGCGGTCTCGTCCCCGATCAGCCCGAGCCGGCATCCGGTCTCCATGGCCTCGGAGAACCACGGGATGTTCTGGTTGCGGACTTCCTTGTCGATGTAGGTGGCCAGCATGCGGGCCGCGAGCTTCGAGTAGTTGGGCTCCTCCACGATGAGCCCGGCCGCGGTGCGGATGCTCAACTGGTCGAGCTCGCGGGTGGTCGCCCCGTCGGCGAGGGCGGCGATAGTGCGGGTGCTGACCGTCAGCGGATCGACGCCGAGCAGGCCTTCGGCCGCCCGGGCCACCGCGTTGACGATCTTGTTCACGTCGACCGGCTCGAGATTGCCGTTCCGCTTGCGCACCCTCATCGTCGTCGAGGCGGACGCAGCCGGAGGCGCCTCCGCGACGGTGGTCAGCCGATCCTCGATCATCGTCACGTCGGTGCGCCTCCCTCTTGCCGGTGTTCAGCGGGTGCCCCTCAAGCTGTGGACCCCGCTCAAGACCGGCCACAACTTCGGAGTCTGAATTACAGCACCGTAACTACACGCGTGTCAAATTGCGCCGCGGCTACCCCGCTGAACAGGGCTTCTTGCTCGCCGTGTGCGACTAGCGTTGCGCGGATGGACATTCTCGACGTCGATCTGGCAGCTTTCGAGCGGGGCGATCAAGCCCAGCGGGCCGGGGTGGTGGACGGCGTGATGCGCAGCCTGGCCACCGGCTTCGTCTACGTGGCCCACGATCTGGGCGCGGGCGTGATCGACGAGGCATACGGGCGGCTGGAGGCCTTCTTCAGCCTTCCCCAGGACCGCAAGGACCGCTACATCGTGGCCGGTTCCCACGGCCAGACCGGATACACGCCGATGATGACCGAGACGGCCGCCGTCTCCGACGTCCCCGACCTCAAGGAGATGCTCAACTGGGGCGAGCCGGCGCCGCCGGGCCACCCGCTGCGCCAGCGGTATCCCCACCGCTACGGGCCGCCCACCCTGCCCGAGGACGACCAGCCGGGCGTCACCGAGCTGCTGCTCTCCTTCCACGCCTCCGTGCTCGACGTCCAGCGCCGGGCGCTGCGGGTGATCGCGGTCGGTCTGGGCATCCACGAGGAGTTCTTCGATGCCATGCTCGAGCACGGAGCGACCCTCAACCGGGCGATCCACTACCCGCCCATGGAGACTGCGCCCTCGGACGGCTTCATGTGGGCCGCCGAGCACGGCGACATCAACCTCATCACCATGCTTCCCAGGGCCACCGCACCCGGCTTGCAGGTACGCACCGGCGACGGCTGGGTCGACGCCGTCCCGCCGGAGGGAAGCGCCATCATCAACACCGGCATGATGCTGGAGCACCTCACCAACGGCGTGATCGGCGCCGGGATTCACCGGGTGATGGCGACCGAGGGCCAGACCGGCGACCGCTACTCGGTGGTGCAGTTCGCCCATCCCACGCCGTGGACGATCCTGTCGCCGCTGCCCACCTGCGTGACCGACGAGCACCCTCTGAGGTTCCCCACCATCACCTCGGCCGACGCCCTCGACAAGGTGATCTGGGAGATCAACCTGGTAGAGGACGGCCGCCGCCTCGACGACGGCTAGCTCGGCAGCCGTCGCTGGCCGTGACACCCGCGCGACCTGCGAGGCCGGGGGGTGGCGGCTCGACGACAGGACCCGCCGGACGGGACGACGGGCCAGCGAGCACCGGTAGCCTGACCGGCCATGACTGAAGGCCGCGACGGCCCCTACCCGTCCGTCGGAAGCCCCGATTTTCCTGCCATCGAACAGCGGGTGCTGGCCCGCTGGAAGGCCGAGGGAACCTTCGAGGAGTCAGTGAGGGCCCGGCCCGCGGAGCGGGACTGGGTGTTCTACGACGGGCCGCCGTTCGCCAACGGGCTGCCCCACCACGGCCACCTGCTGACCGGCTTCGTGAAGGATGTCGTGCCCCGATACCAGACGATGCGGGGCAACCGGGTGGAGCGGCGCTTCGGATGGGACTGCCACGGGCTGCCTGCGGAGATGGAGACCGAGCGCGAGCTCGGCGTCTCGGGCCGGGCGGCCGTCCAGTCCTTCGGCATCGCCGAGTTCAACCAGCACTGCCGCCAGTCAGTCGTCCGCTACACGCGGGAGTGGGAGGACACCGTCACCCGCCAGGCCCGCTGGGTGGACTTCGGCAACGACTACAAGACCATGGACCTGCCCTATATGGAGTCGGTCATGTGGGCCTTCTCGCAGCTCTACCGCAAGGGCCTGGTGTACGAGGCCTACCGGGTGATGCCGTACTCGTGGGGCGCGGAGACGCCCCTGTCGAACTTCGAGATCCGTCTGGACGACGCCACCCGGCCCCGCCAGGACCCGGCCATCACCGTCGCCTTCGACCTGGTGGCCCAACCCGGCGACCCCGGACCGATGAAGCTCCTCGCCTGGACGACCACACCCTGGACGCTGCCGTCGAATCTCGGCATTGCCGTGGGTCCGGCCATCGATTACGCCGTCATGTCCGAGGGCGGCGTCCACTACGTGCTGGCCGAGGCCACCGTCGGCGCCTACGAAGCTCAGCTCGCCGACGCCCGCCGGGTCGGCACCGTGCGCGGCGACGAGCTCGTCGGCCGGAGTTACGTCCCGCTCTTCGAGTTCTTCGCCCACCGGACCGAGGCCTTCCGGGTGCTGGCCGCCGACTTCATCGACACCGCCGAGGGCACCGGGATCGTCCACATGGCGCCGGGCTTCGGGGCCGAGGACCAGGAGGTGTGCGAGGCCAACGGGATCGCCATCGCCGACGCGGTGCCCGTCGACGACCGGGGCCGGTTCACGGAGCCGGTGTCGGACTGGGCCGGGGTCAACGTGTTCGAGGCCAACCCCGGCATCATTCGCCACCTCAAGGCCCAGGACCGGATCGTCCGCCACGACAGCTACGAGCACAACTATCCGTACTGCTGGCGGACCGACACCCCCATCATCTACCGGGCCATCAACAGCTGGTACGTGGAGGTGACCG
>VYCW01000094.1 GCA_009843735.1 Acidimicrobiaceae bacterium | reverse complement strand
TGCGCCGGGCGATCTCGCGGAACATCAGGCGGATCTCCATGCGGGCCAGGCTGGCACCCAGGCAGTAGTGCGGTCCGCCCCCGCCGAAACCGACATGGTCGTTCGGGGTGCGCTCGATGTCGAAGCGCCACGGGTCCTCGAAGGCCCGTGGGTCGCGGTTGGCGGCCGCGTGCCAGAAGACCACCTTGTCGCCCGCGGCGATCCTCACCCCGCCCAGCTCGTAGTCGCAGACGGCCTGGCGGCGGAAGTGGAGCACCGGGGTGGCCCAGCGCACGATCTCCTCCACCGCGGTCTCCATGTACCGGTCGGGATCGGCCACGAACTTCTCCCACTGGTCACCGAAGTCGAAGAAGGCCATCATCCCCCATGTGATCGCGTTGCGGGTGGTCTCGATGCCGGCCACGCACAACAGCAGGAAGAGCATGTCGAACTCGGCCTCGGTCAGGGCCTCGCCGTCGACGTCGGCGGCCAGCAGCGTGGTGATGATGTCGTCGGCGGGCGTGCTGCGGCGCTCCGTCTGGAGTTCGTGGGAGTATCCGAACAGCTCGGCCGCGGCCTGGAGGACGTCCTCGCGGGTCTTGATGAACTCGGGATCGGCGCGGCCGATCAGGGCGTTGCTCCAGTCGCAGACCTTGGCCCGGTCCTCGACGGGAATGCCCATCACATCGGCGACGGCCTGAAGGGGCAGCTCCGCCGAGATGTCGCGCACGAAGTCGCAGTGGCCCCGCTCCACGACATTGTCCAGGATGATGTCGGTGCGGTTCTGGAGGTAGTCCTCGAGCAGACCGATCATGCGGGGGGTGAAGCCCCGGTTGACCAGCCTGCGATAGCGGGTGTGGCGGGGCGGGTCCATGTCGACCAGCGTCGGATGGCGCGCCGAGCCCGACACGGTGCGATTCGGGTCGAGATCGCGCATCTGCGCTCCGCTGTGGCCGGACGAGAACACGTCGGCCCGCCGGTTGACCTCCTTGACGTGAGCGTGGCGGGTGACGGCCCAGTAGCCGGAACCCCTGTCACCCTCGTCCACCCAGTGAATGCCGGGATCGGCCTCTCGCAGCCGCTCCATGACCTCGTGGTACTCCTGGCGCTGGAACAGGCCGAGGTCCCACAGGTCGACACCGGCGGCGGGGCATCGCTGCGCTCCGTGATCGAGGGGACAACCTGCTAGCTGCTCTTCAGAGGTGGTGATGCTCTCACCTTAATGGTGGCGGTCAGCCCTATCGTGGGGCGGTGGACCTGCAGACCCTCATCGACCGGGCCGAGATCACCGACCTGCTGACCCGCTACGCCCGGGCCGTCGACCGGCAGGACTGGGAACTGTTCCGGACCGTCTTCACCCCCGACGCCCACATCGACTACACGCAGGTCGGCGGCATTGCTGGCGACCTCGACACCGTCGTCGGCTTCCTCTCCGAAGTGATGTCGATGTTCGAGGCCATGCAGCACATGATCTCCAACATCGACATCACCATCGACGGGGACGAGGCCAAGGTGACCGCCATGGTCTACAACCCGCTGAAGCTGCCCGACAGCGGAATGTGGGCCACCGGGGGCTGGTACCACCACGAGTTGGTACGTACGGACGAGGGCTGGCGCAGCCGCTCGCTGGTGGAGGAGGCCGGCTGGTTCGACGGCGTCCCCGAGCCCGCCAAGCCTGCCGATCAGGCCTCGTCCGGCTAGGGCCAGGACGAACGCCGGCTCCGGAACCCGCAGGATTTGAGGAAGCAGAATGTCCGGCCCGCTGCACGGAGTGCGCGTCGTCGAGATGTCCGTGGCGGTGACCGGCCCCCTGGCCGTGAGCCTGCTCGTCGACCAGGGCGCTGAGGTGGTCAAGGTCGAGGAACCCGGTTACGGCGACCAGGGCCGCTATGTGGGCGTTGCCTCCGGCGGGATATCGGCCCTGTTCCAGATGTGCAACCGGGGCAAGCGCTCGATCGCGGTGGACTGCACCGACCCCCGGGGCCGCGACATCGTCCTCGAGCTGTGCGCTGGAGCCGACGTGTTCGTCCAGAATATGCGGCCGGGCGTGATCGAGCGCCTCGGTCTCGGCTACGACACGGTCTCGGCCCGCAACCCCGACATCGTCTACCTCTCGCTGTCGGGATTCGGTCCCGACGGCCCCTACGCGCACCGCCGGGTGTACGACTCGGTCATCCAGGCCCAGTCCGGGCTGGTGGGCAACCAGACCGGCATCAACGACGAGTCTCCCCGCTTCCTGCGCCAGGCCGCGGCCGACAAGATCACCGCCTACACGGCCGCTCAGGCAGTCACGTCGGCCCTGTTCGCCCGGGAGCGGGGCGCCGGCGGCCAGCATGTGCAGCTGGCGATGCTGGACGCCGCGGTGGGGTTCCTGTTCGCCGACTCGGCCGCCCACGAGGTGGCGCTCGACAACGACCAGCCTCACCTGGCCCAGTCGTTCTCCGCTCACCAGCGGGCCATCGCTTTCGCCGACGGCCACGCGGTGGTGGCGGCCGTGACCGACTCCGAGTTTCACGGCATGGCCCGGGCCGTCGGGGTGGACTCCTCGGACCCGCGGGTGGCCACCATGACCGACCGCCAGAGGAACCGTCCCCAGACCAGTGAGGTGTTCCGGGCGGTGCACGCGGCCGCGGCCACCATGCCCCTGGCCGAGGCGGTGGAAGCACTCGACCGTCACCAGGTCCCGTTCGGGGTCGTGCTCGACGTGGAGGACATCGCCGCCGACGCGCAGGCCGTCCACAACGAGATCTTCACCGAGCACGACCATCCGCACATGGGCCGTATCCGCCAGCCCCGGCCCGCCCCCCGGTTCTCGTCCACACCGGCCGAGCTGCGCGAGCCGTCCTCACCCGCCCACGGCCAGCACACCGACGAAGTGCTCGCAGAGCTGGGATGGGGCCACCGGATCGATGAGCTGAGAGCGGACGGCGCAATCAAGTGACGCAGACCCCCGCACACGAAGGCGGCGCCGGGTCCCGGGCAGCGTTCGATCGCGAGATGCTGCTCTTCGAGGAGTGGCGCGAGCAGTTCGAGCGAGACGGCGAGTCGCCCGCCATCCCGGCGGCCACGGTGGTCGTGCTGCGGGACGGCCCCGAGGGCATGGAGTCGCTGATGCTGCGCAAGAACTCCCGCATCGCCTTCGGCGGGATGTGGGTGTTCCCCGGGGGCCGGATCGACGACGGTGACTTCGACAGCTCCGGCGACCTGGTCACGGCCGCTCGCAACGCCGCGGCCCGGGAGGCCCGGGAGGAGGCTACCATCTCACTCGACGCGGCCAGCCTGGTGCACTTCTCGTACTGGATCCCGCCGCCGATCGCCCCCAAGCGCTTCGCCACCTGGTTCTTCGCGACTCGGGCCCCGGCGGCCGAGGTGGCCATCGACGACGGCGAGATAACCCACCACGAGTGGATGACCCCGGCCGGGGCCATCCGGCGCCGCGACGCGGGAGAGATCGAGCTGATCGCCCCGACGTGGGTGACGCTGCACACCCTCAGCGGCTATCCCACGGTGGCCGACGCGCTGGACGGCCTGAGCCGTCGCCGGCCCCGCCACTACGAGCCTCGGCTCGGCACCGGGGAGCACGGACCGGTGTCGATGTGGCACGGCGACGCCGGCTACGCAACCGGCGACGCCTCCGTGCCCGGGCCCCGTCACCGGCTGGAGATGACCCCCGGCGGATACCTCTTCGACGAGTCCGGCTACACGGATCCGGACTAGCCGGGAGCGACGCTGGGTCGGGCCAGCAAGCCCTCGATGAGAGCGACCAACTCACGGGGCCGGTCGCCCTGGATCGAATGGCCGGCGCCCTCGACCACCACGTGGACGGTCTCGGGAAGCCGCCGCGTCCACTCGGCCACGTCGGCGTCGTCGACGACGCTCCAGGCCCCGCCCTGCCACAGCGCTGTGGGCGCAACGATGCGTGAGACCTTCTCCCACAGGCCGTCGAAGGCGACCTCGGCGCCGCCGCCCGCCTTCCAGTCCCGCAGAGGGTCGTAGTTCCAGGTCCAGCGACCGTCGTCCATCTCATGGGCGTTGTGCAGCACGCCCCGGCGCAGCGACTGCTCGCTGCGGGTCGGGTTGTGCTCGATGGTGCGCTCCAGGATCGCCTCGAAGCTGTCGAAGTGCTGGGGGCCGTCGATGAAGGCGATGATGGGCTCGGCCTTCTTGTGGTCGGTGCCCGGCGTCACGTCCACGATCCCCAGTCGCCGCACGAGATGGCCGTGATTGGCGGCGAGGCAGATGGCGGTGAGGCCGCCCAGCGACATGCCCACCACGGCCTCGGCCCTCGGTGCTAGGGCCTCCATCGCCGCAGCCACGTCGCCGGCCATCGACGCCGGCCCGTAGTCGTGGGCCGGCCGGTGGTCGGAGTACCCGTGGCCGGGCAGGTCCACGGCTACCAGCGGCCTTCCAAGCGCCAGGGCCACCGTGTCCCAGGTGTGGGCGTTCTGGGCGCCGCCGTGGATGAGCACCAGCTCGGGCTCGGCCGTGCCCCACACCAGGGCCGACAATCGAAGCCCCGACGGCAGCTCCACCGACTCCCGGCGAACGGTGGGAGGGCCGGTCCATTCGATCCCGTACTCGGCTGCGTTCTCAGCGAACAGCCCGAACTCGTCGTAAGCGACCATCCGGCGAGGCTAGATGGGCTCGGGTCGGGTGCGGCGTCGGGATGTCCGGCCGGCGGTCACGGGCGGATCCCAGCTGAACCGCCAGGCAGCCACTGCGGCGCCGGCTGCCAGCCATAGGACAAGCACGCCGAGCCGGTGCCACTCGACCGCCGGCGCCGACGACAGCGGGTTCATGGCCTCGCCGAAGGCCAGGCCGAAGTGCTTGAGCGGGAAGATGTCCCCGAGCAGATCCAGCCAGCCGGGGGTCTCGCTGCCGAAGGGCACGAAGATGTTGGAGATGAACGCCATCGGCAGCAGGGTGGCGTTGGCGATCGGAACGGCCATCGACACCGATCGGGCCAGCGAGGCCAGGGCCAGGCCGAGCGCAGCGAACGATGCCGAGCCGACCCCGAACGACAGCAGCATGGCCGGAACCTTGGCCGCCTCGACGTTCACACCGTAGGCGACCACGCCGAGCACGACCATGGCGGTGACCCCCAGCGCCGCGATCCACACTGCCGACAGCACCACGCCGCCGAGGTAGGCCCGGCGCGGCATGGGCGTGCCCCGGACCCGCTTGAGGATGCCGAGCTCGCGCCGGCTGGCCAGGTTGATGCCTATCCCTGTGTAAGTGGACGAGGCTGCCGCGAAGACGGCGAGGCCGGGCGTGTAGAACTGGCTGCTGTTGACCCGGCCGTAGACGGTGTCGAAGGCGTCGTTGCCGAAGATGGCCGTGAACAGCACGAGCATCAGGATCGGGAACACCAGGGTGAAGAAGGCGGCCACCGGCGTGCGCCAGAAGATCCGGTTCTGGTGGCGTGCACCCCGCCAGAGCGATCTCATGAGTCGCTGCCGGTCACGTCGTCACCGCCGCGGTCGCCGTCCACGAGCCCCAGATAGACGTCCTCCAGGCTCGGGGTCGAGACGGTCAGTCCCTCGAGTTCGATGCCCCGGGCGGCGGCCCACGCGGTGAGATGGGCCAGATCAGCGGTGGGGGCGTCGGTGGTGATCTCGACATAGCGGCCGCGGCCGATGATGTCCCCCGAGACTGGTGCGAACAGGTCCGGCACCGGCTCGGCCCTGTCGGGCACTACGAAGCGGATCAGCGCGGAGCCGGCCCGTGCTCGAAGCTCGGCCGGGGTGCCCTCCGCGACGATGCGGCCCCGGGCCAGCACGGCCACCCGGTCGGCCAGGTTCTCGGCCTCGTCGAGGTAGTGGGTAGTGAGCAGCACCGCCCGCTGCTCCGAAGCGAGCCGCTCGACCAGCTCCCACCCCCGCCGGCGGGCCGCGGGGTCGAAGCCGGTAGTCGGCTCGTCGAGGAAGACCACGTCGGGGTCGCCGGCCAGCCCGAGAGCCATGTCGATGCGCCGCTGCTGCCCTCCCGACAGCGTGGAGATGCGGGCGTCGGCCTTCTCGCCCAGCTCCACCAGCTCGATCAGATCCTGGGAGGGGACCGGGCGAGAGTAGGCGGCGCCGTAGAAGTCGATGGCCTCGCGCACCGTGAGCTCCGGGTCGATGCCCGAGGTCTGCAGCACGATGCCGATCCGGTCCCGGAACGACGGCCCGGCCGCGGCGGGGTCGGTGTCCAGCACGCTGACCGCGCCCGAACTCCGGGTGCGGTGCCCCTCCAGGATCTCGACGATGGTGGACTTGCCCGCCCCGTTGGGCCCCAGCAGGGCGAACACCTCGCCCCGCTCAACCTCGAACGACACGCCGTCAATGGCCCGGACCGCGCCGTAGTCCTTCACGAGATCGCGCACCGCGACGGCCGGGCTCACCAGTCGGCACGCTATCGCCGGCCATGAGACAGCGGGAGTGCTGCCCGCTCGGCCTCCGGAGCGGGCACGATATGGGGGTGAGGCCGCTTCCGGGCATGGTGCCCATCGCCGAGTACGCCACCCGCTGGGAGGCCAACGTGGCCGCGGCCCGGCTCAACGAGGCGGGGTACGAGGCCGCAGTGCTGGTGGATCCCGCCATCGAGGTCGCTCCCCACCACGTCACCAACCGTCTCGCCGTGCTGGTCGTGCGTACCGAGATCGCTGATCCCGCGGCCGAGCTGCTCGGCCTGGAGCGGCCCGACACCGAGGCCGAGCGCCTTGACGCCGCCTTCCACCAGCGCCGATTCGCCGACCGTCCCGCCTGGGTGCGCTACCTGACCTGGGCCCTGATCATCGCCATCCCCGGACCGATCGCCATCGCGGGCCTCGTGCTGCTGTGGACCGTACTGAGCAGCCTGTTCCCGTAAGCATTACCCAACCTAGGATGACCCGGCGATGGCGATCACACCCGTCGATCCCCGGCCCCTCGACATCCTCGACGGCGACTTCTACGTCAACGACCCCTATTCCCGGTACGCGTGGCTGCGGGACAACTCGCCGTGCCACTGGGACGACATCAACGAGCTGTGGGTGCTCACCCGCTACGACGACATCGTCGAGGTTGAGAAGGACAAGCTCCTGTTCATCAGCTCCGACAGGGAGAAGGGCGGATACCGGCCCAACCTCCCGGCCGACCAGTCGATCATCGGCACCGACGACCCCCTACACCAGGCCCGCCGCTCACTGGTGTCGCGGCGTTTCACGCCCAGGGCCGTGCAGCGGTGGCGGGGCCACGTCACCGAGACCGTCGACGGGCTGCTCGACCCGGTGCTCGAGCGGGGCCGCGCCGAGATCGTGGACGACTTGGCCGCTCCCCTGCCGGCCAAGATGATCGGCCTGCTGCTCGGCTACGACGACGACCTGTGGCCCAAGCTGAAGCATTGGTCGGAAGCCTCCATCGCCACCGGCGGTGGTCCCCGGTACCGCAGCCAGGAAGGCGTCGAGGCCGTTCTGGAGTTCGCGGTGGCCTGCACCGAGCTGTACACCACCAAGCAGGGATGCCCGGCCGGTGACCTGATGTCCCGATGGATCCAGGTCGAGTCCGACCAGCGTGGGATGGTGGGCGGCTCGCCGTTCGGACTGGACCAGATCGTCTCCGACTCGCTGCTGCTGCTCGACGGCGGGGCCGAGACCACCCGCACCGTGATCGCCCGCACCCTGCTGGACCTGGCCGACCGTCCCGACGCCTGGGCCGCTCTCAAGGCGGGAGCCGACCTGGAGGTCGCGGTGGAGGAGTTCATCCGCTGGGTCACTCCCATCCACAACATGTGCCGCACGGCCACCGCCGACACGGAGCTGGGCGGCCAGACGGTCCGCAAGGGACAGCAAGTGGTCATGATGTACCCGTCGGCCAACCGCGATCCGGCTCACTTCGCGGATCCCGAGACCTACGACGTGGCCCGCAGCCCCAACAACCACATCGCGTTCGGCTTTGGCACCCACTTCTGCCTGGGCGCGGCCCTGGCCCGCCTGGAGATCCAAGTCTTCTTCGAGCGCCTGCTTGAGCGGGTGGACCGCATCGAGCGCATCGAGGGCACACCGCAGGTGGAGATGCCCAACGCCTTCGTCCACGGCCTGCTCGAGGCCCACCTAGCCTTCACCCCAGCCTGACCGGACTGCTCACCCCGCCGAGACAGCAAGGAGTCGCACCGTGCCCGCATCCTCACCGGACCTGTTCAGCTACGCCGGCAAGAAGGTGGTGCTCACCGGGGGCGCCAGCGGCGTCGGCGCGGCCGCGGTGGAGTTGCTGGCCGGGGCGGGCTGCGACAACCTCACCGTGCTCGACGTCAACGAGCCCACCGGCCCGGCCACCGCGTACGTCGCCGCCGACCTCAGCGACCCCGACTCGATCGACGCCGCCTGTGAGGCCATAGGCCCGGGAGTGGACGTGCTGTTCAACAACGCGGGCGTGGCCGGGGTGCACTCCTCGGACTTCGTGATGCGGGTCAACTACCTGGGGCTGCGCCGCCTCGGCGAGGGGCTGCTGCCCACCATGAACCGGGGCGGGGCCATCGTCAACACCGCGTCGGTCGCCGGACAGCGCTGGCCCCAGCACCTGGCTGAGATCCTGGAGCTGATCGAGATCGACGGCTGGGACGAGGCCCTGGCCTGGATCGCGGAGCACGGCGAGTTGGTCGACCCCGCCCCCTACGAGTTCTCCAAGGAGGTGGCCCAGGTGTGGACCATGCACGGCTCCCGCAGCAGCTACCTCGACTACGGGGTGCGCACCAACAGCGTCTGCCCGGGCGTGATCGACACTCCCCTGCTGCACGACTTCCGCCGCCACATGACCGAGAAGGTCATCGACTGGATGGTCGACCAGTCGGCGGGGATCCTGACGCCGGTCGACATCGCCCGCACCCTGGTGATGCTCGGCTCGGACGCCAGCGCGGCCATGAACGGCCACAACATGGTCGCCGACCACGGTTTCATGGCCTGGTTCACCACCAACCAGGTCGACTTCGCCGGCCTGGCCTGACCTCGGCCCCTACACGTCGTACTGCCGGAGTTCGACCTCGTTGCCGTCGGGGTCACGGACATAGACGGCCGAGCCCCATCCCCGGGCCCCGAAGACCCGGGGCGCCCGGCGCACCAGCTCCACGTCGGGGTGGGCCACGATCGACTCCACGTCGCCGGTGACCCACAGCGCGAAGTGGTTCAGGTTCTCCCCGCTCCGCTCGGTCTCGAACAGGTCGATGATGGTGCCCTCGTCGATGCGGACCGACACGAACGGCGCGTCGCCCGCCTTCCACTCCTCGTACCGCTCCGGCTCCAACCCGAGCCGGTCGCGGTACCAGCGCATGGACCGCTCGGCGTCGGCCACGTTCAGCACGATGTGGTCCAGCCCCCGCACGGTCATGACTGACCGGGATCCTCGGGATCGGCGAGGTTGATGGCGAAGGCGAGCATGGTGTAGTAGCCCGCCAGCGTCGTCAACTCCACCACCCCGGCGGTGCCCAGGAGCTCTGAGGCCGCCGCGTAAGCGGTGTCGGAAACCCTGGCCGTGGCGCACATCTCCCGCACGAAGCCGACGATCACATCGTCGGGCGACCCGACGGCGCCGTTGCCGTCGCGCAGGGCGTCGATGGTGGCATCGGCTACGCCGGCCGATCGGGCCAACCCCACATGGGAGTCCCACTCGAATGGGCATGAGTGGGCCGTGGCCGCCGTGAGAATCGCCAGCTCGCGGTCATGGTCGCTCAGCCCGCCCTCGTAGCGGATCTGGTGGCCGAGCTCGGCCGCGGGCCGGGCCATCTCGGGAACGTGCAGCATCACCTCGTAGGGGCGGATCATCGTGCCCCGGCTCTGGACGATCCAGTCGAACACCGCCTGCTGGGTGTCGCTGAGTCCCTCGCGCTCGGCAAGCATTGGAAGTCTGGACATCTGTTGCTGGGAGGCCATAGACCCATTATCACACCGCGCCCCGGCAACGTGACGATACGCGGGTCCGTCCGGGCGGTTCCCGAATCGGTCCCCGCACGCCTGCCGGGGTATGGTCGCAGACGGCATCCCAGCACTCAGGAGGCAACCATGAGTTCGTGGATCCTGATCAGCGGCGGAACTGTGATCGACGGCACCGGCGCGCCCGCGGTCGAGGGCTGCACGGTGCTGGTGAAGGACGACACGATCGAGGCCGTCGGCGCCGGAATCGGCGAGGACATGATCCCCCGCGGCGACGACGTGGTGCGCATCGACGCCACCGGCAAAACGGTCATGCCGGGCCTGATCGACGCCCACTGCCATACGTCCTTCGGCGAGACCCGGATGCAGGAGGAGCAGGACCTCTACACCAGCCACGAGCTGCGCACCCTGCGGTCGGCGTGGAACGTGACCAAGGTCCTGAGGGCCGGGGTGACGGGGATCTCCGATCCCGGAGGTAGCTACTTCATCGGCGTCGGCATCCGCGAGGGCATCGCCGAGGGCCTGATTCAGGGCCCCCGCATGACCACCGCGGGGCGGTTCCTGTCCACCAGCAACGGCATCAGCGACTGGTACCCGTCGTCGGTGGGAGTGCCCGACTCCAGCATCGGCAAGGTGGTCAACACCGCCGACGAGATGGTCACCGAGGTCCGTCACCAGGTCAAGAACGGTGTGGACCTCATCAAGATCGGCGACAGCGTGCTCGGCGACTTCGAGGCGTTCTCGCGTGATGAGGTCAAGGCGATGTCCGATGCCGCCCACCGGCTCAACAAGCGCATCACCATGCACGCGAGGGGCTCCAACAACGTCGACTCCGCGGTGGCCGCCGAGCTCGACTGGATCATGCACGGCAACACCCTGCGCGACGACACCATCGAGCGGCTGGCCGACTCGCAGATCCCGCTGGCGCCGGCGCTGCTGCTGCTGGGCAACCTGGGCGAGTTCGGGCAGGCGGCCGGGGTGCCGGCCGAGACCCGCAGCGCCTATACGCGCCTCCTCGACGACACCGCGGGGTGCCTCAACAAGGCCCGCAAGGCGGGGGTGCCCATCATCACCGGCACCGACACCGGCTTCGCGGCCACCCCCTACGGCGACTGGCACGCACGGGAGCTCGAGCTGCTGATGCGCTACGCGGGGATGAGCGCGCTGGAGGCCATAAAGGCGGCCACCCACGACTGCGCGATCGTGCTGGGCGAGGAGAACGACGTCGGCTCGCTGGTCGCCGGCAAGGGCGCCGACATCATCGTCGTCGACGGCGACCCGCTGGCCGACATCCGGGTGCTGTGCGACAAGAAGCGCATCGAGACGGTGATCCTGCGCGGCGAGGTCCAGGTCTTCGACGACGAGGTGCTGGCCCAGCGCCGGCCCTTCGACCGGGCCCAGCACATCTGCCCGTCGGACATCACCTACGACCTGGTCTTCAACGGGGGCGGCGCGGCCCAGCCGGACCCGCGCGACTTCGACTCCGACGGCGAGCGCGAGCTGCTGGCCCAACTCGACGACCTCGCTACCACAGCTGCCCAAGAATCGAACTGACAACGTTCGCGTTGGCTTGCATCCCCCGGAGGTGGCACGCGCCATGATCCAGTACCCACTCGGCGCGGCCGGCACCCTGACCCGCGTACTCGAGGCAGGCCGGGGCGACAAGACGATGCTGCTCGTGCACGGTGTAGGAGCCCGCGCCGATCGTTGGCGTCTAAACCTCGAGGGCTTCGCCGACGCCGGGTACCACGCGTTCGCAATCGATCTTCCCGGCCACGGCCTGGCCGCCAAAGGCACCGGATTCACCCATTCGGTGCCGAACTACGCGATGTTCGCCCGCGCCGTGCTCGACGACGTCGGATCGGACCGCCTCTACCTGGTCGGGACCTCGCTGGGCGGGCACATCCTGGCCACCGTGGCCTGCGAGATCCCCGAGAAAGTGGCCGGACTCGTGCTCGTCGGCACTCTGGGCATGGCTCCGATAGGACAGGAGGCCCGGGAGCGCACCGCTGGCCTGATCGGCGACACCTCACCCGAGATGGTCGACCGCAAGCTCCACAGCGTGCTTCACGACGACAGCCTCGTCACCGCGGAGCTGCACCGCGAGGAGGTCCGTATCAACAACTCGCCGGGGGCGGCCGAGTCCTTCGAGCGCATCTCCGACTACTTCGCCAACCACATCGACGACCACGTCGTGGGCGAGCGGCTGGCCGCGGTGGCCGGCGACGTGCCGATCCTGCTGGTGTGGGGCCGCCAGGACCTGGGCTTCCCGCTGGCGATGGGCGAGGCTGCCCACGAGCTGCTGGCCGGCTCCCGCCTGGCGATCATGGACGACGCCGCCCACGCCCCCTACTTCGAGCGGCCCGACACGTTCAACGCCATCGTCACCCAGTTCCTCGCCGGCCGCCTCGGCGACGAACCCCTCGACGGCGTCGAGTTGCGCGGCTAGTCGAACCGGGCAGCGCCCAAGGGTGCAGCCCGACAATGGGCGTGCTTGCCGGTACCGCTATGGTGCCGCCCCATGTCTGCAGAAACCGACGACCTCCTGCGACGCATCGACGAGACCGTCGAGGCCGAGCACATCAAGTTCCACCCGCTGGTCAGCGCCATCTGCGAGGGGAACGCCTCCCGCAAGTCCCTGCGGGGATTCGCCCGGCAGTTCTTCTTCGTCGGGCCCAAGCCCAACCCGCGGCCGCACTGCGCGGTGTACGCCTACGCCCCCGAGGGCGACCCCGACATCGAGCACCTCTGGTTCGGCGACGTGCTGATGGAGGAGGCCACCGGAAGCCACTCCGGCACCGGCCACCACCTCCAGATCTACTTCAACTGGTGCGCGACGCTGGGCCTGTCGGCGGAGGAGATGATGGCCACCGACGCCATCCCGGAGACGGCCGCGTTCGAGCAGTGGCGATACTTCAACGCGTTCAAGGGCGACTGGATCGCGGCCATCGCCGGTATCGCCTTCATCGAGGGCGCCTCGGCCAAGCGCAACGACATGCTCATCGAGTCGTTCGTGAAGGACTACGGCTACACCAAGGGCTCCGAGGGTCTGACGTACTGGGAGATCCACGCCTCCGAGATCGAGGAGGACCACGGCGACATCGGGCCGGCGATTGTGCGCCGCTACGCTAACGACGACTACACCCGC
The DNA here is from genome assembly GCA_009843735.1 of Acidimicrobiaceae bacterium. Classification (GTDB taxonomy): domain Bacteria; phylum Actinomycetota; class Acidimicrobiia; order Acidimicrobiales; family Aldehydirespiratoraceae; genus Aldehydirespirator. The sequence goes on along the minus strand of VYCW01000094.1, from coordinate 6,369 downwards.
ACCCGGGTCTGGAACGCGGTGCGGCGCAGCATCGACCTCCAGTGGCTGGCCTTCGACGGCATGTACCGGGCCTTCTTCGAGGACGACCCCCGCTACAAGCGCTGGCAGGAGTAGCCGAGCCGGAAACGGCCCCGCTCGGACCCCGGCTCAGATCGGGGTCGAGAGCATCCTGGCCACCGCGAAGGTGTCGTTGACGACGATCTTCTCCGCGAACAGCGGCCGGCCGTCGTCGAAGACCACCCGGTCGCGGTAGGTCCCGACCGCGAACAGGTCGGACTCGCCGTCCAGGGTCGACTGGTACACCGAGAAGTTGGCCTGCGCAGTCCACGCGCCGTCGCTCTCCTGATTCGTCCGGACCATGCCGAGCACGTGCTTGTCGGTATGGAGGTTGTACAGGTTGGCCTCCCGCAGCGACACCACCCGGTCGCGCAGCATGCCCTTGTTGTGGCACGACAGGAGCTCCAGCGGGTAGCCGGCGTCGACGTTCTCCCGCGACAGGATCTTGTAGGTGCAGTCGTCGGTGAACAGCTCGACCCAATCCTCCAGCCGGTCCTCGTCGATCAGGTGGACGTAGTCGATCATCAACGCCACGACGGCGTCGCGCTCGCCGGAAGCACCCATCAGGCCGCCTGCTCCGCCTCGATGCCCATCAGGTCGTAGTAGTACGACCAGAACCCCCTGATCGGGATCTCGGTCACCAGGTAGTCGTGGTCGGCGATCTCGCCCTTGCCGCCGATCTCGACGATGCCGTGCTCGTCCTGCTCGCGCTTGACGGCTCGGTGGACCATCTCGACCGCCTCGCCGTCCTCCATCGAGATCAGCCCGCCCGGACCGACCAGGTTGGCCTGGTTGAGGCGATGCTGAGTCATCTTCTCGTCATCGTCTTCATAGCCGAAGTAGGTCCAGTACAGCTCCAGCTCGCCGGGGCCGCGGGTCTGGATCTGGCGGGTGCAGAGGCTGTTGGTGATCTGCTGCATGACCATGTTGGGGAAGATCGACAGGATGGTCAGCGACACGTCGTCGGGGTACTCCTTGTCGTACTGCAGCATGGACGGGTCCTCGAGCCGGAATCCCTTGTCGAAGACCTTCTGGGTTCCTGCGAACGCCTCGGCGTCGGCCTCGTCGTCGCTGGTGCCCATCATGGAGTAGCTGATGTTGTGGCGGTGACGATCGTCCATCTTCACCCCGCCGCGCTGGGTGGGCCGGTACAGGCCGAAGGTGGCGTGGAACATATGCAGCAGGGCCCCGTGGTTCGGGTCTCGCACGTTGTCGTTGTAGAGCTTCCAGTTGCCGAGGATGCGCTGGCGCTGGTATCCGAGCAGGCTGATGGGCCGGTTGAAGACCCGGTCGAGCTCGGCCCGGACGTTGTCGCCGAGGTAGTCGACCAGCGGCTCGGTCTCGTCGGAGAACGTCCCGAACAGCACACCCTGGTAGCTCTCCACCCGCATCGAGGTGAGCTTCACCGACTTGATGTCGAAGTCCGGCGGCAGGCCGCCCCGGCCCATGTGCCCCTTGGCGAAGGGCACCGCGCGCAGCTGGCCGGTCAGATCGTACGCCCACTGGTGGTAGAGGCAGGTGTGCATGGTGGCGTTGCCCCGGCACTCGCGCTTGAGCATCGAGCCCCGGTGCATGCAGCGATTCACGAACGCCGAGACCTGGCCGTCCCGCTGTCGGTTGACGAGCACCGGCGTGTCGCCCACGTAGGTGGTGATGAAGTCGCCGGTGTTGGGGATCTCGGCCTCGAGGGCCAGGTACGACCAGACCGGGCCCCGGAAGATCCGCTCCTGCTCCTCGACGTAGATGTCCTCGTCGAGGTAGGCCGCGAACGGGATCCGGCTGAAGTCGTCGGTGGGCCACTCCAGGCTCATGGCAGTCGGCATGGGGAAGCGCTCCTTTGCTTGATGTGCTCTGCGGGTTGGACCCTCAGGCGTACTCGGCGCCGGCCACTGCGGCCAGGCGGCGCCGGTACTCGAGGGCGGGCTCGTCGGCCACTCGGAGGTGCAGTTCGGCGGTGATGTCCAGCGGCAGCATCTCGGGCCTCTGGTTCTCGACGATGTGGCGGTCCTGCTCGATCACCTTCTGGTGGAAGGCGATGATCTCCTCGTCGGTCTGGTCCTGACTGCCCTTGATGCCGACGTACTCCCAGAAGCGGACCTTCTTGAGCGAGACCGGCTGGTTGGCGATGAACACCACTGTGCTCTGGGACTCGGCAGTTATAAGCAGGCGCCAGCTGAAGGGGATCTCCACCCAGGTCTTCTGGGTGACCAGCTCGTCGGCGTCGCCGAACATGGCCTCGTCGACGTCGTGGCGCCTGGCCGAGAAGGCGTATCCCCGGTCGGTCTCCTCCATGTCGAAGGGGGCGATGACCGTGGCCGACGGGTCGGCCAGCAGGCCCGGGTGCACGATCGGCAGGTGCGAGGTGTCGATGGCGTTCTCCACGAAACGGGCCGCGCTGGCGTTCCACGTCCACTCGCCCGGCCTGATCATGTGGAACCCGTCGTCGTAATACTCGGGGAAGTCCGGCACCGGAGCGACCGGCTCCTCCAAGGCCACGTAGACGAGCCCGTAGTGCTCGGCGGTCCGGTAGGCGGGCACCCTCGCCTGCGACGGGATCCGCTGCCGGTCGGGCGGCTGCGACGGGATGTGCACGCACTTGCCGCTGGTGTCGTAGGTCCAGCCGTGGTAGGGGCACACGATGCAGCCGTCGGCGTTCACCGAGCCCAGCGACAGGGGCGTGCCCCGGTGTATGCACAGGTCCTGCAGAGCGTGAATCTCAGTGCCCGAACGGAACACGACCAAGTCCTCGTCGAGAAGCGTGGTCCTGATAGGACCGCCGTCGAGTTCCTCGACAGCGGCTACCGGATGCCAGTACTGGCGTAGTGCGTTGCTCATGGCCTCCCCCTATGGCTCCGCCTTGCGACGGTGCAACTATATGTCAGACGCTTGCCCCGATGGCCATGCCGCCCGCCGAGCAGCACTCGGTCAACCGGTCGGCTCCAGCCCCGCGATCTCGGCCACGGCCTCGATTGTCGGGCGAGGATCCGCGGCCAGCGGCCCGAGATTCACGGTGTCGATCCCAGCCGACTCGAGAAAGGCCAGCTTCTCCTCGGCATACCGGCGGTTACCGGCGAAGGCCACCTGCTGCACGACCGCGTCGGGCACGACGGCGGCGGCTCGGCGAGCCTCCTGGAACTCGCGACCGCTGTAGCTGGCGTCGATCTCCTCGATCAGATCCTCGGGCATGCCCGCGGCCCGTGCCGCCGGCGGTGACGCCTTGGCCAGCCACGCCACGATGGCCCTGGCCGACTCGATGGCCTCCGTCTCGTCGTCGTCGACCGCCCCGTAGAGACAGCACGCGGTCTCGAAGCGGTCCACGGTGCTGTCGCGCCGTCCCTGCCGGAGCTGTTCGAGAGCCTGCCCCAACGGCTCCGGCCCGAGCCCCACCAGCATCAGGACGCCGTCGGCGTGGCGGCCCGCGGTCTCGATCGTGCGGGGACCCGAGGCCGAAACGAAGATCGGGATGGCGCCCGCAGCCGACCGCAGGTGCGATGACACCAGCCGCTGGCGCCCGATCCGGGCGTCCACGGTCTCGCCCCGCCAGAGCCGCCGCATGGCGTCCATGTGCTCGACGAGGGTCGACAGCTTGGCCCTGGAGAAGCCCAGCTCGATCAGCGGCCGCTCGCCGACGCCCGTCCCGCAGACCACCCGTCCCGGACCGAGCTGGTCGAGCGACCGGAAGACGTTGGCGGTGATGCCGGTGTGGCGCGTCAGAGGGTTGGTGACCGAGGTGCCGACCCGGAGCCGGGTGCTGGCTTGCAGGGCGAGCGTGGCGTACACGTAGGCGTCGCCGCAGTGCAGCGACGAGTCGCCGACCCAGAGGTCGTCGTATCCGAGCCCCTCGATCCAGCGGACCAGCTCCACGAACTCGGCCGGCTCGGCCACGGCCTGGAGCGTCACCCCGTATCTCACTTGTGGATCCTGGCCGTGTCGGTGACGGAGACGCTGCTGCCGGGACCGCCGCCGCGGCTACTCGGGTGTGGGCGAGAAGCCGTAGACCAGCATGCCCGGCACGTCGCCCACGCATTCGAGCTGGTACTGCCAGCCGGCCGGAAGGTAGACCGCGTCGTTGGGCCCGAACTCGAGAACCCCCTCGTCCCACTCCAGACGGAAGTTGCCGTGGAGGATGAAGTAGACCTCCTCCAAGTAGCCGTAGTGATGGTCGTTCGGCTCGAGTTCGTCGTCGGCCTGGGTCGACCAGCGGTTGGTCTTCTCGCCGGGCTGCACCCACGCCACGCCCAGCAGCATCTTGGACCCGCACCGGGCGTTGGTGATCATCCTGGCGATACGGACCTTGGTGGGGGCGTCCTCGGGTGCTCTGACCTCCACCGACGCCAGGGGCACGACTTGGGGCTTGTTCTTGGCCACGCCGGGAGTGTATGACCCTGTCGCTGCGGGCGCAGGGCACGCGGCGAGGAGCCGGGAGGCCGCCAGTGACCGCACCGAGGATCTCCGGAGAGGCCGCCGGCGTGGCCTACGACGAGGCGGGCCGGGGTCCCGCGGTGGTCTTCAGCCACGGCTCGATGATGGACCGCACGATGTTCGAGCCTCAGATTCAGGCCCTTGGCGACCGCTACCGGGTGGTGGCCTTCGACCACCGCGCCCGCGGCGCCCGCTGGGAGGGCCCCTACAGCCTCTACGACCTTGCCGACGACTGCGTCCGCCTGCTGGACAGCCTGCAGATCGAGCGCTGCGTGATCGCCGGCATGTCGATGGGCGGCTGGATGGCGCTGCGGGTCGTGCTTCGCCATCCGGACCGCATCGACGGCCTGGCCCTGATCGCGAGCAGCGGCCTGAGCTACTCGAAGGCCGACCAGTCCAACTGGGAGCAGCACTACCGTCGGTTCCTCGGCGCGGCGCAGGTTGGCCGCGACCACGCGCTGGAAGAGGCTCGGATCTGCTTCTCAGACTCGACCCGCGGCAACCGTCCCGAGATGGTCCAGCACTGGGTGGAGCGCTGGGCGGCCTACCGCGGCGACGCCGTGTACCACGAGGTGTGCTCCTGGCTCATGCAGGACGACATCAGCGAACGCCTGGCCACCATCGACGTGCCGGCGGTGGCCATACACGGACTCGAGGACGAGGCCATCGGGATCGAGGATGCCCGCACCACCGTCGCGGCCATCGGTTCGGCCTACCTGGTGCCGATCCCCGGCGCGGGCCACACCGTGAACCTCGAGAGTCCCGACCAGGTCAATGCGGCCCTGCGCGCCTTCCTGTTCGAGGTCTACGGCGAGCCTGTTGCTGGCTGAGGCCACGGTCCGGCGGGGCCGGGGCTCAGCTCGCAGGAGCGGTCGGCGGGCTCGCCCATGTCAGCCACCGGTGGGGAGCCAGGGTGACGATGGCCCGGTCCTCGGCCCACACGATCGACTCGTCGGTGGGGCGGTAGCGTCCGAGGACGGCCTCCGTCATGGCGCGCACGAAGGCCTCGTCGTCCTCCATCGTCGTGATGGTCGCCCGCCCGAAGGCCACCGCCGCGATCGTCCCGCGGCCCGAGCCGTCGCGCTCAAGATCCTCGCCCACGCAGAATGTCGCTCGGGCGTCGCTCCTGAGGTTGGAAAGGTGCAGCCGGCTGGCTCCGAGCGAGAACCGGAGCAGCGACTCCTCCCAAAGGAACCAGATCGGTGTCACGTGCGGCCAGCCGTCGGATCGAATCGTTCCGAGCCGGCCGTCATGGCGGCGCGCCAGGAACCCGTCGAGGGCGTCGACGCCGAGTGCATTGGCGGCAGTAGCCGTCGTGTAGTCCAGTTCAGACCAATCTCGAAACATCCTTCTGTCAGACAATTTGTCTCCGGGTGTGGCTAGACGGCGGAATTAGTGCCACGCTATGGGCTAGCAGATGTCGGCTGGGTCGTCTCGACCCGGTATCCGGAAGGAGAAAAACAGTGAAGCGCGTACTCGTGGCGCTGCTCGCGGTCGGCCTCGTGGCCGCCGCAGCTTGCAGCGGTGATAGCGGCGATGCTGCCGAGGAGGGGCCCGTCAAGTACGGCTTCCTCAACGGACAGTCCGGGGACTACGGACCCTGGGGCCACTGGGCTCTGGCCGCGGCGGAAGTGGCCGTCGAGGAGCTCAATGCGGGCGGCGGCGTGCTCGGCCGCAGCGTCGAACTGGTCGTGGAAGACAACGGATCCACGCCCGAGGGCGCGGTATCGGGCTTCGCCGAGCTGACCGAGGTCGACGGGATCCACGCGTTGGGCGGGATCGAGTCCGATGGGATGATCGCCATCTTCGACACGGTGCACGAACTGCAGATCCCGACGATCTGCAGCACCTGCGGTACCACCGAACTCGACAACACCGGCGGCGACATGG
>VYCW01000135.1:1976-2506 GCA_009843735.1 Acidimicrobiaceae bacterium | reverse complement strand
CCCGGCTGGTCCACATCGGCTCGCCGTCGTGGCTGCGGACGTTGGTCTCCAGCACAACCAGCGCGGCCTTGATCTTGTCGTAGATGCCGGCCACCCGGGACTGGGCCACCGCGGAGCCCGCGGGCGGGATCTCCTGATGAAGCTCGATGTGCTGGTCGCCGTGCAGCAGCGCGGCTAGGTTGAAGTCGCCGTAGTCGGGCATCCGGCTGGGGCCGATCACCACGACCTGCGTGGGCAGCACCCGCTGGGGGACGTCGCGGGTGTTCTCGGTGGTGAACTCCAGCTCGAAGCCGGTGGGGTCGGACGCTCCCGCCCCCACGCCGAGGGCGTAGAGCAGGCTGTCCTTGGAGGTCCAGCTGATCTCGGTCTCTTCTCCCACGGCCCCGGCCGCGTCGGGATTGATGGGCATCACACCTCCACTCCTTGCGGGCCGTCCACGCTAACGCCACTCGCACTCCGGCAGCCCGGCGCCGCCGCGGATTCTCGGTGCGATTTCTGGGCGTATGCGACACACAACTCACCCGAGATTG
>VYCW01000135.1:0-1966 GCA_009843735.1 Acidimicrobiaceae bacterium | reverse complement strand
GCGGATTCTCGGTGCGATTTCTGGGCGTATGCGACACACAACTCACCCGAGATTGTGGGGCCGGCCGCTCTGCGGATTCTCGGTGCGATTTCTGGGCGTATGCGACACACAACTCACCCGAGATTGTGGGGAGCGGGCCGTACTGTCGTGCTGGCCGGTCGCGTAGGATCGACGGGATGAGAGCCGGTGGCGAGGTCGCGTTCCCGTCGCGCCGCGAGTGCGACCTGGAGGAGTTCGCCGCGCTGGTCGAGCAGCCCCTCGACCCCGCCGACTACCCGCTGGCGGACCGGATCACCCAGGGCGTCCCCACCTACGACGCCAGCGCGCTGGCCCACGGCCCCGCCGACGCCGAGCACCGCACCGCGCTCCGTGACGAGCTCTCCAGAGCCCTCGTCGACGGGCCCGGCATAGTGCTGCTCGAGTCGGCCGTGCCCGTCGAGGCCGTCGATCGGGCGTCGGCGGTGTTGCGGGAGCTGATCGCGGCCCAGCACGCCCAGGGCGGTCCGGCCGGCGACCACTTCGCCAAGCCCGGAGCCAACGACCGGGTGTGGAACGCCCTGGAGAAGCTGGCCGTGACCGATCCCGAGGCCTTCATCGACTATCACCGCTCCGACGCGGTGGCGGTGGCCTGCGAGGCCTGGCTCGGCCCCCGCTACCAGCTGACCGAGCAGGTCAACGTGGTCAACCCGGGCGGCGAGGCCCAGCACCCCCACCGCGACTACCACATGGGGTTCCTCACCGACGACGAGGCCGAGCAGTTCCCCCGCCATGCCCACCTGCTGTCGCCGCTGCTCACCCTCCAGGGCGCCATCGCCCACTGCGACATGGGCACCGAGACCGGCCCCACCATGTACCTGCCCCACTCCCACAAGTACGAGCTGGGCTACCTGGCATGGCGCCGTCCCGAGTTCGTCGAGTACTTCGCCCAGCACCGGGTGCAGCTGCCGCTGCGCACCGGCGACGCGGTGTTCTTCAGCCCGGCCATGTTCCACGCCGCGGGCCACAACCGCACCGCCGACGTGCACCGCATGGCCAACCTGCTCCAGATCTCCTCCGCGTTCGGGCGGGCCACCGAGTCGGTGGACCGCGCCCGCATGGTCCACGCGGTGTATCCGAGGTTGCGGTCCCGGCTGGCGTCGGGCCTCGACCGGGCGGCAGCCGCCAACGTGGTGGCCTGCTGCGCCGAGGGCTACGCCTTCCCCACCAACCTCGACCGAGACCAGCCGGTGGACGGCCTGGCCCCGCCGTCGCAGGCCGACCTGATGAACCAGGGCCTGGACGAGGACTGGACACCCGAGCGTCTCCGTCTCGAGCTGTACCTGCACGGCGAGCGTCACCGCAGCGCGGTGGGGGAGGATCCGTCCCTGTTCGGTACCGGCGGCGATACCGGATCGGCACTCGCGGGATCGGTCCCACCGGAACCGGCTCTGGTGGGCGGCAGCCTGGGCCAAGCCGCCCGCCTGACCGTCGACGAACTGCTGGCCCAGGCCCGGTCGGGCCTGCGGCGGCTCGCCCCCGAGGAGCTGGCCACCGAGATGGGGTCGGGGACCGCGCCCGGTCCGGACGGCCCTCTGGTGGTCATCGACATCCGCGACCGCGACGACCGGGAGCGGACCGGGATGATCCCCGACTCGGTGAGCATCCCGCTGATCGTGCTGGAGTGGCGCTGCCACCCGACGGCCAGCTACTCCCACCCGGCGGTCGAGTCGTTCGACCAGCCGCTGGTGATGGTCTGCAACGAGGGCTACACCTCCAGCCTGGCGGCTGCTTCGCTGCGCCGTCTCGGCTTCGCCGACGTCAGCGACCTCCAGGGAGGCATCGAGGCCTGGTCGGAGGCCGGGCTGCCGGTGACCACCCCCCCGTCCCCGGCCTAGCCCCGGTGTCGTATACACATCGCCGGGCCCACGAGACTAAGGCGAAGGTGGTTTGGCGGGGTAGGGGTGAAAAAAAAAAGGGGGGGGGGGGG
>VYCW01000035.1 GCA_009843735.1 Acidimicrobiaceae bacterium | reverse complement strand
GTTGGATGCGGTCGAGGCGGCGGTGTTGAGTGCTGAGGAGGCGCTGGCCGATCTGCTGGGCGGCGCGTCGGCGGCTGAGTTGGACGAGGCCGAAGCTGAGGTGCAAGCCGCCCTCGAAGCGCTCGACGCCATCGAGAACCCCAGCGAGGCAGACCGCATGGCGGCCAGAGCGGAACTCGCCAACGCCAAGGAGGCGCTGGAGGACCTGTTCGAAGGGCCCACCCCGGCGGAGATCGAACTGGCCGAAGCCGCGGTGCTGGCCGCGGACGACGCACTGGCCGACTTGATGGCCGGACACTCTTCCGAGGAGTTCGAGGCGCTCGAAGCGTCGGTTGCCAGCGCGGAGGCCTCCGTCGCCAGTGCCGAAGCTGATCTGGCTGCGTTGATCGCAGGACGGGGCTCGCTCGCCGTCATGTACGGCAGCACGGCCGTCTACCGGACCATGACGGTCGGCCTCGAGGGTGATGATGTACGCCAACTGGAGGAGAACCTCGCCGATCTGGGTTATGCCGATCGGGAGGGATTCTCGGTGGACGGAGTGTTCGACGACGCCACTGCGGCAGCGGTCTCGGACTGGCAGCGAGCCACCGGTCAGGATCCCGACGGGATGGTCGGCGTGGCCGACATCGTGTTCGTGGCCGGACCGGTGCGGATCGGATCATGGTCCCAGGGAGTCGAGGTCGGCCAGCAGCTGGCGGTCGGAGCCTCCTTGGCGTCGCTCACGGTCATCGAGGCACCCGTCGACGGCTGGATGTCCACTACGCAGCGCGTCGTCGCGCTGGTGCCCCTCAGCGACCGGGACCTCGTCTCGGAGGGCATCACCGTAAACGTCGAGCTGCCTGACGGCACCGACATCGGGGGCGTGGTAACCGCCATCAACCCCTCGCCGATATTCGACGACCAGACGGGCGAGAACGCAGTCGAGGTGACCATCCTTCTCGCCGAGCCCGTCTCGGAGGTGTGGATCGGTGCGACCACCGACGTCCAGATCACCGAGACGCTCATCGAGGACGCCCTGGTCGTCCCGGCCACCGCCTTGCTGGCCCTCGTTGAGGGCGGCTACGCAGTGGAGGTTGTTGCGGAGGACGGCTCGGTGCGCCTCGTCGGTGTCGAGACAGGGCTATTCGTCGACGGTGACGTCGAGGTCCGCAGCCCCGAGCTCACAGCCGGAACGTCCGTCGTGGTTCCGCGGTGATCCGCTCCCGGCCCCCATTGGCGGCGCCGGAACCGGACGCGCCCGCAATCGAGCTACGCGAGGTGACCAAGCAGTATCCGGGCTCGCCGCCGGTCACGGCCCTGGACCGGGTGTCGGTGCGGATCTCCAGGGGCGAGATGGTGGCGGTGTCGGGGCCGTCGGGCAGTGGCAAGTCCACGATGCTCCATGTCATGGGCACGCTGGACAATCCCACCAGCGGGTCGGTGCTGATCGAGGGTGTCGACACTTCGGTGCTTGACGACAACCGCCTCGCCGCGATCCGCGGTCGGCGGGTCGGGTTCGTGTTCCAGCGGTTCTTCCTTCTGGCGGGAGTCCCCGTCATCGACAACGTGGCCAACGGGCTTCTCTACGCCGGCGTCGCTCGGTCCGAGAGGCGCGAGGCGGCCGAGGCAGTGCTGGAGCGGGTCGGTCTGGCAGCGCGGATGTGGCATCGGCCCGAGCAGCTCTCCGGTGGCGAGACTCAGCGCGTCGCCGTTGCCAGGGCGCTGGTACACGACCCAGCCTTCGTCCTGGCCGACGAGCCCACCGGCAACCTCGACTCCGCGGCCTCGCAGTCTCTGATGGACCTCTTCGCGTCGCTCCACAAAGAGGGGCGCACCATCATCGTCATAACCCACAACGATCAAATCGCGTCGGAGTTGCCACGCCGCCTGCAGGTCCTCGACGGACGGCTCGAGCAGGACACCGGGGCGCCGGTCCCGTGACCGCACCCGTCACGCCGAGCCGGCTGAAGCCTTCGGAGGCGGTGCGGGTCGGGCTCCGATCCCTGGCCGCCCGCAAGCTCCGCTCGATCCTCTCAGCCCTCGGCATCGCCATCGGCATCGCGTCGCTGGTCGGCGTCCTGGGCCTATCGGAGTCATCGAAGTCGGCGTTGCTGGACCAGATCACCGCGCTGGGCACCAACCTGTTGACCATTGAGGCCGGCACCGGTTTCGGCGCCGGTGATGCCGCGCTTCCGGAGACTGCCATCCAGCGGGTCGGCCGCGTCGCCACCGTCGAGGCTGCTTCCGCGGTGTACTTCATCGACGTGGGCGCGTACCGCAACGATCTGGTGCCGGCCGACCTCACCGGCGGCATTCAGGTCTTTGGCACCGATCCGAGCCTGATCCACACCCTCAACGGCGGCGTGGCCCACGGCTCGTTCCTCACCGAAGCCACCCGGAGCTATCCCGCGGCCGTCGTGGGATCGGTTGCCGCCGAGCGTCTCGGGATTCGCAGCCTCGACCCGCCTGTGATGCTCTATGTCGGCGGGCGATGGGTGGAGGTTCAAGGGGTGCTGGAGCCCTTCGCGCTGGCCGCCGACCTCGACCGGGCCGTGCTGGTCGGGGACGCCGCGGCCGAGCGCTTCTACGACGTGGACCTGACCCCGTCCCGCATGTACCTCCGCGTCGACGAGGAGTACATCGACGAGACCCGTGCTGTGCTGGGAGCGACCGTCGATCCGGAGAACCCCGAGGAGGTGCAGATCAGCCGGCCGTCGGACCTGCTGGAGGCGCAGGCTGCGGCGGAGAGCTCCTTCACCGGGCTCTTCCTGGGCCTGGGTGCGGTGGCGCTTCTCGTCGGCGGTATCGGGATCGCCAACGTCATGGTGATGGGGGTCGTCGAGCGCCGCGGCGAGATCGGCCTACGCCGTGCCATCGGCGCGACCCGGGCCCACATCCGTCGGCAGTTCCTCACCGAGGCTCTCACTCTCGCGTTCCTGGGCGGCGCCTCAGGGATTCTCCTGGGGGTCGGCGTCACCTACGCCTATTCGACCCTGCAAGGATGGCGGGTGATCGTGCCGCTCGCGGCGCTGCTGGGCGGGATCGCAGCGTCACTGGCGATCGGCGCGGTGGCGGGCCTGTATCCGGCGATCCGGGCCGCCCGGGTGTCGCCCACTGAGGCTCTGCGGTCGGCCTGACACCGGCGAGGGCCGGTTCTGGCCTCTGATCAGCCGGGGCGCATGGTGCGGAAGATGGCCTCGTAGGCGTGGTGCTCAGCTATGCGGCGGGCGATCACCGTGTTGGTCTCCGACACCCATTGCCGTGTCCCCAGGTCGAGCCGGTCATTGAGGGACTGCTCGAGCCGGTCCGTCAGGAGAGCTCTGAGCCGCGGGTCCAGATCGTCTTCGAGGAGGTCCTCGTACCGTGGTCCGAGCACGTCGTCGAGCACGTAGCCGACGGACTCGTCGATGTCGATGTCGCTGCCGAGGGCGCCGACGGTCCGCTTCGTGCCCTCGTAGGCGGCGTAGTTGGCCGCGGTGCCCTTCATGGCCAGCTGTCCAGCCTGCTGGGCAGCTGCTCGGGCGCCGCGGCTGCGGAACGTGCTGGCCACCTCGTCGATCACCCTCTTGGCGCCCCGCAGGCCCGACGAGGACAGCCCCGGCAGCGGGACGAGCCCCAGGGCGAACAGCGAGGCGGTCGAGTAGTCGCGGTGGACCACGTAGTAGAGAGCCCTCGCGCCGTCCACGATGTCGCCGATCACGGGCACGAACGACATCACATCGAGTGCGGCTCCCAATCCGATGCCGTCGCCGCCGGTGTGGTAGGCGCGGTCGTCGAGCACCTGCTCGACGGCGCCGGCCTCCTCGGGGGACAGGTCGTAGTCGCTGAGGAAGGCCTCAAAGTCGCGGCGGCTGATGAAGCCGTCGGGCGCATCCCCGCCGACCGAGTCGATGGTCGCCAGGTGGGGCAGCAGCGCCGACCAGGCCGCGGTCTTGTCCAGGAAGGCGTCGATGTCGTCGCGGCTCATGAGACCGTCGCGGTCGCCGGGATCGAAGGCGAACTCGCCCTTGTGGGCCTTGTCGAGGTAGCCGTCGTTGTGCTTGGCCGTCTCGACCTGGTCGAAGAAGTGGTCGTGGTCGAGCAGCCAGGCCGCAGCCTCGGCGGTGGCCGGGCCGGCGGAGTGAACCGCCCACCGCAGATCGCGCCGTGACAGCAGCCCGTCGGCCCTGCCCGGGTCGCCGCGGGACTCGATCATCGTGAAGCTGTCGCGGATGCGCTCCAGCGCGGCGAGGCCCTCGTTCATCTCGGGTCCGCCTGCCAGCACGATCCGGGTGCGCTCCTGCAGATCCGAGGCGCTGTCCCGCAGCTCGCCGGCCACCCGGCGGACTCCGGTCGGCACGTCGGGCAGCGGGCCGCCCAGCAGTGACGACGCCTCGGTCAGCGGCCCCACCAGCGCCTGAGCGTCCCAATCGAGGTCGCGGGCGGCCGCATCCATTCGCTGCCGGAGCTCGACCGCCCTCACTGTGTCCAGAGCCATCAGGTCTGACATGATAAATAATGAAAACATATATGAAATGCGTTTGCAACCCATCGGGATGAATAATCTGGCGCGACCTGAGGCAGGCTGGCGATGTGAGCACCCCGCAGGTGTCCGACTTCTTCGCAGTGCTCGCGCTCGGATCGTTGGTGATCGGCTGCTCAAGCCTCGCCGGCGCCTGGTCGACGAGGGCCCCGGCCTGGGCCCGCCAGCTGCGGCCGGTGCTGCTGCCCCTGGGGCTTGCCATCGCCGCGGTTGCGACTGCCGGGAGCCTCTACTACTCCGAGGTGGCCGGATACCCGCCCTGCGAGATGTGCTGGTACCAGCGGATCTTCATGTACTCGCTCGTGCCCGTGCTGGCGGTGGCGGTGGCCCGGCGCGACCGCGGCGGCGGCTGGTACGCCCTACCGCTGGCCGTGGCCGGCCTGGGCCTGTCGGTGTACCACTACCAACTCCAGCTGCTGCCGGACCAGGGCTCGACCTGCGATGTGTCGGCCCCCTGCACATACCAATGGGTGGACAGCCTCGGATTCATCTCGATCCCGTTCATGGCCGGCTGCGGCTTCATCGGAGTCGCGGGATTGGCTGTGCTTTCGCTAAGAGGCCGAGCGGATAGGCGGGACGACACGGCCCATACGGCGCGAGGCCGTGGCCCGAGCGGCCCGTGAGCGGAGCGAACATGAGCGGGAATTACACCACTGCGACGCGACAGGTTCTCACCTATTGGCGGGCGCTCTAGAGTCGGGGCGATGAGCAACCGGCCCAAGGTCCAGAAGTCCCGGAGCGGCTCGCAGCCGTCCGGCAAGCGCTCCGAGGCGGGCTCCAACCCGCTGCTGAAGTGGCTGATCATCGGCGTGGTGGCGCTGGTCGTGGTGGCGGTGGCTGTCGCCTTCCTGGCGGGCAGGGACGCCGAGCAGAGGGCACAGGACTCCGGTGTGCGCCAGGTCTCCGACGTCAACATCGAGGGCGAACCGCTGCCGACCTTCGATGGCCAGGAGCCCGATCCCGCCATGGAGCGGGTGGCTCCCGCCTTCGCGGCCACCACCTTCGACGATGTAGAGGTCAGCGTCCTGCCCGGAGACGGCACCGCCAAGGTGATCGGCTTCTTCGCGCACTGGTGCCCGCACTGCCAGCGGGAGCTTCCCCGGCTGGCCGGCTGGCTCGCCGCCAACGAGCTGCCCGCCGGCGTGGAGGTGATCGCGGTCAGCACGGCCGTCGACCCGGGTCGAGGCAACTACCCGCCGTCGGCTTGGTTCGAGGCGGAGCAATGGCCCGCGGTCGCCGTGCGCGACTCCGAGAGCAACGAGATCGGCGACGCCTACGGGCTGCGAGGGTTCCCCTACACGGTGGGCGTCGACGCTGACGGCAGGGTCGTCGCCAGGGTGAGCGGGGAGCTGAACGACGCCGCCTGGGAGTTCCTGCTCCAGCTCGTCGCTCCGTGACCGGCGACCGCCTCCCCTTTCTGTGTGACCGTCTGCAGGAGTTCGGCGGGGCGTCGGTGTTCGCGGAGATGTCGGCGCTGGCGGTGCGGACCGGCGCCATCAACCTGGGCCAGGGCTTCCCCGACACCAACGGGCCACCGCCGGTCGCCGCGGCCGCCATTGAGGCCATCCGTGGCGACTTCAACCAGTACCCGCCCGGCATCGGCTACCCCGTTCTGCGCCAAGCGGTGGCCGACCACCAGAAGCGGTTCTGGGGCCTCGAGTTCGACCCCGACACCGAGGTGCTGATCACCGCGGGCGCCACCGAGGCCATCACCGCTGCGATCCTGGCCCTGTCCGGCCCGGGCGACGAGGTGGTGACCTTCGAGCCCTACTTCGACATCTACCCGGCCGACATCTCCATGGCCGGCGCCGAGCGACGGCTGGTGCAGCTGCGACCGCCCGCCTACAGCTTCGATCCCGACGAGCTGGCGGCCGCCTTCGGGCCCCGCACGAGGCTTCTGGTGCTCAACTCCCCCCACAACCCCACCGGCAAGGTGTTCAGCGTCGCCGAACTCGACATCATCGCCCGGCTGTGCGTCGAGCACGACGTGATCGCGATCACCGACGAGGTGTACGAGCATCTCGTCTTCGACGCGAACACCCATGTGCCCCTGGCCACCCGTCCCGGCATGGCCGACCGCACCGTCACCATCTCCTCGGGGGGCAAGACCCTGTCGTTCACCGGCTGGAAGATCGGCTGGGTGTGCGCCCGCCCGGAGCTGGTCCGGGCCGTGCAGGCGGCCAAGCAGCTGCTCACCTACGTCAGCGGAGGACCGTTCCAGCCCGCGGTGGCCGTCGGGCTGGGCCTCGACGACGGGTTCTTCACCGGGCTGGCCGCCGACCTTCAGGCCCGACGCGACCTGTTGTGCGCCGGCCTGTCTGCGGCCGGCTTCGAGCCCGCCGTGCCCCAGGGCACCTACTACATCACCGCCGACATCCGCCCTCTCGGAGCGTCCGACGGTCTGGAGTTCTGCCGGGCCCTTCCCGAGATGTGCGGGGTGGTGGCGGTGCCGGTGCAGGTGCTGTGCGACGACAAGGAGCTGGGGGCGCCGTTCGTGCGCTTCGCGGCCTGCAAGCGCCCCGAGGTGCTCACCGAAGCCGTCGAACGCCTCGCTACCCTGGCCGACCGCTGACCCGCCCCCTCGTTCGAATTAGATGACGAATCGGCCCCCGGAGGGCTGTTGCCGGCATCAATTCCGGGTGAACCGCTCCCGGAGTTCTCGCTTCAGGAATTTGCCGTTGGCGTTGCGGGGCAGGGGCTCATCCTGGAACCTGACGTGTCGGGGGTGCTTGAAGCGGGCCAGGCGGCCCTCCAGGTGCGCGACCAGTCCGGCTGCGTCCAGCTCGGCTCCGGGAACCAGCACCACCGCGGCCGCCACCTCCTCGCCGAGGCGCTCGTCGGGTACACCGAACACGGCCGCCTCGGCGACTTCGTCCAGCTCGTAGATGGTTGCCTCCACCTCCGAGCAGTGGACGTTCTCGCCGCCGCGGATGACCACGTCCTTGATGCGGTCCCTGATATGGATCCAGCCGTCGTCGTCGATCTCGGCCACGTCTCCGGTGTGGAACCAGCCGTCGACGATCGCCTCCGCGGTGGCGTCGGGCTGGTTCAGGTAGCCCTTCATCACGTTGGGGCCCCGCAGCAGCAGTTCACCCCGCCCGCCAGGACCGACGGTCGAGCCGTTCTCGTCGACGACCAGAGCCTCCATGCACGGCACCAGCGGCCCCACCGACGACGGTCTCGCCAGGTAGAACTCGTTGCTGATGGCGGTGGCGACGCCGGCGGTCTCGGTCAGGCCGTATCCGACGCCGGGGCGGCCCTCCGATAGCCCGTCGTCGATCCGGCGGACCAGGTCGGTGGGGATGGCCGCACCGCCGCCGCCCATGGAACGCAGCGACGACGTGTCGGTGCGCTCCCAATCGGGATGCTGCAGCATCTCCCGGGACATGCTGGGCACGCCGGTGAACACGGACACGCCCTCGGTCTCGATCAGCCTGAGCGCGGTGGCCGCGTCCCAGCGGTACATCAGCACGAGGCCGCCACCGGCGATCGTGACCGTGTGCATCACACAGTTGCAGCCGGTCACATGGAACAGCGGCACCGGCAGCAGGGCCTTCACTTCCGCGGCAGGCGAGGCGGGCTCGTCGCCGTCTGTGGCCCGGGCCGCCCGGATGGCCCGGGCTGCGTCGCCGCAGGCGGCCATGAAGACCATGTTCATCAGGTTGTGCACCACCGCCCGGTGGGTGAGCTGCGCGCCCTTGGGAGACCCCGTCGTGCCGGACGTGTAGAAGATCAGCGCATCGTCGTCGGGATCGATCGCCACCTCGGGGAGGCCGTCCGGCGCGGTTGAGGGATCCGCGACCGACTCCCACCGCAGAGCCGATCCACCGATCTCGCCGCCGTGGCGGGTGACGATGAGCGGCACCTCACCTCGGGCCGATCCCAGCCTCTCCAGGCGCTCGCCGTCGACGATCAGAACCGCCGGCTCGCAGTCCGCCAGCGCGAACTCCATCTCCGGTCTCGTCCACCAGGAGTTCATGCCCACCACGGCCGCGCCTACCGAGATGGCGGCCCAGTGGGACAGCACCCACTCCGGATAGTTCCGCATCGAGATCGCCACCCGGGTGCCCGGCCCGGCGCCGTAGGCGGCGCGGAGATGGTGGGCCAGGGCCCGCACCCGGGTGTGGGCATCGGCGTAGCTGTAACGCTCGCCGCCGTACACCAGGTAGTCCTTGTCGCCGTGGGCCGCCGACATGGCCCAGACGGCTCGCATGTCCGGAATGGCGTTGTCGTAGACCCGCACCGGCACGCCGTTGATCTCCTGCACGGTCCAACCGAATGGTGCACCGGCGGCGGTCAGGGACGCGAAGGCTGCGTTGAAGTCGTCGATCAGCTCGCCGGGGGAGGGCTCGGATGTCACGGCGCGATCCTAGATGGTGCTCCTACGATCAGAGCATGGACGGGGCACTCCAGATCGGGTCGGAGGTGGCCGACGCGGTCGCGTCGGGAACTCCGGTCGTGGCCCTGGAGTCGACGATCTTTTCCGAGCTGGGTCTGCCCGAGCCGGCGAACCGCCAGTGCTTCCGGCGGGTACAGGCGGCTGTGCGGGCCTCTGGCGCGGTGCCCGCCCTCTGCGGTGTGCTCGACGGCAGGGCAGTGGTGGGCGCGAACTTCGCTCAGGCCGAGCGGCTGTTCGGCGGCTCGGTCAAAGTCGGGGCCCGGGACCTCGGCCCCGGGGTGGCCAGCGGCCTCGAGGTGGGGGTGACCACCGTGTCGGCCACGGTGACGCTGGCCGCCGCGGCCGGTATCGAGGTGTTCGCCACCGGCGGCATCGGAGGGGTCCATCGGGGCGTCGGTCTCAGCGGCGACATCAGCGCCGACCTGGAGGCAATCGCCCGTCACCGTGTGGTGGTGGTCTCCTCGGGTGTCAAGGCCTTCCTCGACGTCTCGCTCACCTTCGAGCGCCTCGAGACTCTGGGTGTGGCCGTGCTGGGCTGGCGCACCGACCGCTTCCCAGCCTTCTATGTGCGCGACGGGGGGCCCGAACTGTCGAGCATCGTCTCCGACGGGCGCCAGGTCGCGGCCGCGTTGCGGTCGGCTGCGGCCCTCGGACACCCCGGCGGGATCCTGGTGGCCAATCCGATCCCGCCGGAGGCCGAGCTCGACCGTGACGTGGTTGCCGCCGCGGTGGCCGACGCTGAGGCTGCGGCCCGCCGTGACGGTGTCTCGGGTGCTGACGTCACCCCGGCCGTTCTGACCGCCCTGACCGAGGTCACCGGCGGTACGGTAGTGCCGGCCAACATCGCGCTGGCCGAATCCAACGCGGTCGTGGCCGCCGAGATAGCCGTAGCTCTGGTCCGAATGCCCGCGGAGCCGCGACCGGGGAGCGGAGCATGAGTGACGAGCTGCTGTTCCGGATCGTTACCGACCCCGACGTGATCGCCGACCCCTACCCGCTGCTGCGGGAGCTGCGGGAGACGTCACCGGTGCACAAGACGGGGTTCTCGGACTTCTGGGTCCTGACCCGCTTCGAGGACTGCCGGGCCGCGCTGCGTGACCAGCGTCTGGGCAGCCCCGAGCCCGGCGAGGAGGCGCCGTCGCTGCTGGCGTCAACCCGCCAACGCAGGCCTGACGGGACCAGGTCGCTGCTGTTCCTCAACCCGCCCGACCACACCCGGATCCGGTCGCTGGTGAGCCGGGCGTTCACGCCCCGCCGGGTCGAGCACATGCGCCCGGCGGTCCGGGCCATGACCGAGGAGTTGCTCGATCCCGTCGCGGCGGCGGGGGAGTGCGACCTGATCGACAAGCTGGCCTTCCCGCTGCCGGCCAACGTGATCAGCGAACTGGTCGGGGTGCCGGTCGCGGACCGCGACTGGCTGAGGCCGCTGGTGTCGGACCTGGCCGCCACCCTCGAGCCCAACCGGCGGCCCGGGGAGGCGGAGCGGGCCGAGGCCGCGTCGATGAAGGTGAACCAGTACTTGAACGATCTGATCGACCGCCGCCGGGCCGAGCCGGCCGACGACCTGCTGTCGGGGCTGATCGCGGCCAGTGACGGCGAGGACCGCCTCACCCAGCCCGAGGTGGCGGTGACGGTGTCGCTCATCTACGCGGCCGGCTTCGAGACGACCATGAACCTGATCGGCAACATGGTCCACACACTGATGCGCCACTCCGATCAGCTGGCCCGGCTGCGGGCCGATCGCTCGCTGGTGCCGTCCGCGGTGGACGAGGTGCTGCGCTTCGAGCCGCCCGTCCAGATCGACGGCCGCTACGCCCGGGCCGACATCGAGATCGGCGGCCACCTGATCCCGCAGGGCCACGGCGTGCTGACACTGCTGGGAGCGGCCAACCGCGACCCGGCGGTGGTCGAGGACCCCGACCGCTTCGACATCGGGCGTTCCGAGGTGCCGATGCTGTCGTTCGGGTCGGGGATCCACTACTGCCTGGGAGCTGCGCTTGCCCGACTGGAGGGCCAGGTCGTCCTCGAAGCGTTGCTCGACCGCTTCGCCACGTGGACGCCCCTCCACGACAATCCCCCCTGGAAGGACAGGCTCACCCTCAGGGGACTGGCCAGCCTCCCCGTCGCCTTCTCCTGAGACGCCGCGCGGCTAGGGCTCAGTAGCCCTTCCATTCGGGGGGGCGGCGCTCCTGGAAGGCGGCCACCCCCTCGGCGGCGTCCTCGGTGGCCGCGTTGAGTTCCACGGCGACCGCCTCGTCGTGGGCCATGGCGGCCCGGTCGGCGTCGAGGCTGCGGTTGACCAGCCACTTGGTGAGCGCGAACGAACGGCTGGGGCCGCTGGCGAGGCGCTCGGCCAGCTCGGCCGTGGCCGCCTGCACATCGTCGTGGGGCACCACCCGGTTCACCAGCCCGTAGTCGCGGGCCCGGTCGGCCGGAAGGTCCTCCGCCAGCAGGAACAGCTCCATGGTGCGGCGCACCCCGATGATGCGGGGGAGCAGCCAGGCGCCCAGCGCGTCGGGCACCAGGCCCCGGCGGGCGAACACCTCCACGAACTTGGCTCGGTCGCTGGCGATCACCAGGTCGCAGGCCAAGGCCAGGTGGGCGCCCATCCCGGCCGCAGTGCCGTTGACCGCGGCGACGGTGGGCACGTCGCAGTCGAGCAGGGCCGCGAACAGCGAGTGCTGGCCGTCGAGCATCATCCGCCGGGCGTCTCCCACAACCCGGTCGGGCACGTCGGTCGAGCGGTCGGGATCGCCGTACGGGTGGCGCAGGTCGGCGCCGGTGCAGAAGAACCGGTCGCCGGCGCCGGTGATCACCGCGCACCGGGCCCGGTGACTGGTGTTCAGCCCGCTGAGGATGTCGCGGATCCGGTCCCGGCAAGGCGGGTTCAGCGCGTTGGCAGCATCGGGCCGGTCAATGGTGATCCACGCCACCTGATCGCGGTAGGCGAGGCGAACCTGCTCGTCGACGGGTAGCTCATCGGCCACGTTGACAAGCTATCCGGCCGCCGGTTGCCACGAACCGGAGCGCACTCTCGGCTGGCGCGCTCGGGACGTAGCCGGCTGGTCGGGACGCGCCGCCGGACGCGGCTGGCAGACTTCCGGCCATGGCGAACACCGACGCTGTGGGACTGTGGGCCATCGCGGAGGCCGACCCCGACTTCCCAGCCGTCATCGACCCCGAGCACAACCAGCTGACCTATGCCGAGCTGGCCGCGCTCGTCAACCGGGTCTCCAAGGGCCTGCGAGCTGCCGGGCTCGGGAAGGGCGACCAGGTGACCACCGTGCTGCCCAACTGCTTCGAGCAGCTCGCAGTGTGCCTGGCCGCCTATCAGAGCGGGCTGTACGTGACCGCCGTCAACTGGCACTTCGTCGGCTCCGAGATCGGCTACATCGTCAACGACGCCGAGACCAAGGCGTTCATCGTCCACGAGCGTTTCGCCGACGAGGCCGTCAAGGCCCTCGACGGCTGTGTGACTCCCGAAGCCAACCGCTTCTGCGCGGGCGGGATGGTCGAGGGCTTCCGCCCGTTCGAAGAACTGATCGCCGGCCAGTCCGGCGAGCGCCCCGATCCTGAGCACCTCGCCACCGGCTCGTTCATGTTCTACACCTCGGGCACCACCGGGCGACCCAAGGGAGTACGGCGGGCGTTGGACCCCAGGCCGCCGGACGAGGCCGCATCGACCGCGGGCATGCTGCTGATGCTGTTCGGGTCCAAGGCCCACGACGGCAACGTGCAGATCACCCAGGCGCCGCTGTACCACACCGCGGTCAACAACTGGACGACGATGTCGCTGCATCTGGGCCACACCGTGGTGCTGATGGACCGCTGGACCGCCGAGGGCGCCCTGGAGCGCATCGAGCGCTACCGGGTGACCAGCTCGCACATGGTGCCCACCATGTTCAACCGGCTGCTGCAGCTCCCCGAGGAGGTGCGTTCCCGCTACGACGTGTCGTCGCTGCGGGCCATGGTGCACGCCGCCGCGCCGTGCCCGGTGGAGACCAAGCGGCGCATGATCGAGTGGTGGGGCGACTCCATCTGGGAGTACTACGCGGCCACCGAGGGCGGGGGCACCTCGGTGTCGGCCGCGGAGTGGATGGAGCGGCCCGGCACGGTCGGGAAGGCCTGGCCCGGCTGCGAGGTGATCGTGGTCGACGACGACGGTAACGACCTGCCGCCGGGCGAGTCGGGCACGGTGTACATGAAGATGCCGGGGGCCGTCTTCGAGTACAAGGGCGACGAGGCCAAGACCGCGGCCAGCCGCCTGCGGGACTTCTTCACCGTGGGCGACGTCGGCTACCTCGACAGCGACGGGTACCTGTTCCTCAACGACCGGGCCAACGACATGATCATCGTGGGCGGCGTGAACATCTACCCCGCGGAGATCGAGGGGGAGCTGGTGCAGCATCCCGCAGTGGGCGACGCCGCTGTGTTCGGAGTGCCCAATCCCGACACGGGCGAGGAGGTCAAGGCGGTGGTCGAGCTGCTTGAAGGCTGGGAGTCCGGCGACGGCACCACCGAAGCGATCCTGGAGTGGCTACGGGACCGCATCGGCCGCCAGAAGCTGCCCCGTTCGATCGATTACACCACCGAGATGCCCCGCGACCCCAACGGCAAGCTCTACAAGCGCAAGCTGCGCGACCCCTACTGGGAAGGCCACCAACGGGCCATCTAAGCCCCATACTTGGGGCATGACAGATGCCAGCTCCATCTCCGACGCCGAGGTCTCAAGAGCGCACCGCTCGCTCGGGCTGACGGCCGAGGTCGCCGACCCCGACGCCTACACCAATACCGTCGAGCGCTTCCGGGCCCGGCGCATCGCCCTGCCCACCTTCGCTGAGTTGCGCGACCCGTCCACGATCCCGGCGGCCCGCCTGGCCGCGCTGGCCGGGGTGGACCGCAACGAGCCGGACGCGGCCAACCTGTTCCGGGTCCACTGGTTCGGGCGCCTCGACGGCAGCGGCCCCCACGACGTGCCCGACTATGTGGAGCTGCCGCCGGAGATGACCGGCGTCGACGCCCGCATCGTGCTGGCCCTGGGCAACCGCTTCCCCATGATCCGGGCCCACAAGGTGCTGGCCGCCTACGCCTGCCTGGCCCCGAGGCTCGTTACCGGCCAGTTCGACCCGACCCGGCACCGGGCGGTGTGGCCGTCGACCGGCAACTACGCCCGGGGCGGTGTGGCCATCAGCCGGATCATGGACTGCCGGGGCGTGGCCGTCCTGCCCGCCGGCATGAGCAAGGCCCGCTTCGACTGGCTGGAGCAGTGGACGCTCGACCCGGCCAACGACATCGTGCGCACGCCCGGCACCGAGTCCAACGTCAAGGAGATCTACGACGCCTGCAACGAGATGGCCCTCGACCCCGGCAACGTGATCGTCAACCAGTTCTCCGAGTTCTCCAACCACCTGGGCCACTACAGCGTGACGGGCGCGGCCCTGGAGCGGCTCTACGAGCACGTCGCCGCCGACCGTCCGGGCTCCCGGCTGGCCGCCTACGTGTCGGCGTCCGGATCGGCCGGCACGCTGGGCGCGGGCGACTACCTCAAGGACCGCCACGGGTGCCGGATCGTGGCCGCCGAAGCCCTGGAGTGCCCGACCCTGCTGGAGAACGGCTACGGCGAGCACAACATCCAGGGCATCGGCGACAAGCACGTCCCGCTGATCCACAACGTGATGAACACCGATGACATCGTGGCGGTCAGCGACGTGTGCACCGACTCGCTCGACGTGCTGTTCAACACGCCCGCCGGTCGGGACCACCTGGTCGACCGGGCCGGGATCGACGCCGGCACAGTGGGACTGCTCACCCACATGGGCTACTCGTCCTCATGCAACGCCCTGGGCGCCATCGCGGTGGCCAAGGCCCACGACATGGGCCGCGACGACGTGATCGTGACCGTGGCCACTGACGGCTCCGAACTCTACGACGCCGAGCGGGAGGCCTACATCGGCCGCCACCACCGGGGCGGCTACGACGACGTGGCCGCGGCCGCGGCCTTCGGGCGGGGGCTGATCGACGGCGCCGGCGGCGAGGTGCGCCACCTGGCCTGCTCGGAAACGGAGCGGCGGCGGATCTTCAACCTGGGCTACTTCACCTGGGTGGAGCAGCAGGGCACTGCGTTCGAGGACTTCGTGGCCCGCCGCCACCAGGGCTTCTGGGACGGGATGCGCCACTTCGTCGACGACTGGGACGCCCAGATCGTCGAGTTCAACGGCCGGACCGGCGCCCGCGACGACGACTGAGAACTGGCTGCCCGCGGCCTGGATCGTGCCGGGGCCGCAGACTGTTGGTGGGGCTGGGCGCTAGGAAGCGGTTGCGTCCGGCGGCGCTGCAGCCTTGAACAACCTCAGCATGAGCGTGTTCCACTCGTCCTCGGTCGGAACGTACCGAGCTTCCAGTCCAGCCGACAGGAGCAGGTGGATGCCGATTCCTGCTGCCTGGCCCAGTAGAGAGAGCGCGGCCACGCTGAGTTCCGGGTCCACGAGCCCGGCCTCCTGGGCATCGGTGAAGATGTCGCATACCTCCTGGGCCCGCTGGTGGAGGTACTCCCGCAGGCACTCCCCGATGTCCTCGTTATTGCGGGCGCCGCTGAACACATGCACCATCACGTCTCGCGTCTCGTCATTCACGAGGAGATTGGCCCCCAGTATCGAGATCATGTCCAGAGGCCCCATCGAGTCGACACCGGAGTCCTTGAGCCGGCGCGCGGGGAGAATCTGCTCGAAGATGTGGTCCAGAGCGGCCACGGCCACGTCGCTCTTGGTGGGCCATCGGGCGTAGACGGCGCCCGAGGTGAGTCCGGCCCGGCGGGCGATGGAACTGACGCGGAACGCTTCGTAGCCGCGCTCCATGAACTCCTTCGCGGCGGCATCGACGAGTCGCTCAGTGGTCTGATCAGTCCCGCTGCGGCGACGAGGGCCGGGGATGCCCTCGGGTGGCTGTGGCTCCGAGATCGACATCGGAGGAACCATACACGATGGAGTGCAGCATTCCGGCGCTTATGGTAGTACGCACATACTTTTCGTATAGTTCAACAAACTATAAAACGGCGGAGCGATCGCAGAGTCTCGCCGTGCCCGGCTGCCTTCTAGATTTGTGTCGATGGAAGCAGCGCAGTCGACGTTTGAGCATTACGCACCACGACTCGAGGCGCACCGGCTTGTGGAGGCTGGGACGGTGCCGGCGGAGGCGGCGTACCAGGCCATCCGCGACCTCGACGGGGCTGTGGGTGCGGTGGAGGGCCGCGGCTTCGAGCCGACTCCGTTCGGTCCGGCCCCAGAACTCGCAGCCGCGGCCGGGATCGGGGACTCGGAGCTGTGGGTCAAGGACGAGACCGGCAACGTGTCGGGCTCGCACAAGGCCCGGCACCTGTTCGGCGTCGCCCTGACCCACAGGCTGGAGGACGCAGACGCCGGGGCCGGAGCGCCCCCGTATGCCATAGCCAGCTGCGGCAACGCCGCGCTGGCTGCTGCCGTGGTGGCCCGGGCTGTCGGCCGGCCGATCGACGTGTTCGTGCCGACCTGGGCCAACGAGGCGGTCGTGGCTCGCATCACGGAACTCGGCGGGCGGGTGGTGCACTGCGAGCGCGACCCGGGCGTGCCCGGCGACCCGGCCCACCACGCCATGCTGGCCGCCATCGAGGCCGGAGCGGTGCCGTTCTCGTGCCAGGGGACCGAGACACCGGCCACCATCGACGGCGGCCGGACGCTGGCCTGGGAGATGGTCGACGAGCTCGCCGGGCACGACGGCGGCCGGCCGGCTCGCCTCGACCGCCTGTTCGTGCAGGTCGGAGGGGGTGCGCTGGCCACCGCGGTGGTGACCGGCCTGGCCGATGCCGTGGCCCGAGGTGATCTCGCCCGCCTGCCCCGAGTCCATGCCGTGCAGCCAGAGGGCAACCACCCCCTAGTGCGGGCTTGGGACAAGCTGGTGCTCGAGTTACGCACCCAGGAGCGCGCCAGCGGCAGTCGTGACCGGCAGTACTTCCTGGACCGGATCGTCTCCGCCCAAGCAGCCCCTCAGGGCACCATGGACAACCGGCTGCGTTCCACGATCGCGCAGGAGATCGCCCCCATGAGCGACGATCGGCTTCAGGAGTCGGTAGGTCGGCTGCGGTACGATCCCAAGCGCTACATGCGGGCGTGGGAGCAGGAGCCGGTGTCGTACGCGTCTGGAATCCTCGATGACATCACCTACGACTGGATCGATGTCGTCGAAGCCATGCTGGCGTCCGGGGGCTGGCCGCTCGTCGCCTCCGAGGACGACTTCCGGCGGGCCCATCGCCTCGCCCACGAGCACACCGGCATCGATGTGTGTCCCACCGGGGCGTCGGGCCTCGGTGGTCTGCTGGCCCTGAATGCCGCGAGCGGGGGCACCGGGACTCCGGTGGTGTCACCCGGTGAGCGGGTGGCGGTGCTGTTCACGGGGCGGATGCGCCCCGGCGATCCCGATCCGCTGGTCTCAGGGCCCTAGCCGGTGGCCGCGATGGGCGAGGAAAGGCCGGGCGCCAGGGGGGCGAGGCCGTCCCTGATCGACGAGGCGATGCTCGAGTCGCTCACCCCGTACCTGGGCGAGCGGGACCGCCGTACCTTCGACGTGCTGGTGCTGACGCTGCTGGCGGGGCGCCAGCTCGAGGCCTGGATATCGGAGACCGTTGCCGTACACGAACTCGACACCTCCAGCTACTTCGCACTGAGCGCGCTGTGGCTGGCCGGCCCGCCGCACCGTATGAGCGCGGGCGACCTGGCCCGGCGGATCGTGCAGACCTCGGGCGGGGCCACCAAGACGATGCAGCGCCTGGTCGGCCGGGGACTGGTCCGCAGGGTGGCTGACCCCGACGACGGCCGCCGCAGTCTCCTGGAGTTGACGCCCGGGGGCCTGACGCTGGCCCGCGAGACGCTGGACCTGGTGCTTGACGCCTTCGACTCCCAGATCGGCGACCTCGACGAGCCCGAACGCGAGGGGGTGGCCGCAGCCGTGCAGCGTCTGGTGGCCGAGTTGAGCGAGCGCCTCAGTCGCTGAGACCGGCCGCCGCGGCTCTCACCTCCGCCACGGCCGCCCGCAGGTCGGAGAGTTCAGCCTCGACCGCGCCGCCGCTCTCCAGGAACACGAACGCCATGCGGGCCACCGGCTCGCCGGTTACGGCCTCGATGGCAGCCGCGTAGGCCGCCCCCTGCAGGCGGTAGCGGGCCAGCTTGGCGTCAACACCACCGTCGCCGGCGACGGAGTCGGTCTTCCAGTCGACCACCACCAGCCCGTCGGGACCACGGTAGACGAGATCGACATAGCCCTCCACCAGGCGGGCCCCGAACGGCGCAGCCACGAACAGCTCCCGCCAGTGCTCGGAGGCTGCAGCCTCGCGGGCCACGACGGTGTCTAGCGCGGCCCGGGCCAGGCCGGCCACAACCCTGGATCGGCCGCTCACTCCCTCGGCCGCGGCCTGCCGCTCGGCCAGAGCCTCGAGGCCCTGGCCGGTGGACAGGTCGACGTCCTGGAGCACGCCGTGCACCGCCCGACCGATGGCGGTTCCGTAGCGCCCCTTGCTCCACGGGGGCTGCTCGGAGTCGTCGGGGTCCTTGTCCAGGCCCGGATCGTCGGCCGTCGCCTCGCCGTCGCCGGCCGACAGCGCAGTGGGCGACACCGCCAGCGGCACCGCAGCCCGCGCCAGGCAGCGATCGCGCTCTTGCTCCCACTCGTCGCGCTTGGGAAGCGGAGCCCGCGGTGGCTCCGCGGGAGCGGGCCGGCCGCCGGCCGCGACATCACCCTCGTCGTCCGGGCTGAGGAAGGTCGAGCCGTCCACGGCCCCAGCCCGGGCCGCGCCGGCATCGGCCAGAGCCCAGGCCGCCGAGTTCGCCTTGCTGCCGGTCTCGCCGGGATCCCTGCGATGCAGGCTCACCATCAGGTGGTCGCGGGCCCGGGTGCAGGCGACGTACAGCAGCCGGAGCCGCTCATGGGCGTCCATCTGCTCGTCGATCGGCTTCCACGCCTCGTAGTTCTCGGACTCGATCCCTCCCCGCATCCTCACCACCGGCTCTCCCGATGCGTCGAAGGCCACCGACGGCCCGCGGGCGGGAGCGCTGAGCCTGGTGGTCATGCCCGACAGCACCACGACGGGGAACTCGAGGCCCTTGGCGGCGTGCACGGTGAGGATGCGCACGCTGTCGTCGTCGGTCTCGGGCAGGATCGTCTCGGTCACTCGGGCGTTGTCGGCGCCCTGCAGCCGGGCCCATGCCATGTAGTCGCGCAGGTTGGTGCCGCCGGCGTCGGCCCAGGCTCGGGCCTGGTCGATCACGAACCTGAGCCGCCTCCACACGTCGCGCGGCCTCCCGCCGGCCACCGCGGTCTCGAAGGCGCCGCGCTCGCGCACCAGCCGGTCTATCAGGGCAGGCGGGCTGGTCCAGCGTTTCGCCCGGTGGAGCTCGGCAAGGTGGGCGATCCCCTCGGCCACCGGGTGGTCCGCCGGCGCGTCCTCGGGCAGCCTGCCAAGCAGCGAGAACCTGCCCCGGAAGGCCAGGCGCCAGTGAGCCAGGTCGTCGTCGCCGCAGCCGTAGAGCGGGGAGCGCAGGGCGGCGACCAAGGCCAGCTCGTCGGTGGGGTCGGCCACGGCCTGAAGGGCCGAGAGCACGTCACGCACCTCGCGGGTGCTGTACACGAGCGACGAGGACTCGGCCCGGTAGGGGATCCCGGCTGCGTCGAGGGCGTCCTCAAGGTCGCCCAGACTGATCCGGGACGGGATGAGGATGGCGATGTCCCCCAGGCGGGCGGGCCGGGGCGCCGGCTCGGCTGGTGACCCCTCATCGACGTCCCACCGGTCCCGCAGGGCCGCGGCCGCGGCCTGGGCCACCGACTCGGCCTCCCGGCGGCGCAGCTCGGCCGCGTCGGCCCTGCCCTCGATGTCGATCGGTTGCGTACCCAGGACCGTCACCGCAGGCCCCTGCGGGACCGGCTCGCGGACCGCGCCCAGCGGCGCGTACTCGGGCTGGCTGCCCTCCACCGGCTGGATCAGTTCTCCGAACACCGCGTTGACCCAGTCGATGATCGGCCGTGTGGAGCGGAAGTTGGTGGCCAGGCCCTCGATCCGGCCCCGGTCCTGACCGCTGGTCCAGTCGCGGGCCCCCAGGAACGTGGCGATGTCGGCTCGGCGGAAGCGGTAGATGGACTGCTTGGGGTCGCCGACGAAGAACAGCCGGCCCGGATCGGGGACCATCTCGGCCCAGCCGGCGGTGGCCGGGGCGGGGTCGCCGCAGCCCA
>VYCW01000101.1 GCA_009843735.1 Acidimicrobiaceae bacterium | reverse complement strand
CGATCAACCTGATCAACCACTCATCACAACCACAGGAGAAAGCAAGTGCTAAGTCTTCTCGCACAGACCGCCACCGGCGAGTTCCTCGACGGCCTCAAGGCCATCGGTGCCGGCCTCGGCTACGGCCTCGCCGCGGTCGGCCCCGGCGTGGGCATCGGCCTCGTGGTCGGCAACGCCATCTCGGCCATGGCCCGCCAGCCCGAGTCCGCCGGCATGGTCCGGACCACGATGTTCCTCGGCATCGCCTTTACCGAGGCGCTGGCCCTCATCGGGTTCGTGGTCTTCATCCTGCTGCTCCCCTAGAGGCCGAGCGGATAGGAACGCGATCATGGCAAGAACAACCCTGAGGCTGCTCGCCGCTCTCGGCGTCGCTGCTGCCGCGCTGGCGGTGGCGGCCGGGCCGGCCTGGGCCGCGGGCGAGACCATCGGCGGCTGCGTCATCGAGCAGGTGCACTACGTCGAGGCGGAGTACGGCAGCCTCGATGCGCTCGACAAGAAGGCGCTCGAGAAGTTCGAGGACGATCTCGAGGGCTGCGTCGAGGCTCCCAGCCCGATCCTGCCCGAACTCGACGAGATCATCTGGGGCGGCCTGGCCTTCGTGATCCTGTTCGCCTTCATGTGGTGGAAGGGCCTCCCGGCGGTGAAGCGGGCCATGGACGCCCGCTCCGAGAAGATCCGGTCCGACCTCGACGCCGCCGATACGGCCAAGACCGACGCGATGCGCACCAAGTCGGAGTACGAG
Source organism: Acidimicrobiaceae bacterium (assembly GCA_009843735.1). Lineage (GTDB taxonomy): Bacteria > Actinomycetota > Acidimicrobiia > Acidimicrobiales > Aldehydirespiratoraceae > Aldehydirespirator. The sequence goes on along the minus strand of VYCW01000101.1, from coordinate 19,493 downwards.
GCCCAGTTGGCCGACGCCAAGACGGCTGCGGCTGCCATCATCGACGAGGCCCGAGCCCAAGCCGATCAGCTCCGCCAGGACCTGCAGGCCCGGGCCGAGGCCGATATCGCAGAGCAGCGGGCCCGGGCCGCGGCCGACGTCGAGTCGAGCCGCCGCCAGGCCATAGATGACCTGCGCACCGAGGTGGCTGCCATCGCGGTGGGCGCGGCCGAGCGGGTGGTGGGCGCCAGCCTCGACGCCGATGTGCACCGCTCCCTGATCGACGGCTACATCGACGACGTGGCCGGCGCCGGCACGAACGGCACCAGCAGGAACGGGGGCTGAGCGCGATGCCGGCTGCCGATCCGACGGCTGACTTCCCGACCCGCGGCGTCCTCTGAGCCATGGCCGACCGGAGTGCCTCCGACCGCATCGGTGGTTACGCCGACGCCGTGCTGGCGGTGGCCCGAGCCGAGGGCGCCCAGGCCGAAGTCGAGGACGAGCTGGCCCGCTTCGCCGATGCGCTGCGCTCCAGCGACGAACTGCAGTCGACCCTGGCCGACTCGGCCATTGACGTCGAACGGCGGCTGCGGATCACCGAGGACCTGCTCGGAGGTCGGGCCCTCCCGGCCACCGCAGCGTTGGTATCCCTGGTGGTCGGCGCAGGCCGGGGCGGCGAGCTCGTCGACATCATCGACGCCACCATCGACCGGGCCGCAGCCGGCCGCAACCGGCGGGTGGCCCGGGTGCGCAGCGCGGTGGAACTCACCGCTGACCAGCGGGCCCGGCTGGCCGAGGCCATCAAGGCGTCGTCGGGGCTCGATGTGGAGATCCAGACCATCGTCGACCCCAGCGTGGTCGGCGGGGTGGTCACCGAGATCGGCGACGACGTGATCGACGGCAGCGTGCGCAGCCGCCTGCGGCAGATGCGAAGCGGCCTCGGCTGAGCACGCCGAGATTCTTCTAGGAGATTGAGCGACCAGACATGAGTGACACGGCACAACTAACGATCAACACCGCGGACATCGCGGCTGCCATCCGCCAGAACCTCGAGGGATTCACACCCGCACTGGAGCAGTCCACGGTGGGCCGCGTGCTGGAGGTGGGCGACGGCATCGCCCGCGTTTCCGGGCTGCCCGACGCGGCCGTCAACGAGATGCTGCGGTTCGCCAACGGCGCCGTCGGCCTGGCGCTGAACCTCGATGAGACCTCCATCGGCGCGGTGGTCCTCGGCGATGTGGAGGGCATCGAGGAAGGCCAGCCCGTTCAGGCCACCGGCGACATCCTGTCGATCCCGGTGGGCGACGGCCTGCTCGGCCGGGTGGTCAACCCGCTGGGCGAGCCGGTCGACGGCAAGGGTCCGCTGTCCAACCCCATCCCGCGGCGCATGGAGATCCAGGCGCCGGGCATCACCGGCCGCAAGCCGGTGCACGAGCCGATGCAGACCGGCATCAAGTCCATCGACTCCCTCATCCCCATCGGCCGGGGCCAGCGCGAGCTGATCATCGGCGACCGCAAGACGGGCAAGACCACCATCGCGCTCGACACCATCCTGAACCAGCGCGGCCTGGACCTGAAGTGCATCTACGTGGCCATCGGCCAGAAGGCTTCGACCGTGGCCCAGGCGGTGGCCACCCTCGACGAACTCGGGGCGATGGACTACACCGTGGTGGTGGTGGCGCCCGCGTCCGATCCGGCGCCCTACAAGTACTTGGCCCCCTATGCCGGGTGCGCCATGGGCCAGCACTGGATGGAGAACGGCGAGCACGCCCTGGTCATCTACGACGACCTCTCCAAGCAGGCCGAGGCCTACCGGCAGGTGTCGCTGCTGCTGCGCAGGCCGCCGGGGCGCGAGGCCTATCCCGGCGACGTGTTCTACCTCCACAGCCGCCTGCTGGAGCGCGCCGCCAAGCTCAGCGACGACCGGGACGCGGGGTCGCTGACCGCGCTGCCGGTGATCGAGACCAAGGCCGGCGACGTGTCGGCCTACATCCCCACCAACGTGATCTCCATCACCGACGGCCAGATCTTCCTGCAGGACGACCTGTTCAAGTCGGGCATCCGCCCCGCGGTGGACGTCGGCATCTCGGTCAGCCGGGTCGGCGGCGCCGCCCAGGTGAAGGCCATGAAGACCGCGGTGGGCACCCTCAAGGGCGACCTCCAGCAGTTCCGCGAGCTCGAGGCCTTCGCCGCCTTCGGTTCCGACCTCGACGCGGTGTCCAAGGCCCAGCTCGAGCGGGGCTACCGCCTCACCGAGCTGCTCAAGCAGGGTTTGAACAGCCCGCTGCCGGTCGAGGAGCAGGTGGTGTCGATCTACGCCGGCACTCACGGCTACCTCGACGGTGTGCCCATCGGCGATGTGCGGCGCTTCGAGAGCGAGCTGCTCGACTGGTTCCGCAGCCGCGAGGCCGCCACGCTGGCCGAGATCCGCGACAGCGGGGCCATCTCCGACACCGACGACTTCGACGCTCGGGTGAAGGCCTTCGCCGACCAGTTCGAGACCTCGGAAGCCGCCGCGGGAACCGAGCCCGACGCGGTCGAGCAGGGTGCGGAGCAGGCCACCATGGTCGATGCCGAGACCACCCTGCCCGAAGAGGACCTGAGCCGGGACGAGGGCTAGAGGCGCAGGCAGGGCAATAGGGGAACAGGGACAGAGGCAGGACCGTGCCTGGAGGCAGAGAACGCGAACTGCGCCGGCGCATCGGCAGCATCCAGTCCACCAAGAAGATCACCCGCGCCATGGAGCTGATCGCGGCCACCCGGGTGGTGAAGGCCATGCAACGGGCCAACGCGGCCCGGCCCTACGCAAGGCTGATCACCAGCGTGATCGAGGATCTGGCCGCGGGAGGGGCCGAGGTCGACCATCCGCTGCTGCGCCAGGCGCCGGAAGTGCGGAACGTCGGGTTCATCATCATCACCGGCGACCGCGGCCTGGCCGGGGCCTACAACACCTCGGTCATCCGCACGGCCGAACGCCAGGTCATGGCCCATGTGTCGGAGGGCAAGGGCTACTCGCTGTGCTGCGTGGGCCGCAAGTCGGCCAGCTACTTCCGCTTCCGCAACTACCGCATCGATCACGCCATGTCGGGGTTCAGCGACAACCCGTCCTACGACGACGCCCGCCGCATCGCCGAGACCGTCAGCGAGTCGTTCCTGTCGGAGACCGTCGACCAGGTGGAGCTCATCTACACCGAGTTCGTGTCGATGGGCACCCAGCGGGTGGTGGTGCGGCGCTTCCTGCCGCTGGTCGACACCGAGATGATGGCCAGGGAGGGCTCGGGCACCGGCCGGGAGGGGAGCTTCGAGTTCGAGCCGTCCCCCGAGGCGGTGCTGGAGGCGCTGCTGCCCCGCTACACCGAGGCCCGGCTCTACGGTGCGCTGCTCGACGCGGCAGCGTCGGAGCACGCCAGCCGCCAGCGGGCCATGAAGGCCGCCACCGACAACGCCGAGGAGCTCATCACCAAGCTGTCGCGGGCCATGAACCAGGCCCGCCAGGACGCCATCACCACCGAGATCATGGAGATCGTCGGCGGGGCGGAGGCGCTGGGCGGCGGCGAGTCGACCGACGTCGACCTCGCGCTGGCATCGATGCTGGCCGGCACGGACGCGTCTGACCTGGTCCCCGCGGGTGGACACGCCGCGTAGGACGAGCAGCACAGCACGGACCGCAGAATGAATCGAACAGAACGAACCGAACAGAACGACACGGATAGAAAGCCACAGAGAGTATGACCATCACCGAATCGGCCCCAGGGACCGATCTCCGCACCGGCCGCATCGTCGGCATCGCCGGCCCGGTCGTGGACGTGGAGTTCCCGCCCGGACACCTGCCCGAGATCAACACCGAGCTCGAGTTCGACGTCGTCGTCGACGGCGCCGACGTGCGGGTGCCCGCCGAGGTGGCCCAGCAGATCGGCGAGCACCGGGTGAGGGCCATCGCGCTCAGGCCCACCGACGGCCTGACCCGTGGCACCGAGGTCCGCAACACCGGCCACGGCATCCAGGTGCCGGTGGGGGACGACACCCTCGGCCATGTGTGGAACGTGATGGGCGAGTGCCTCGACACGCCGGGCCACAGCACGCCCGAGCGCTGGGACATCCACCGCCCGGCGCCCTCGTTCGACTCGCTGGAGCCCTCATCGCAGATGTTCGAGACCGGCGTGAAGGTGATCGACCTGCTCACCCCCTACAAGCAGGGCGGCAAGATCGGCCTGTTCGGCGGGGCCGGCGTGGGCAAGACCGTGCTCATCACCGAGATGATCACCCGGGTGGCCACCAACCACGGCGGCGTGTCGGTGTTCGCCGGGGTGGGGGAGCGCACCCGCGAGGGCACCGACCTGTTCCTGGAGATGGGCGAGACCGTGATGGGCGACGGCAAGACCCGGGTGCTCGACAAGGCCGCCCTGGTGTTCGGCCAGATGGACGAGCCGCCCGGCGTGCGGCTGCGGGTGGCTCTGGCCGGCGTGACCGTGGCCGAGTACTTCCGCGACGTGCAGAACCAGGACGTGCTGCTGTTCATCGACAACATCTTCCGGTTCGTGCAGGCCGGCTCGGAGGTGTCCACGCTGCTGGGTCGCATGCCCTCGGCAGTGGGCTACCAGCCCACCCTTGCCGACGAGATGGGCGAACTCCAGGAGCGGATCACTTCCACACGGGGCAAGTCGATCACCTCGCTGCAGGCCGTGTACGTGCCCGCCGACGACTACACCGACCCGGCCCCGTTCACGTCGTTCACCCACTTCGACGGCACCACCGAGCTGAGCCGCGACATCGCCGCGCTGGGCATCTACCCGGCGGTGGATCCGCTGGCGTCCACGTCGACGATCCTCGACCCGATGGTGGTGGGGGAGCGCCACTACGCGGTGGCCCGGCGGGTGCAGGAGGTGCTGCAGCGCTACAAGGAGCTGCAGGACATCATCGCCATCCTCGGCCTCGACGAGCTGTCCGAGGAGGACCGGGTGACGGTGGACCGGGCCCGCAAGGTGCAGCGCTTCCTGTCCCAGCCGATGTTCGTGGCCAAGAACTTCACCGGCCAGGACGGCATCTTCACCCCGGTCGAGGAGACCATCGAGTCGTTCGAGGCGCTGGTGAACGGCGACATGGACGACCTTCCCGAGCAGGCCTTCTACATGGTCGGCGGCGCCGCCGACGTGGAGCGCAAGGCCGCGGAGCTGCAGGCCTGAAATGCGTGAGGGCTTGGCGGGTGAGGGCCCGGCATGGCGGTAGAGCTCGACGTCGAGCTGGTGTCACCCGAGGAGGTGACCTACTCGGGCTCGGCCGAGATGGTGATCGTGCGCACCGTGGAGGAGGGCGATATCGCCTTCCAGGCCGGTCACGTGCCGTTCCTGGGGGTGCTGGCGCCCTGGTCGGTGGACGTGCTGCGCCCCGGGGGCGAGCGGGACACGTTCGCGGTGCACCGTGGATTCGTGGAGGTCAGCCACAACAAGGTGACCATCCTCTCGGATGTGTCCGAGCCCGCCGGCGAGATCGACGTGGCCCGGGCCGAGGCCGCCCGGCAGCGGGCCAGTGAGGCCCTTTCCGCTGACGCCGACGATGCTGGTGCGGCTGCCGCTCTGGAGCGGGCCGAGCTCCGTCTGAGGGTCGCCGCCGCCTAAGAGCGTCGCATCCAAGTTGACGGAGCGTCGCTCTGCCCGTTCGCGCCCTCGACAAATTGTTGTTGCTACAACCATCCACGTTGGGCGAAGGTCCGAACACTACTGTCCGCACCGGTACGAGTTGCCGGGTGATGTCGCGTCCCCGGCCTTCGGTGGAAGGCAAATCGGTTGCGGTCGGAGCGGGTCTACCAGAGCGCACGAGGCGGTCTCCGGCCGGCGGTCCGCTCGCAACGCGGCCCGGCGCGACGCCGGGCGATCCGGCTGGTGGCCGTAGTGGCGGCCGCAGTAGCGGCCGGGGTGGTCCTGACCCCCGCTGCGGCGGCTCAGCTGTCCGACGAGGCCGCGCTGACATCGCTGGAGATCGAGTCGGACCTGCGGCAGACGAGGATGTTCCCGGAGTTCAATCCCAGGGTGACCCGGTACGACGTGGCGGTCCCGAGCGGTGAGACCGAGGTGACGGTGACAGTCACGCTCAGCCACTCAGCGGCGACCGTGGAGGTCACCACGGCCGCGGCCGACGGCTCGACCGTGGAGTGGGTGGATCCCGATCCGAACACCGGGCAGTACACCGTGCCGGTGAGAACCGACCGCCGCGCCACGCCGCTGACTGTCACGGTCACTGCGGAGGACGGCGTCACCAAGATGTCGTATGTGGCGTACCTGAGCGCGGCATCGCTCAGCGAGAAGGGGTGGCGGGTCTACAACGACCTTCCTCTCGATCGGCTGCTCGATCCCATGCTGGATCCCCAGTTCGATCCCGAGGTGGACGAGTCGGAGCTCCCGTCGCACTACGTGGAGGGCCTCTGGGCTGACGACTCGACGCTGCGGGTGTCCGCACAAGTTCGCGAGCCCCTCGACCGCAAGGTGTTCGCCTTCGACGCGGCCGACAGCTCGCGCCGGCCACTGGACGACTTCTACTTCGGCACCAATCCCTACGGAGGGATCTGGTCCGATGGCACGACCCTGTGGTCGATGGACGACGACGGCCGCCTGCGGCCCTTCGACCTCCTGACCGGTGCGTCGCTGGAGTACGAGGTCGTCTGCCGGACCGACTCCCAGGGCGACTGCGAGCTCGACGGGAACGGCGACCCGATAGTCGACCGCACGGTGTACAACGGCGTTGATGTCTCGCCCGGACCCGGCGGCAATCACCTGGTCAGCGAGCCGCGGGGAATCTGGTCCGACGAGACGACCTTCTGGGTTGTTGACCGCGCCAGCACCAAGGTGTTCGCGTTCAAGCTGCCCGAGTTCTGTGCCAACGGCACCAACTATTGCCGCGAGTCGAGCAAGGACTTCGACCTGGATCCCGAGAACGACGCACCGTGGGGGATCACCGCGGGCAAGAGCCGCCCGACCGCATCCGAGATCGACACCTGGTGGGTCACCGACACAACGCCGTCGACAGAGACGGTGGACGGCGAAGAGGTGGAGGTCAGGAAGCTCTACGCCTACAACCGCTCCGACGGCACCCGTAACTCTGCTCTGGACTTCGACCTGACCCAGCTCAAGATCCGCAATCTGCAGCAGTTCTATTACGGCCTAGCTGCCACGGACGAGATCATGTACGTCGCGGAGTACATCACCGGCCGGGTGTACTCACTCAACATGCCCGGCCACACCCCCGCCTCGATCGCGCCCGCTCTGGCATCCGATGACGCGACGCTGAGCACCCTGACGGTGAACGACGGCTCAGCGGATGTCGACCTGGTCCCGCCGTTCACGGACGCCGAGCACACTTTCTACTCCGCCGAGGTCGAGCCCGACATCTCGTCGGTGACGGTCACGGCCACACCCAACCATTCCTCAGCCACGGTGAAGATAGACGGGACGATCTCGACCAGCAGCGCGGTCACATTGGGCGCCGAGGGCTCGACCACCGCCGTCGCTGTCGAGGTGACCGCCCAGGACGGCATCACTACCAAGACCTACGACCTCAATATCAGCGTGCGTGAGTCGTCCGGGATCGCGACGCTGCAGTCGCTGACAGTGACCGATCATGTCAAAAGCGCGCCCGACAACGTGGTGACGCTCACTCCGGCGTTCGATCCCGAGAAGGACGCGTACACGGCCACCGTGCCCAACGCGGTGGACCGGGTGACCGTGACCGCGACACCATCCGACCTCGAGTACTTCCAGTCTGTCGAGATCAACGGCACCGATGTCACCGAGAGCAGCCATGCGCTCGTGGTGGACTTGATTGCTCAGGAGATCGACAACGACTTGGTCAACACCATCACGGTGGAGGTGACCGCCGAGGACGGCACTGCGAAGACCTACGGGGTGGAGGTCGTCCGCGAGCGTGCCCTGTCGGACGTCGCGACGCTGGACCAGCTGGTGCTCACGTACGCAGCCGAGGAGGTTGAGTTGGATCCTGCGTTCGTGGATCCGGAGGAGTCCGGTCACGCCTACTCCTTCGACGCGGAGGTCGCCTACGGCGTGTCGTCGCTCGTAGTCAAGTACGTGCCGAGCGACGCGAACGTCGAACGGGTGGATGTCCGCATCGGGGGCGCCCAGGACCAGAACGGCGCGGTGGCCGGCGAGAGGACCGAGAGCAGTGTCAGACCCAGCGATGTCGACGATACGACAGTGCTCCTGGAGGACCTGCTCGTGGGCGAGAACACCCTCACGGTGGAGGTCTGGGCCGAGAACTGCAAGGCGGAGAGCACGATCGAGGACTGCACAGCCAAGCAGTCCTACGTCGTGAGCATTGAGCGACTGGCGGCTTCCGACGACGCGACTCTGGAGAGCCTGTCCATCGATCCCGGCACGGTGAATGAGGTCTTCCAGCCCAGCACCGCCCTCTACACAGCGTCGGTCCTGCACGATGATGCGACGACCGTCCTGTCGATCACGCCGACCGACGGCGATACCGCCACTGTGGTTGTCAAGCACGGCGGCACGGTCGAGCAGGACTACAGTGTCTCGGGCGGGGTCGAGGTCACCGCGGTGCCCGACCCCGACGATGACGGCGTACTCACCTACACGATTCCGCTAGCGGCGCCTTCCCTGACCCAGGCCGCGGAGACGAGGGTGACGATCGAGGTCTTCGCGGAGAGCTACGACTCGGCCACCAACCCCACCGCGAAGAACCTCTACGTCGTTGACATCACCAGGCCGGTCGACCCTGCCACCACCGACGCGACCCTGGACACGCTGGCCCTGAAGCATCCCAAGAGTGACATCGACATAGCGCTCAGCACTGTCAGCGACACCTACTACACGGCCAGCGTCGGCAACAGCGTGGATCAGGTCAAGGTCGTGGCGGTGCCCACCAATCAGGCCGGGGCAACCCTGCAGTTGCAGGTGGGCGGCGTGGTCGTTCAGGACGCGGCCAGCCAGGATGTGGACAAGGATGATCTCGCCGGCGGCGTCATCGTCGACCTCGACAGTCCCGGTACGTACTTCCTGGCCGTTGTGGTGACCGCCGAGAACGGCACCACGACCAAGACTTACAACGTCGAAGTCACCCGCGACGCCCGCCCGCTGCGTACCGACACGACGCTGTACAACCTGGTGCTGCGAGACGTGACCCAGACTCCCGTGACGCTGGATCCGGTGTTCATCGAGGGCGGCCAGAACGCGACGGAGTTCACGGCGTCGGTGGCTCACGGCGTCACGAAGCTCGAGGTGATTCCTACTGCCACCGACGGGGATGGGGCCGAAGTGGCCGTGACGGTCGGCGGGACCGTCGTCGGCGGGATCGTCACCGGCGGGACTGACGACGATGTGGGCGGCTTCGTGCCCCTCGACACCGCCGGCGGTGACAACGTCATACACGTGCTGGTGACCGCGGAGGACGACATGACGACCGGGATCCACACGGTGACGGTCACGAGGGAGGCGGCTCCCGCCGACGATGTGGCCACCCTCAGCTCCCTCACGCTGGACGGCATCGCCCTCGATTTCGACAGCGACACGCTGGCCTACACGGCGAGTGTGGCCAACTCGGTGGACTCCACCACGGTCAGAGCGGTGGCGACGAGCGCCAACGCGACCGTGACCGCATCGCTGGGAAGTACCGCATCCACGTCGAACACGTCGGAGGTGGTGCTGAGCGTCGGTCTGGCCGTCGGGCCGAACGCGATCTCGGTCGAGGTGACCTCGGAGGACGGGCAGGTGAGCCAGACCTACACGGTGACGGTGACTCGGGCCGGGCCTCCGTCGAGCAACACGGGCGGCAGCACCGGCGTCGGGTTCTCCACGCTGGGAGGCGGCTCGAACGGGGGACCCTCCAACTCAGGGTCCTCTGGCACCGACGACGGGTCCGGGACGACCGCGACGGTCTCCACCTCCGGCACCGTGACCCCCATCGAGGACGTGGATGACGCCGGCGCCGACCATCAGGCCGACATCAACGAGTTGCACCGGCTCGGGACGTTCGCGAGCACCCTGTGCGGGACGAGCCGCCTGTGCCCCGACGACGACATGGCCCGCTGGATAGCCGCCGTGTGGCTGGTGCGGCTCATCGACGGCGATGATCCCGACCCTGTGACCGCGAGCCGCTTCGCCGACGTCAACGCCTCGGAGAACTGGGAGGAGAGCATGTGGTTCGCACCCCACGTGGAACGGCTCGCCGACCTGGGGATAACCGCGGGCTGCGCCGAGGATCCCCTGAAGTTCTGCCCCGACGCCATGCTGCGAAAGGCCGAGGCGGCAACCTGGCTGGTGAGGGCCTTCGACCTGCCGTCGGCGTCGTCGCAGGGCTTCGTCGACGCCGTTGGCAGCGCTCACGAGGACACCATCAACCAAGCCGTCGCCGCAGGGGTGATGGAAGGATGCTCGACCGATCCGAAGCACTTCTGCCTCGACGACAATGTGACCCGCGGCGAGATGGCCAGCTACGTCAACAAGGCCCGCAAAGTCACGTCGAGCTAGCCGCCGGGTCGAACTGGACGCCAGCGCCCCGGCCCGCCGGCTGGGAGCCGGTCGCGGCTAGAGGTCGCGGGCCTTGCGGAGGTGGTGCCGGCCCTCGATCAGGCGCACGGTGCCGGACCGGCTGCGCATCACCAGCGACTGGGTGTGGCAGAAGGAGGCGTCGAAGTGGACTCCCTGGAGCAGATCCCCGTCGGTCACGCCGGTAGCCGCGAAGAAGCAGTTGTCGGTGTTGACGAGATCATCCTGGGTCAGAACGTTGTCGACCTCGTAGCCCAGCTTCTGAAGCGCCTTGCGCTCGTAGTCGTTGCGGGGCCACAGGCGGCCCTGCAGGGCGCCTCCCATGCACTTGATGGCGGCCGCGGTGATCACACCCTCGGGCGTGCCGCCGATGCCGAACAGGATGTCGGCGCCAGTATTGGGCCAAGCCGTGGAGATGGCCCCGGCTACATCGCCGTCAGGGATGAGCCGGATACGGGCCCCGGCCTCGCGGACCTCGGCGATCAAGTCATCGTGCCGGTCGCGGTCCAGGATGACGGCCGTCAGCTCCCTCACCGACTCGCCCTTGGCTTCGGCCACGGCCTTGAGGTTCTCAGTGGGCGACTTGGTGATATCGATCAGGTGGGCGGCCGCGGGGCCGGTGGCGATCTTCTCCATGTACACGCACGGGCCGGGGTCGAACATCGTGCCCCGGTCGGCCACCGCGATCACCGACAATGCGTTGGCCCGCCCCAGCGACGTCAGGGTCGTGCCGTCGATCGGGTCGACGGCCACGTCGGTCTGCGGGAGCTGCCCGTTGCCGACCCGCTCGCCGTTGTAGAGCATGGGCGCTTCGTCCTTCTCGCCCTCCCCGATCACGACGATGCCGTCCATGGAGATGTCGCTGAGCACCCTTCGCATCGCGTCCACGGCGGCCCCGTCGGCGCCGTCCTTGTCTCCCCGGCCCATCCACCGGGATGCTGCGATGGCCGCCCCTTCTGTGATTCTCACCAGCTCCAGGGCGATGTTCCGGTCGGGTTTGGGATGGGCGGGGATGGCCATGTCGCGAACGTAGCCGAAGCTACGGGTCGCTGACTGCTACCCGCGGCGGCGCGGAGTCCTGCCACCGGGCGTGCGATGCCGCAACGGATTCTCGGGCTGGCAAGATGGTGGCGATGCCCCCTGCGTTCCGCCCCAGGTTCCGCCGCGGCGCGGCTGACGAAGCCGGCGAGGAAGCCAGCAAGGCAGCCGGCGACGAGATCGACGGCGAGGAGGCCGCCGGCGATCTCGTAGATGCCGGTGGCGAGCATCCCGGCGGTAACCGGGCTGGCGACGGTGCTGCGGATGGCGCTGAGGACGACGCCGGCGAGTGGCTGGCCTACGACTTCCACGAGTGGTCGCTGGAGAGCCGGGTGATGCTGGAGCAGTTGCTCACCGTCGACCAGGTGGTGCACTCATGGCAGGGCACGACCCTGATGGTCCACGAGTCGCTGGAGGCAACCGTCGACGGCCTGGTGGAAGAGGTAGAGGAGACCGAGGAGGCCAAGGAGGCCATCGCCCGCCCCATCGGGCCCGACGAGCCCTTGACTGCCTTCGAGCTCGCCGAATGGCCCGAAGCGCTGAGAGACGAGCTGATGGAGCGTCTGGTGCAGGCCCGGGTGCCCCACGTCCTGGACACCGGGGGCGACACGCGTGATGCCGGTGGCGGCGATGCCGGCGGCGGCGATGCCGATGCGGCTGGCGTCGACGCGCCGGGATCCGGCGCTGAGCCGGGACCGGTCTGCGATCTGCTGGTACGCGAGGCCGACGAGGAACGGGTTGAGGTCGTGATAGACGACTTGCTCGCTCGCGAGGAGGAGGCCGACTTCGAGGAGATGGACGGCCTGGAAGTCAACCGCCTCATGAGCGACCTGTTCATGGCTTGCGACCGGCTGAGACGCGATCCTCGTGACTTCGACGGCCTGAGGGGTGTGATGGCCCACGCCCGGCGGATTGCCACGGTGCGCACGCCGTTCGGATTCGCCGCCCCCAGCTGGCGCAACCTGCGCAATGCGGCGGCTGATCTGCTGGCCATGGTCGAGGACGCTGACTCCGACGCCGAAGACCTCCGCGAGCTGGCCCACCGCATGAGCGACACGCTCAGAATGCTGATCTGAGAGTTCTCACCCGACTCTCAAAGTCGAGTTCTAGGGTCGTTCTCCATGGCTGAGGAAGACACGTCCAAGGATCTCGAGGACACGCCAGAAGACACCGCCGGTGACACGCTCGACGCAGTCGAGGATCCCGAGGAAGGGGACGACCCGGAGGTCTCCGAGCCAGCTCTCGCTGCGGATGCGAGCGGTGCTCCACGGCGCCTGGGACGCCCGGGCAGGTCGGCCGCCATCGCCGTCGGCGCGGCGCTGGCGATCGCGGCCGTGGCCGTCGGCGCGGCGTGGGCCATCGTGGCCATCGCCGACGACGACGATCGCTCCGCCCGACATGAGCAGCGCTTCGATGACGACGAGGCCGCCATCCGTGATGGCGACAGGCGCGAGCAGTTCGACCGCGAGCGGCGGGAGCGGCAAGAACGGCGGGAGCAGGCGCAGCGCGAGCGCGACGAGCGTATGGAGCGCCTCGAGGAGCTGAAGCGCGAGCGGGAACAGCGTTCGGGCCGGATTGAGGAGTTGAAGCGTGAGCGGCAGGAAAGGCTGGATGACGCCCCGCGAGATGGTTCGGCCAGGCCGGGCAGGCCCTCGACTGAGGGGTGCCGGACCATCCTCAGTCTTGGCGAAGGCGACGATGCCCTAACGGTGCTGGTCTGCAACCTTCCCCAAGCCGAAATGTGGCAGTTCGAGAACGAGTTTGGGCCGGATGACGACCTGGAGGGCTTCGAAGGCTTCATGTTCAGGCCAGGCCCGCAAGGCTTCGCTCCCTTCGAGTTGTTCGAGCTGTTCAGGGGCTTGGAGGACTATGGCTTCGAGGGCTTTGACCTTGAGCGCTTCGAGGACTCTGAGGGGTTCGAGGGCTTGGACGGCATTCCGTGGCGGGGGCGTGACGGGTGGCCGTTCGGTCGCGGAGAGTGGCCCTTCGGCGGCGGCGACGGGGGCTTCCCACTAGAGGACTTCCTCAACGATTACTTCGGCACACCTGACCCGGTAACTTGACCGGGTGCTGCTGGCCGAACTGGAGATCTTCCACTCCAGACCGATAGCCCCCACTCGCCGTATCGCCATCGGCCGGGCCTGGCTTCCCGCCTCGGAGGACGGCACTGGCCCCGGCTTCGGCGGCCTGCTGCTCGGCGGGGTGTGCGCCCGCTTCGGGCCGCAACTCTCCGGTGACCTTCTGGGAGAGGTCGTTCAGCTCGTCCACGAACTCGGGCAGCACCGGCCCGTGGCCCAGCCCCGACTGAGGCATCGGCTGCAACAGGATCGGGTAGGCCTCACCCGGAGCCGCCAGCGGCTGTACGGGAGCAGGACCGGATCGGACGATGAGTTCTCCTGCGAGTTCGACAGCTCCCGGGCCACACCCAGCCAACTCGTGCTCGGCGCGGCCTACGCGGCTGGTCAGGCGGCGCCGCTTCGCCGGGATGAGGCGCTCCGGGCAGTGCGGCGAGGATTGTCCTGGCGGGGCGAGGTCGGGCCGGCGCTGTTCGCATACCTCCTGTCGGGCCGGTCGGCGCCGCGCCCTGCTCGGGCTATCGCCGACCCGGTCGGCTGGGCCCTGGAGACGCTGGGGCTTGACCGCGAGATCGAGATGCCGGCGGAGGCGGCTGTCCGGCGAGGATTCCGTGAGGCCCTGCGGGCCGCCCATCCCGACCTCGGCGCGGCCGAGGCTGAAGCCGCCGACCGCATCGCGGAGTTGAGCGAGGCGCGCAGGATCCTGCTGACGCTTTAGGCAGGCCTCCTCCCGGCCGGCGGGTCCTGTCGCCGAGCCGGATGACCGACACGGGCTTCGCCCTATTCGTCGGTCATCTGACTCGTCGCCACCCCCCGGCCTAGCGCTCCTGTCCCTGCGCAGCGGGCTGGTTGCTTGGGGACATCTGGGGCTGGTTGCTCAAGAGGCGTTTGCTGATCTTGGCCGCTGCGGCGGCGGGGGTCTGGCTGCCTTCGAGTGCTTCCTGTAGTTCAGCCGGTTGGGTGCTCAAGAGGCCCTCGGCTGCGGTGTCCAGGTGCTGCGCGATCCTGTCCTGGACTTCTTGGCGGATCCTGGAGTGGCGTCGGGCTTCCAGTCCACCGGTGGAGGCCAGGTGGGCGCGATGGGCCTGTATCGCCTGGTGAACATCGAGTGCCCCTGCGCCGGTGGTGGCGGTGGTCATGATGATCTCGGGCCGCCAGTGCTGCGTGGCGCCGGTGATATGACCGAGGTCGAGCATGTGCTCCAGGTCGCGCCTGACATCGTCGGCGCCGGGCCGGTCAGCCTTGTTGACCACCAGCACGTCGGCCACCTCCAGCAGACCGGACTTGTTGGCCTGCACCGCGTCGCCCATGCCGGGGGCAACCATCACGACGGTGGTGTCGGCGGTCCGGGTGACGTCCACCTCCACCTGGCCGACGCCGACCGTCTCGACGACCAGGGGCCCGAAACCGCACGCCTCGAACAGACGCAGAGCGCCGGGAACGGCCAGGGCCAGGCCGCCGGCGTGGCCCCGCGTCGCCATCGACCGGATGAAGGCGCGCCCCTCGGCAACGCCGTCCATGCGGATGCGGTCGCCGAGTATCGCTCCGCCGCTCAGGGGAGACGATGGGTCCACAGCCAGCACGGCGGGTTGCCCGCCGGCGTCTGCGATCTCCTTGACCAGGTGCCCGACCAGGGTCGACTTGCCCGTACCGGGAGCCCCGGTCACGCCGATCACCGGTGCGTCGCCCGGTGCGTGGGGATGGACCAGATCGTCGAGGCCGTGGGTCCCGGCATCGCCGCGCTCCACGAGGGTGAGCAGCCGGCCCAACGCCCGCCGGTCGCCGCTCCGGGCCCGAACCAGCAGGTCTGCGGCCGGGCCGGCAGCCGTCACGCGACGGACCGGCGGATCGCGTCGGCGACCTCGACGGCCGAGGCCCCCGGATGCAGCACCGCGCTGATGCCCAGTTCCTTGAGGGTGGACACGTCTGCCTCGGGCACGATCCCGCCGATGACCACGGGCACATCCAGCCCGGAGTCGGCCAGGGCCTGCAGGATCCGCGGAGCCAGGGCCAGGTGGCCGGCGTTGTGCATCGACAGCCCGATCACGTCGGCGTCCTCCTGCTCCACCGCGGCGATCACCGACTCGGTGGTCTGGCGCAGACCCAGGTAGATCACCTCCATGCCGGCATCGCGCAGCATCCGGGCCACCACCTTGAGGCCCCGGTCGTGGCCGTCGAGGCCCAGCTTGGCCAGCACCACCCGGATCGGGGCTTCACGGCCGGCGCCGGGTTGGCTCTCAGCCATGTTCGCCTAGCATCGCTAGACGATGGCCTGCTCGACGTAGCGGCCGAACACTCCGGCCAGCGTGTCGCAGATCTCGCCCTCGGTGGCGTAGGCGTTGACCGCGTCGATCACCGGCGGCATGAGGTTGGTGCCGGCGTCCCTGGCCGCCTGGCCCACCGCTTCGAGCGAGCGGCGCACGGCCTCGTCGCCTCTGGCCTGCTTGACCGCGGCGAGGCGCTTGAGCTGCAGATCCTCGGTGTCCTGCTCGATGCGCAGCAAGTTGGCTCCATTGTCGTCGCCGTCGTCGCCGTCACAGAAGGCGTTGACCCCGACGATGGTGCGGGTGCCCTCGTTGACCTCGCGCTCGAACCGGTAGGCGGAGTCGGCGATGCCGCCCACGAACCAGCCGTTGTCGATGCCCTCGTAGACGCCTTCGAGGATGGAGCCGTCGCCCAGCTCCAGAAGGTGGTCGAGTATCTCGACGGCCCGCCGCTCCATCTCGTCGGTCATCCACTCGACGTAGGCCGAGCCGCCCAGCGGGTCGGCCACGCTGGCCACGCCGGTCTCATGGGCCACGATCTGCTGGGAGCGCAGGGCGATGCGGGCCGCCTTCTCGGTGGGCAGGGCCAGGGCCTCGTCGAAGGCGTCGGTGTGAAGGGACTGGGTTCCTCCCAGCACGCCGGCCAGCGCCTGGATCGCCACCCGGGCGATGTTGATCTCGGGCTGCTGGGCGGTGAGCGACACCCCCGCGGTCTGGGTGTGGAACCGGCACAAGAGGCTGCGCTCGCTGGCAGCGCTGTAACGCTCCTTCATCCAGGTGGCCCATATGCGTCTGGCTGCCCGGAACTTGCCGATCTCCTCGAAGAAGTCGCTGTGGCTGTTGAAGAAGAAGCTGAGCCGGCTGGCGAAGTCGTCGATGTCGAGCCCCGCGGCCTGGGCCGCCTCCACGTAGGCGAAGCCGTTGGCCAGGGTGAAGCCCAGCTCCTGCGCGGCGGTCGATCCCGCCTCGCGGATGTGGTAGCCGGAGATCGACACCGGGTGCCACCGGGGCATCTCGGCGGTGGTGAAGCGCATCATGTCGGTGACGATGCGCATCGATGGCCGGGGCGGGAAGATGTACTCCTTCTGGGCCTGGTACTCCTTGAGGATGTCGTTCTGGATCGTGCCCGACAGCGTGGCCCGGTCCACCCCGGTCTTGTCGGCGACCGCGATGTACTGGGCCAGAGCCACGATGGCGGGACCGTTGATTGTCATCGAGGTGGACACCGAGCCCAGATCAATGTCCGCGAACAGGTCTTCCATGTCGGCGAGGGTGTCGATGGCAACCCCGGCCCGGCCGACCTCACCGGCGGACCACACCTCGTCGTCGGAGTCGCGTCCCATCAGCGTGGGCATGTCGAACGCGGTGGACAGACCGGTGCCGCCATGGCGCAGGATCTCCTTGAACCGGCCGTTGGTGTCAACCGCAGTGCCGAACCCCGCGAACATCCGCATCGTCCACAGCCGGCTGCGATACATCTCCGGGTAGATGCCCCGGGTGTAGGGATACTCCCCGGGCAGCGGCCCGCCGCCGTACACGGCGCCCACCGGCACGCCGGACATCGTCGTGAAGGGCCGGGAGCCTCCGGCAGCCGGTTGAGAATCCACGCCCCCATTGTGCAGCCTCCGCGCCGGTTCGCAGTGCGCGGCCTGCACTGCAGTGCGCGGCCCGCACTATTGTGCGGTTCATGAGCGTTGATCTGACCCTCGACGGCGCACAGACGGGCGACGGCGTGCCCGCCAAGCGCAAGAAGATCAAGAACTATGACTACGAGCGCGAGCTGAGCAGCCTTCAGGAGGAGCTGGTGCGGCTCCAGCGCTGGATCCGTCACAAGGGACTGAAGGTGGTGGTCATCTTCGAGGGCCGCGACGCCGCCGGAAAGGGCGGTGTCATCAAGCGGATCACCGAGCGGCTGAACCCCCGGGTGGTGCGGGTCGTTGCCCTGGGCACGCCCAGCGACCGCGAGAAGACCCAGTGGTGGTTCCAGCGCTACGTGGCCGAGCTGCCGGCGGCGGGCGAGATGGTGCTGTTCGATCGCAGCTGGTACAACCGGGGGCTGGTCGAGCCGGTGATGGGGTTCTGCACCGAGGAGGAGTACAAGGAGTTCCTCCGGTCGTGCCCGGAGTTCGAGCGGATGCTGGTGCGGTCGGGGATCATCCTGATCAAGTACTGGTTCTCGGTGAGCGACGCCGAGCAGGAGCGGCGGTTCCAGAGCCGGATCGCGGATCCGCTAAAGCGCTGGAAGCTGTCGCCCATGGACGTGCAGGGTCGGGCCCGGTGGGTGGACTTCTCCAAGGCCAAGGACACCCTGTTCGCCCACACCGACATCAAGCAGGCGCCGTGGTTCGTGGTCGACGCCGACTCCAAGAAGAGGGCCCGGCTCAACTGCATCACGCATCTGCTGTCGATGATCCCGTACGAGACCGTGCCGTGGGAGGACGTGGAACTGCCCGAGCGCCAGTCCGGCGTGGGCTACGTGAGGCCGCCGATCTCGGACCAGACGTTCGTGCCCGAGGCGTACTAGGCCCAGAACCGCCGGCTCAGCTGGCTACACCACCTGGGCGCGCAGCGGGGGCAAGGGCGCGCAACTGCCTGCTCACGTCACGTTGGCGCGCAGCAGGTTGAGCGCGCGCTGCCAGGCGGTGTTCCAGGCTTGCTCGTTGTAGGTGCCGAGCGGGTCCTCCCAGTTGCCGAAGGCGTGGCCGGTGCCCGCGTAGGTGTGGAAGACGACGTCCTTGCCCATGTCCCGGAGTTGCTGCGCCAGCGCCTGGCATGCGTCGGGCGGGAAGAAGTCGTCGCTGGCCGCGAAGTGGCCCTCGACCTTGGCGCTGAGGTTGCTCCAGTCGAGCGAGTCGTCGCCGAGGGGCGCGCCGTAGAACGGGGCCGCGGCCGACACCCGGTCGCCGGCGATGGCGGCGATGCGAAGGGTGAGCAGCCCGCCCATGCAGAAGCCGGTGACGCCCACCGTGGACGAGGAGCAGGCGTCGAGGCCCAGCAGGTAGTCGATGGCGGCGGACATGTCCCGGGCGGCCCGCTCCGGCGGAAGGCTGGTCATCAGCGAGCCGGCTCTGTCCATCTCGGTGTGGGTGGCCATCTCGCCCTGGAACAGGTCGGGGGCGAGCGCGGTGAAGCCCTCGCCGGCGAGAAGGTCGCAGACCCCCTTGATCTGGGGCACGAGCCCCCACCATTCCTGCAGCACGATCACGCCGGGGCCCGAGCCCCCGGCCGCAGCGGCGACGTAGCCCCGTGCCGTCGATCCGTTGGCGGCGAACTCCACCATCTCACCCATCGGTCGCTTCTCCTTGGTTCGTCGGGATCTCGCGGGCCGCAATCCTGCCAGACTCACCGCCGCGCTGCTCATCCTGCCGGCGCGAGGCTGGCGGCGAACTCCAGCTGTCGCCGAAGCGCCCGAGGCTCACCGCGCGGCTTCTCGCCCTACCGCCCGACCGCTAGGCGAGGGCGAACAGCCGGTCACCCTTCGCCAGCGAGGGCGTATCTGGCGAGTTGATCCCTGACGCCGGAGGGTCGGGGGCTCGCGCTGGGCAGTGCCTTCCCGCCGGGCTTACGTCGGGCACTGGCGGGGCGGGGGCGTGGGCAGGGCCGTAGTTGATTGCGCCGGGGGGATGGAG
>VYCW01000066.1 GCA_009843735.1 Acidimicrobiaceae bacterium | reverse complement strand
GCCGTCGGCCTCCACCACAGGATCGGGGAATTCGACGCCGTTGTCGCGCATGCACTCGGCGAAAGCCAGGAGACTCTCCTCGTCCGTCATGTTCTCGGTGTCGACGGACGCCTCGCCGGCTCCGCTTCCAGGCTCGGCAAACTCCTCGCCGGTTGCATTGCCAGGATCAGCAGACTCCTCACCAGCCATGTCCTCAGATTCGACGGACGGCTCATCGACGGGCTCGGTGGTGGACAACGCACCGGTGGCCTCGTCGACTTCGATGTCAGCCGGGTCGGCCACGACGGAAGACGCTGACCCGATGGCCTCGGTCGTCTCCGATCCAGGCTGTGTCACGGCCGTGGGCTCCGACACTGGCTCGCTCGCTTCGGGATCGGCACTTGGGGCGGACGTCGCGGTTCCCGCAAGGGTGGCGAGACCACTGGAGTCATCGCCCCCGCAGGCCGTAACCAACAGCGCAGCGGCCGCCACGGCTGCAACTCCTCGCATTGCGCCCAGTCCTCTCATTGCAAACGTCCTCCTGCTTCAAGGGCCTCGAACGGCCAAAGAGGCAATCACAGCCGCGTAAGAGCCAGGGAAGGCTTGGGACGCCTCAGCGGAGGATGCGGACCTTGCCGAAGATGGTTCCGTAGAGGAGCCGGCCGTCGTCGTCGACGGTGACGCCGCCTCCGAGAGTGTTGTAGCGAGACCCGCCCACTACGTAGTGGAATCGGCTCTCGCCGGTGGTCCAGTCGAGGGCCTCGATGGTCCAGCGGCCGTCGCGGGTGCCGCAGGTATAGACCAGATCCGACCCCTCGGCGACGAACGGCACCGAGTTCGGTGACGACACTTCGGTGTTGACCCAGGCCTCGACGAGCCGGCGCTCGGCCGGGTCCCACTCGTACTTGTGCAGGCCGTAGGGCGTGTAGGCGGGTTTGTGGCCCAGGAAGAAGCTGAACATCCGGACCCGGGCGGCGGGCCAGCCGGGCGGCAGCGAGGCGGGCTCGTTGTTGACGGTCATGGCGCCGTAGCCCGACACCGTGATCGACTGCTCGGTCTTGATCTCGGCGCGGGTCGGGTCGCCCATGTGGGCCGGGCCCATCCCCGCGATCCGCCGTGACGGAGCGCCGGGAAGCTGCTCCCAGTCATCCGGAATCTCGTCGCGCCACAGCAGCGTGATGTTGACCACGTCGTCGCCGTCGCCGATGACCACGAAGCGGTCCTCGTCGGGCCCGAAACCCATTAGCGACGGCGTGGTGCCCGAACCGTCCCCGCCGCCGTTGCGGTAGCGGGCTGACCAGGCCCCGTCGGCGGGGTCGAGCGACAGCCGTTCGCCCGTCCAGACCACCTTGTGGATGGTGTCGACCGAGCTGACGTAGATGCCCCCGTCGTCGCCGGTGCAGCTGCTGGTGCGCACCCAGCCGTAGCTGGTGTGGCCGTACCGGGCAGCCCGGTCGGCGCAGTGCTCGGCGGCGTCGGTGCCGGCTCCGGGAAGCTGGATGGCGTCGTAGGTGCTGAAGTCGCGAGCCAGGCACACCACCCAGCCGTGGTCGGTGGTCATCACCAGCCGGCCGTCGAAGGTGATGTTGATCCCCACGAAATGGCCGTCGACCCCTTCGGGCCGGTACCAGCGGTCGCGCTCGACGATGGGGCTGCTGGGATCTGAGGGATCGACCTCTACGTAGGCCGCGGCATGGTCCTTGCGGCCCAGGAACAGCGTGTGGTCGCAGTCGAGCAGCGAGTAGATGCCGTCGAGGCCGGTCATGAACCGGAGGGCGATGCTGATGGCGTGGGCGACGACGTCGTCGCCGTCGAGGTCGTCGAGGCCCGCTTCGAGGGCCGCCAGTTCGGCCTGGTCGGTGATGGGCTCGGTGCCGGTGGGCAGGGTCGCCAGCACTTCCAGGGTGTCGTAGTCGAGCTTGGCGATGACCTGGCGTCCGTTGGACCAGATGACGCGCCGGCCGTCCGGGTAGCGCCCGGAGATGACCCCTCCGAAGTGGCCCGGGCCCAGGTGGACGTACTGGATGTCGGCCGCCTCCAGGATCTCGGTCGGGCCCTCGGGACCGCTTCTCGGCGTGTTGTCCTGCTGGTCGCAGCGGCCGTGGGCCATAGCGTTGCCGCTGTCGGCCAGGTACGGGTTGCGCGGTCCGCTACGCATTCGGGTCACGTTACGGCCGCGGCGTCGAAGGCCTCCACCCAGGGGGCCAGGTACTCCGCAGCCTGGTCGACGCCCGGTGGCGATTGCAGATGGACACGGAGATCGGTCGCGCCCGCAGCGATCAGCTCGGGGACCGCGGCCATTGTGGGCCCGATCTGGGGTTCGCCGCGCTCGTCGCGGGCCAGCCTCACGTTCGCCGCGACCTCGATCCCGGACGGGTCCCGGCCCGTGGCGGCTACCGCCTCGCGCATCTTGTCGATGCCCGAGGCGATGTCGGCTGCATCAGGCCCCCACGGGATCCAGCCCGAGCCGAAGCGGGCCAGCCGGGCCATGGAGCGCCGGTTGACGGTGCCGCTGACCCACACGGGCACGGTCCCGGCAGTCGGCTTGGGCATCTGATGTATGCCCTCGAAGCTCAGCTCCGGGGTGCTGACCGAGGCCCGCTCCTGGGTCCACAACGCGTGGCATATCTCCAAGGTTTGGTCGAGCAGGCGCCCCCGGGCCGCGAAGTCCAGGCCCGCGGCCTCGTATTCCTCCTCCTGCCAGCCCACGCCCACGCCCAGGTCGAGGCGCCCTCCGGTGAGCACGTCGATGGTGGCCGCCGTCTTGGCCAGCACGATCGGGCGGCGCAGCGCGGCCAGCAGGATCATCGGGCACAGCCGCACCTGCTCGGTCAGGGCACCGACCATGGCCAGCACGGTCAGCGGCTCGAGCCAGGCGCCGTCGGGGCCGGTGGGCTGGCGGCCGCCGACCAGCCCGCCCAGAGCCGGGTCGCCGTAGCGGTCGAGGCGCTCGCCGTAGGCCACGTGGTCCGACACCACCAGCCTGCCGATGCCGGCCCGGTCGGCCGCAACGGCCAGGTCGAAGAGGCGCTGCCATTCGCCGGGCGGCTCGGCTGCAAAGTTGACGAGGTGTATCGACAGGCGGGGCTTCATCGGGACTCGCCCTCCTCTCCGGTGCGGGCGGCCCGGCTGGGGGCCACCCGGGGCGGCTCGTTGGGCATCTTGGGATACACGGGGGGCCAGGGAGCGTCCATGAGGCCTGCGTCCATGTCCCGAGCGTGCCACTCCAGGAGCGGCTCCAGCGAGGCGGCCTCACCGTCCATGGCGGCCCACGGGTCCCCGAGCTCGGCCACCCGGGCGCCGACGGTGGCGATGGTGAGGTCCTCGGGCTGCACGTCGTCCACCTCCTCCCAGCCGATGGGCGTCGACACCTGCGCACCCACCCGGGGACGGGCCGACCACGCCCCGAAGACGGTCTTGTGGGGTGCGTTCTGGTTGAAGTCCACGAACACCCGGCGGCCTCGCTCCTCCTTCCACCAGGCGTCGGTGATCAGGTCGGGGCGTCGCCGGGCCATCTCGCGGGCGAGGGCCACCGCCGCGGCCCGCACCGCGTAGGAGTCCCAGCGATGCGCGAGCCGGGCATAGACGTGCAGTCCCCGGCGCCCCGACGTCTTGAGGTAGACGGCCATGCGAAGCTCGTCGAAGGCAGCCTTCACTTCGCGGGCGGCCTCCCTTACCTGATCGAAGCCGACGCCGGGCTGGGGATCGAGGTCGATGCGCAGTTCGTCGGCAAAGTCGGGGGCATCCGCGAGGTAAGGCCAGACGTGGAATCCGAGGCAGCCCATGTTGACGGCCCACAACACATGGGCCAGGTCGGCCGCCACCATGGCGTTGGACAGGGTGCCGTTGGGGGTGCTCACCACGGTGGTGGTCAGCCATTCCGGCGCGCCCTTGGGCACCCGCTTCTGGAAGAACGACTTGCCCGAAGCGCCGTCGGGGTAACGCTCCAGCAGCACCGGCCGGCCGCCCATGGCTCTCATCAGCGGCTCGGCCACTGACAGGTAGTACTCGACGAGCTCGAGCTTGGTCTCACCCCGTGCTTTGAAGAAGACCTTGCCCGGATTGGAGACGCGAACGTCGCGACCAGCCACTTCGAGCATCACGGCGTCTGCGGCCACGCCACACGCTCAGAGGATCGGAGGCTCGAGCACGCCGTGTCGCGGCGCTAGCCGCCCAGCAGGTCGATGAGGGCGTCCACCGCGAGCCGGTAGCTGGTTGCGCCGAAGCCGGTGATAACCCCCACGCAGACGGCGGCAACGGCCGAAGTGTGCCGGAAATCCTCGCGGGCGTACACGTTCGACAGGTGCGTCTCCACCACCGGAACGTCAACCGCAGCGATCGCGTCGCGCAGCGCGATCGAGTAGTGGGTCAGGGCACCCGCGTTGAGCACAACGCCGTCGGCGGCGCCGTCCCCGCCGGCCGCGGCGGCCTGTATGGCCTCGACCAGATCGCCTTCGACGTTGGACTGCACGTGGCGCACCACCGCGCCCCGCGACTCGGCGTGGGCTGAGACGCCGGCCATCAACTCGTCGAGCGTGCCCTCGCCGTAGATGTCGGTCTCGCGGACGCCGAGCAGGTTGAGATTGGGTCCGTTGACCACCAGGATCGTTATCGCCATAGCGCAGTTATAGCCCGAGCCGCGCCATTACTGCGTCGGCCACCTCATCGGGACTGAGGCCTTCGGTGTCCACCGCGATGAATCGCCCGTAACCCTCAGCGCGTTCGGCCAGCAGCTCCCTCACCCGGGTCGGGGCGTCACCGACGTCCAGCAGGGGCCGCTGCGCAGTGTCGCCGATCCGCTCCAGGATCGTCTCAGGAGTGGCATTGAGGCACACGACGTGGGCTGCGGGCTTCAGGCAGGCTGCGCACTCGGGATCGAGCATCATCCGCCCGCCGGTGGCGATCACCAGGCCGGCGCGACCGGCCAGCTCGCGGGCCGTTCGTCGCTCCATCTCGCGGAAGGCCTCCTCGCCGTCGCGCTCGAAGATCTCGCCTATCGGCCCCGCCTGCGACTCGATCATTGCGTCGGTATCCACGAAGTCGAAGCCGAGACGTTCGGCCAGGGTGCGGCCCACGGTCGTCTTGCCCGTTCCCATGAACCCAGTCAGGACCAGGTTCTTCTTCGTCGCCGGCCCCATACCCACGAGGCTAGGAGCGCCGGGCTCGCTCAGGCAGACTCTCAGCGTGGACGACGGCTTCTTCGGGCTGCTGCGTCGGCGCTTCGAGCGTGCCATGGACCGGCCGTTCCTGCGCGTGCCGGACGGCGCGACCGTCACGTACGGGGAGATGGACGAGCGATCGGCTCTGGCCGCGGGATGGCTACGCAGCCTGGGGGTGGCGGCGGGCGACCGGGTGGTGGTGCAGCTTCCCAAGTCGGTGGACGGTGTGGCGCTGTACCTGGGGGTGCTGCGGCTCGGCGCGGTGTACGTGCCGCTCAACACCGCCTACACGCCGGCCGAGGTCGAGTGGTTCGTCGCCGACGCCGAACCGGCCGCGGTGGTGCAGGACGCCGGCTCCCTGGCACGCGGGCTCGACCGATCGCAACCCGTCGGCGGCGTCTTGGAGCGCGGTCCCGATGACCTGGCCGCCCTGGTCTACACGTCGGGGACGACCGGGCGACCCAAGGGCGCCATGCTCACCCACCACAACCTGGCCAGCAATGCAGTCACGCTCCAGCAAGCCTGGGCGTTCCAGTCCTCCGACGTGCTGCTGCACGCCCTGCCCATCTTCCACGTTCACGGGCTGATGGTGGCGCTGCACACGGCCATGCTGAGCGCCTGTGAGGTGATCTTCCTGGAGCGCTTCGACGGCCGCGAGGTGATCGCGAGCCTGCCTGACGCGACGGTGATGATGGGCGTACCCACCCACTACAGCCGGCTCATGACGCTCGAGGGCTTCGATGCGACAGCCTGCAGCCGCGTCCGCCTGCTGATCTCCGGGTCGGCTCCGATGACCGCGGAGCTCCACCGGGCGGTGGCCGGCCGCACCGGCTGCAGCGTGCTGGAGCGCTACGGGATGAGCGAAGCCCTGATGATCACCTCCAACCCCTATGACGGTGCCCGGGTCGCGGGAACGGTCGGGTTCGCCCTGCCCGGAATCGAGGTGCGGGTATGCACCGACGACGGCGCTGAAGTGGAGGGGCGAGCCGGGATGGTGCAGGTCAGAGGGCCCAACGTCGGTCCGGGCTACTGGCGGCGGTCCGACGCCACATCGGAGTCCCGCACAACCGACGGCTGGTTCATAACCGGCGATGTGGGGCGCCTCGACGGCGCTGGCCGCCTGACGCTGGAGGGGCGGGCCACCGACATGATCATCTCAGGGGGGCTCAACGTGTACCCGGTGGAGATCGAGCAGATCCTCGATGCCCATCCGGCTGTGGTCGAGTCGGCGGTGGTGGGCTTGGCCCATCCAGACCTGGGTGAGGCGGTCACAGCCTTCGTCGTGCCCGAACCCGGTACCAGTGGAGCCGGCGATGGGCTGACCCGGGAGCTGGCCGGCACGCTCACCGATATGGCCCGTTTCAAGCATCCAAAGCGTTTCGTGACGGTCGAGCAGCTTCCCCGCAACGCCATGGGCAAGGTCCTCAAGGCCGAGCTCCGACGGCAGTACGCCGACCTGTTTTCGAAATAGACGCGCCCAGCCGGTCACGCCGGGGAATAATGGCTGCGATGAACCGGCTGGTGCAGCGTGGCGGACGTTCAGCGGCCATTGGCGCCGCCGTGCTCGCAGCAGCGCTGGTGTCGGCAGCCTGCAGCGGCGCCGAAGAAACCGTCCATACTCCCGATCCCGACCACCTCGGCGACGGGTCCCTCGGCGACGGGTCCCTCGGCGTCGTGGAGGTTCCCGCCGGCGAGGCCGTCCAGATCCGTTCGCTCAACACCATCACAGGAGATGTGGCCTATTTGGGCATCCCCAACCAGCGCGGCGTCGAGCTCGCCGTCGCCGACTTCGGTCCGGTGAACGGCTTCGACGTCGACCTCGGCACCCGCTACGACGACTTGTGCTCGTCCGACGGAGCTCAGGCCGCGGCCCAGACCATCATCGCCGACGAGGACGTCGTCGGCGTGATCGGGCCGTCGTGCTCCACCGCGGCAGTGGCCGCCTCGCCTCTGGTGACTGCCGCGGGAATGGTGCTCTTCGCACCGTCCAACACGTCGCCCACGCTCACGTCGGACTTGGCCGGCAACCCGGGCCTGAATCACAGCGTCGGCTACTACCGGACCTCCAACAACGGCCTGTTCGTCGGGGAGGCCATGGCTCGTTTCGCCTATGAGGGTCTGGAGCTGATGTTCGCCGCAGCCATCCACGACGGCGACCCCTACTCCCGATCCATAGCGCAGGCCTTCAAGGACAGCTTCGAGCGGCTCGGGGGCACCGTCACCGGGTTCGCCGCCATCAACAAGGAGGACACCGACATGGTGCCGGTGCTGACCGAGGTCGCAGCCGGCAGCCCCGAGGCCCTGTTCTTCCCCATCTTCCAGCCGGCCGGGGACTTCCTGACCGATCAGGCGCCCGGCGTGCCGGGCCTGGAGGAGGTGATCCTGCTCACCGACGCGGCCCTGCTCAACGACGGGTTCATGTCGCTGCCGCAGTCGGCCGGCGTCTATTTCTCGGGGCCGGACCTGCGGTTCGGCGCCACCTCCAACGAGAGCACGGGCAAGACCCCCGAGACCCTGCTGTCGACCTATGAGCAGACTTACGGCGAGCCGCCGTCAGCGCCGTACTGGGCCCACGCCTATGACGCCACCACCCTGCTGCTGGAGGCAATCACGGCCGCTTCCCGGGTGGACGACGGCACTCTGGTCATCGACCGTGCCGGAGTCCGGCAGTTCCTGAACAACGTGAGCGGGTACGGCGGCGTCATCGGCACCATCGACTGCGACAACTTCGGGGACTGCGGCTCGCAGAAGACCACCGTCATCCACCACCTCGATCCCGACGACATAGAGGCCAGCCTGGCCAACGTAGTCTTCGAGTTCGCCCCTGAGTCCGGGCCCTGATCGGGCAATGAGGAGGCGGGCGGGCGCAGCTGCGGCTGCGCTGATGGCCTCCTGCGCGCTGGCGTGGGGGCCGCTGGTGTGGGAGAACCCGGCGGCCGCAGCCCAGGAAGCGGCGCTGCACACCGACGTCGAGGCGCGTGTCGGCGCAAGGTGGCTCCCCGACGGACGGGTCGAGGTCGGGTTGCAGGTGCGGTCCGACGACGGTGCGTGGGGCGAGCCCTTGCTGCCCCGCAAGCGGCTGCTGCCGGTGCGCGGCCAACACGCCCGCTGGCGGTCGAGTTCGCCGATCACGTATGAGGCCACCGAGATCCGCGTGGCCGCACGGCGGTTCGCCGACGACCTCGTCACGGTCGCACTGAGAGTACGCACCCACTCCGGGGACTGGAGCGAGCGGCGGTTGCCAGGCCGGCGGGTGCTGACCACCCACGGCGAGACCGGTGTCTGGACCTGGTCGTCGCCGGTGGACGTCGCGTCGCTGGCGGCACAGGTCGTGGCCTTCTACGGCCACCCCGGTGTCCGGGCAATGGGAGTGCTCGGCCACGGGACTCCTGCGGAAGTGGCCGAGGACATCAACGCATGGGTCGAGCATTACGACCGGCTGAACGGACCGTTAGGCGCGATCGGCGCCTATCACCTCATCACTGGCGTCGCCCAAGCCAACCCGACCTCGGACGGCACCTGGATCTACCGGCTCTCCCATGATCGCATCGCCACCTACGTCGAGGCGGCCCGGGAGCATGGCATGCTCCTGTTCCTCGACAACCAGATCGGCTGGAGCGACCCGCTGACGGAGGTGAAGCTCCTCGAGGACTTCCTAAAGGAGCCCTTCGTCCACATGGCCCTAGACCCGGAGTTCGCGACCCAGCCGCTGGGGGTCCGTCCGGGACAGGCCATCGGCGGCATCACCGGCGGCCAAGTGAACGAGGTGCTCGAGTACCTCTCGGAACTCGTGGAATCCGAGGGCCTGCCCCCCAAGATCCTGATGGTGCACCAGTTCGCCGGCCGCATGCTGTGGGACCGCGAGGTGATCGAGCCACAGCCCGGCGTCGAGTTGTCGATCGACATGGACGGCATCGGCACCCCCCGCGCCAAGCTGACCGGCTACCGGCTCTTCGCCATCACCGAACCGTCGCAGCGGCCGGCGTTCAAGCTGTTCTTCACCCAGGACACGCCGTTGATGACCCCGGAGGAGGTTCTGGCGATGGAGCCGGTGCCCGACCTGGTCATCTACCAGTAGCGGCGCGGCTCGGGCTCAGGTGAGCAGCAGGCCGATCTGGCGGGAGGAGGCCACCAGCGCGCCGGTGGCGTCCCACAGCGAGCCCGACTCAATCATCCGGCCGTCGTGGAGGTCGTGGCTCTCCTGGCGGACCTGCAACCAGCCCGGCACCGGGATCCGGCGGGGGTGAACGGTCAGCTCGATCGTCGGCACCCACCCGATGAAGCCGAGCAGCGGGTAGAGCGACGGCGGCAGGGCGTCGGCGAAGAACGGCAGCGCCAGCGTGGAGGGATCCGTGCCGTCGCTGAAGCGGATCCATCCGTCGATCAGGGCCCGGTCACTGGCGGCCGCAGGGGCGTGGTCGGGGTGTACGTGCACATCCACCCGGGACAGGATCGGCAGGTCCACCCCCTGCTCGAGGGAGTCCCGGTGGACGCAGTCCTCCGGCGGCGGGATCACGGGCGGCGCCTCGACTATCTCGGGCCCGCCGCGGCCGCCGGCCGCCAGGTCCGAGAATGCGGCCATCACCTCGAGCCGCTGCTTGCCCTCCTGCCACAGCGATCCTCTCAGCGTGCTCACCGTGCGGCCAGAACGGACCACTGATGCCTGCACCTCCGCGTCGGTGTCGCCCCGGCCCGGGCGCAGGAAATGGGTGGTGACCGAGATCGGATCGACCTGCGGCACCAGCGAGCGCATGGCCCGCAGCACCGAGGTGAGCGCGTAGCCGCCGTTGCTGTTGCCGCCGATGTTCCAACCGGCCGACAAGCGGGTGGCCCACAGGCCGTCGCCGACGGGCTCTACCGCCGTCTCGGCGTCAAAACGGCTCATGCCGGAGCGGTCCCTCGACACCGGGCGCCCGCCCGCCGAGCCCTCAGGGCAGTGCAGAACACGCTGGTAGTCTGGCGCTTCGATGAGCCTGTACAACGTGCAGAAGTTCCTGTACGAGCTCAACCGCGACGAGCGGGTCCAGCAGGCCTACCGCACGGAGCCGCAACAGGCGATCGCTCGGTACGACCTCGACGAGAAGGAGCGAGGCGCCCTCCTCGAACCCGACATCGGGCTGCTCTACCACATCGGCGTCAACGGCCAGATCCTGATGCACTTTGCGGCGTTCTGCGGGATCGAATGGTCCGACTACCTCCAGCGCATGCGCGACGGCGTCGAGCGCCACGGGCCAGTGCGGGCCGGCGTGTACGCGCTGGCCGGCTACGAGGGCGTGGAGGCTCACAGCCGCCGCCTGGGCCAAGACGGCGGCGAGGAGGATCCGGGCTGATGCCACTGGTGTATGCGGGGGTGTGCAGCCACGCCCCCGGCATCACCGGCCGCGCCGAGCGGGCCGATCCGGAGGTGCGCGACGGGTTCTACGCCGCCTACGACGCCATGCGGCTGCGGCTGGAGGCGACCGAGCCCGACGCTCTAGTGGTGATCGCCGCGGAGCACTTCGCCAACTTCTTCATGGACAACATGCCGGCCTTCGCCATGGGCATGGCCGACTACTACGAGGGACCCATCGAGGACCCCGAGTGGCTGCGCATCAACAAGTTCCGCGCCCCCGGCAGCCCGGAGCTGTCCCAACGCATCATCCAGGCGGTCATGCACACCTGCGACGTGGCCTACGCCGAGGAGTGGCGCCTCGACCACGGCATCGCGGTGCCATTGCACTTTCTGACGCCTCGCTTCGATGTGCCCATCATTCCCGCCAACATCAACTGCCAGGGCCCGCCGCTGACACCGCTGTCGAGGGCGTGGAGCTTCGGCGAGGCCCTGCGCCGGGCTGCCGACAGCGTTGCCGAGCGCATCGCGGTGATCGGCACCGGCGGGATCTCGCACTGGCCGGCCACCCCCGACTCGGGACGCATCAACGAGGCCTGGGACCGCGACTTCCTCGACCGCTGGTGCGCCGCCGACCGCGAGCGGCTGTGCGCGTACAGCGACACCGACACCTACCTGGACGCCGGGCAGGGCGGCTTCGAGATCCGAACCTACATCGCCACCGCCGCGGCCGGTGCGGGACGCGGCACGGTGCACTTCTACGCTCCCATCCCGATATTCGCGGTCGGCTGCACCATCGCCGACATCGAGATCGGCTAGACCCTCAATCCCCCACCCAACCGGAGAGACCCATGCGACTCGTGACCGTTCGGATCGACGGAGCCACCCGGGCCGGCCGGGTGGCCGGCGACGAGATCGTTCTGCTCGACGCACCTGACGTGCGGGCCGTCCTGGCGGCCGGACCGGTCACCTCAGGCTCGGTGCCCGTTGGAGAGGCGTGCGGCAAGATGCCGCTGGAGGGTGCGGACCTGGCTCCGGTAGTACCCGCTCCGGACAAGATCGTCTGCGTCGGTACCAACTACCGCGACCACGCCGCGGAGACCAACACCCCGCTGCCGACTGCCCCCATCTACTTCGCCAAGTACCGCCGGGCGCTCACCGGCCCCTACGACCCGATCCGGCTGCCACCGCCGGAGGTGTCTACCAGCGCCGACTGGGAGGTCGAGCTCGCGGTTGTCATCGGGCGCGAGGTCCGCAACGCCGACGCATCCGAGGCGGCCGCAGCCATCGCCGGATTCACGGTGCTCAACGACGTGTCGATCCGAGACTGGCAGAAGCGCACCGTTCAGTTCCTGGCCGGCAAGACCTTCGAGCAGTCCACGCCGGTAGGTCCCGCGCTGGTGACCACCGACGAGATCGGAGACGGCTCGGGGCTCAACGTGAGCTGCAGCGTTGACGGCGTCACCAAGCAGTCCTCGAATACGGACCAACTGGTCTTCGGGCCGGCCGAACTGGTGGCCGACCTGAGCACGGTCCTGACCCTCGACCCGGGCGACATCATCGCCACCGGAACACCGGGCGGAGTGGGGATAGCCCGCAATCCCCAGGAATGGCTTGCGCCGGGCGCGGTGGTGCGCACCGCCATCGAGGGTGTGGGCGAGATGGTCAACACCTGCGTAGTGGGCTGAGCAACCTCCGCTCGGACTGCAGGCACGGCCAGCAATGACCGCGACCGGCGCCGGGAGGCCGCCACGCCGACCCGCAACTGTGGCGGGACTCGCGGTCGAGGCGCTCCGGGCCCTGGGGGTGGACACGCTGTTCTGCCTCCCGGGCGTGCAGAACGACGACTTCTTCGACGTGCTCGTCGACGCCCGCGACATCACCCCGGTCGTGACCCGGCACGAGCAGGGGGCGGCCTACATGGCCCTGGGCGCGGCGCAGGTCACGGCCCGGCCGGCCGCGCTGTGCGTAGTGCCGGGCCCGGGGATGCTCAACGCCGCGGCCGGTCTCACCAGCGCCTACTGGGGCAACGCCCGGGTGCTGGCCCTGATCGGGGCGGTGCCGTCCGTGTGGCGCGGTCGCGGCACCGGCATCCTGCACGATCTGCCCGATCCGGCGGCCGTGCTGCGCCAGCTGACCAAGCACACCGACTACATCGGCGGCGGCATCGACGCCGCGGGCGTGTGGCAGCAGGCAATCGACGAGCTGGTATCGGGTGTCCCCCGCCCGGTGGCGGTGGAGGTGCCCGTCGACGTGTGGAGCCAGCCGGCCGACGGCATCCTCGACACGCCCCGCGCCGTCGCGCCGGCGATCGACAGCGAGCAGATCGAGGAAGCCGCCCGGGTCCTGGGCCGGGCCCAGCGGCCGCTGATCATGGTGGGCGGCGGCGCCCAGGACGCGTCCGAGCCGGTGCGGGTGCTGGCCGAGACGCTGGAGGCGCCGGTGTTCGCCCGCTACATGGGGCTGGGCGTGCTCGACACTCGCCACCGGTTGCACGCCTACCTGACGATGGGGCGCGACCTGTGGCCCAACTCCGACGTGGTGGTGGGCATCGGCACCCGGATGGAGTTCCCGAATGTCGAGTGGGGCGCGAGCGAGTCACAGCAGATCGTGCAGATCAACGTCGACCCGGAAGAGCTCGACCGCTACCGCACCGGCACCGTCGGCGTCCACGGCGACGCCGCCGAGGCGTGCCGGTTGCTCGTCGACGCCCTGGGCCGGCACAACCGCCGCCGCCAGGACCGCACCGGGGAGCTGGCCGAGCTGCGGGCCCGGCACTTCGAGCGGATCGCCCGTCTGGAGCCCCAGCTGAGCTACCTGCGGGCCATCCGGTCGGTGATGCCCGACGACGGGATCATCGTGGAGGACGTGACCCAGGTCGCCTTCGTCGCCCATATCGCCTACGAGCACCGCACACCCCGGACCTACCTCGCCACCGGCGGGGCGGGGACACTGGGCGCCGGCGTGGCCCACGGCATCGGCGCCGCGGCCGCGGCGCCCGACCGGGCCCAGCTCACCATCGTCGGCGACGGCGGGATGCTGTTCACCGCCACCGAGCTGGCCACCGCGGTGCAGCACGGCATCAACACCACCGTGCTGCTGTTCGACAACCGGGCCTACGGCAACGTCCAGCGGCTGCAGAGGCAGCGCTTCGGATCGGACCGGACCATCGCCTCGACCCTGCGCAACCCCGACTGGATCGCGTTCGGGGAGAGTTTCGGCGTGCGAACTGAGCGGGCCAGCGGTCCCGACACGCTGCCCGCGGTGCTGGAGGCGTCGCTGGACCACCCCGGACCGTCGATGGTCGTGGTCGACATCGACGGCGAGCCCGATCCGTGGCCGCTCCTCCGGGTCCGGCGCTGACACTAGAGTTGCCTGGGATGATCGGAAGAGGTCGCGCCAAGGGCGGGGCGCCCCGCACCGGCGTCGACCGGTTCCTGACCTTCATGCGGGTAGCCATCCTGACCCTGGTCGCGGTCGGGATCCTCGCCTTCATCTGGCAGGAGATAGACACCGACAATCCCTTCGCCCGGTGGGCAAACCCCGACGCCACCGGCCTGACCGGGGCCCAGTTCCGGGGGCTGATCATCTCCGGGGTGGCCCAGGGCTGCATGTACGGGCTGATCGCGCTGGGCTACTCGATGGTCTACGGCGTGCTCGGGTTCATCAACTTCGCCCACGGCGAGGTGTTCATGGTGGGAGCCATGACCGGGATGATCACCTCCAACAAGCTGGCCGACGCCGGGCTGTGGGAGAGCAACTTCATCGGGTCGCTGGTGTTCATCGTGATCGTCTCGATGATCGTGTGCACGCTGGTGGCGGTGATCATGGAGCGGGTCGCCTACCGGCCGCTGCGGGGGTCGCCCCGGCTGATACCGCTGATCACATCGATCGGGGTGTCGTTCTTCATCCAGAACGCGTCGATCGTGCTGCTGGGCCCGGCGGCCAAGGCCTACCCCGATGTGCCCGACTGGGTGAAGGACAAGCACACCTTCATTCAGATCGAGGGCTCGAGAATCCTCGTCGTGGTGGTGGCCGCAGTGTCGATGGGGGTGCTGTGGTACCTGGTGGAGCACACCAAGGGCGGCAAGGCCATGAGGGCCGTGGCCGAGGACGCCGAGATCGCCGCCCTCATGGGCATCAACGTCAACCGCACCATCGTGAAGGTGTTCGCAGTGGGCGGGGCCATGGCCGGGCTGGCCGGGATCCTGTGGGGGATCCTGTTCCGCAGCGTGATCCACACCACCGGCTTCCTGCCGGGTATCAAGGCTTTCAGCGCCGCGGTGGTGGGGGGCATCGGCCATCTCGGCGGGGCCATGGCCGGAGGGCTGTCGATCGGCGTGGCCGAGTCGGTGGGCCCGCTGCTGATCCTGGAGCCGCTGGGGGTTAGCGGCGTGTCGCAGCTGCGCGACGCGGTGGCCTTCTCGGTGCTGATCGGCGTGCTGCTGCTGCGTCCCGCCGGGATCTTCGGCGAGCGCCTGCCGGCGGAGGACCGCACATGACCGGCGTTCTGCTACCTCCGCCGGAGGAACGCGCATGACCGGCGTTCTGCTACCTCCGCCGGAGACGGGAGCGATGGGCGGTCGGGCCGAGACGCCGCCGGCGCCGTCGCGGGCCGTGCTGGCCCAGGACTGGCGGCGGCTGGTGCGGCTGGGCGCCGTCGGGGCCTTCGCGCAGGTCTTCATCGCCCTGTCGAACATGCCGGTGCGCCTTGACGAGCGCGTTGTGGTGAAGCCCGTGCTGAGCCTGGGTTACCTAACCCTGCTGGTAGTGCCGTTCGCGGCGGGTTACCGCGTGGGCCACCAGATCAAACGGGAGGGCATGCCGGTCTATGCAGCCGGCGCGCATGAGGTTGCGGGCGGCGCGGCGTGCGGAGCCCTCGCCGGCGGCGGGCTGTCGCTGCTTGCCGTCCTCCTGGCCAACTTCGACCTGCGCGAGCCGCTGGTCAACTGGAGCCCGATGCTGGCCGAGCTGCTCGCCTTCGGCAACGCCACATGGTTCGCGGTGGTCGTCTGGCTGCTGATCGGCGCGGCGATCGGCGCGGTGGGCGGGATCCTTCGAACGCTCGGTCCGCGAACCCGCCGGGCGGCGGTGACCATGGCCCTCGCGGTGGCGGGCGCCGCGGTGATGGAGCCGCTGGTGGTGGACCTGGCCGAGGGCATGAGACTCGAGGCGCTGACCGACCGGCTCTATGCCCGCCGGGGAGGGGTCAACTGGACGAGTGCGCTGGGCCTCGCGGCCGGGTCGGGGGTCCTCGCGGTGCTCGGCCGGGGACGGATCCGCCAGGCCCGGGCCCATATCGCCTCACTCGAGGGGGCCAAGCGCAACCGGGCCAACTCCGGGCTGATCGTGCTGACCGGCGCGGCGCTGATCATCCTGCCCTTGTTCGCGGGCAAGCTCACCAACGAGCTGCTGGCCAACGTCGGATTGTTCGTGCTGCTCGCGTTGGGCCTCAACGTGGTGGTAGGGCTGGCCGGCATCCTGGATCTGGGCTATGTGGCCTTCTTCGCGGTGGGGAGCTACTCGGCCGCCGTTCTCACGGCCGCGACATCACCCAGGATCAACCCGGAGCTGCCGTGGCTGGTGGCGCTCATCGCGGTGGTGATCATCACGGGCCTGGTCGGCCTGTTCATCGGCGCGCCGGTCATCCGGATGCGCGGCGACTACCTGGCCATCGTCACGCTGGGCTTCGGCGAGATCATCCGGCTGCTCTTCCTGTCGGACTGGCTGTCAGGCTGGTTCGGGGGCTCCCAGGGCATCACCAAGATCCCCGGCGCCGGGATCTTCGGGCTGACCAGCGTGGCCGGCACCGACCCTCGCCGCGTCTTCTACCTGGTGCTGGCCTTCTGCGCCATCGCCATCTACGTCTCCTGGCGGCTGGAGCGGTCGCGGCTCGGGCGGGCCTGGACGGCGGTGCGCGAGGACGAGACGGTGGCCGAGGCGATGGGCATCAACACCGTCAACGTCAAGCTCCTTGCCTTCGTGGTGGGCGCGATCCTGGGATCCTTCAGCGGCGCGATCTTCTCGGCCAAGGTCGGCTCGGTGTTCCCCAACAGCTTCCTGATCCTGGTGTCGATCGTGATCCTGGTGGTGGTGATCTTCGGGGGAATGGGCAGCATCGTGGGCGTTATCGCCGGCTCCGCCGTGCTGATCGGCGTACTGGGCGGCCCCAAGCAGCCCGGCCT
Source organism: Acidimicrobiaceae bacterium (assembly GCA_009843735.1). Classification (GTDB taxonomy): domain Bacteria; phylum Actinomycetota; class Acidimicrobiia; order Acidimicrobiales; family Aldehydirespiratoraceae; genus Aldehydirespirator. Next base: position 3,721 of record VYCW01000066.1, on the reverse strand, counting down.
GCTGGCGGAGTTCTCGGAGTTCAAGCTGCTGATCTACGGGGCACTGCTGATCTGGATGATGCTGGCCCGCCCGGAGGGCCTGATACCCAGTGTGCGCCGGTCGCGCGAGCTCCACCAGGAGGAGATGGCCCAGGACGCCTGGCTCAGGGGCCAGGTCGAGGATGACGACGGCAGCGGCGCGCAAGCCGCACCGACGCCATGACCGCCACCAACGGGAACGGGCTCGCCCCCGGCGCGGACGCCGCCAACGGGACCGGGCGCCGGCCGCTGCTCGAGACCCGCGGCCTCAGCGTCGACTTCGGCGGTCTGCACGCCCTCGACGGACTCGACTTCGAGGTCCACGAGGGTGAGATCGTCTCGGTGATCGGACCGAACGGCGCGGGCAAGACCACCTTGTTCAACGCCATAACCGCCACCGTCGAGCGGTCCGCAGGCGACATCCTCTTCGAAGGCACCTCGCTGCTGGGCCTGGACCCCAACCGGGTCACGGCTCGGGGCATCGCCCGCACCTTCCAGAACGTGCGGCTGTTCGCCAACATGACCGTGCTGGAGAACGTGATGGTCTCGCAGCACTGCCGCACCCGCCAGCACGCCTTCGGCGCCCTGTTCTACACCCCCTCCTTCAGGCGCGAGGAGGCCGAGATCCGCCGGCGGGCCGAGAAGGTGCTCGGCTTCTTCGGGTCCCGGCTGGTCGGCTACCGCTTCGATCAGCCCGCCTTCACCCTGTCCTATGCCAACCGGCGCCGGCTGGAGATCGCCCGAGCCATGGCCACCCAACCCAAGCTGATCCTGCTCGACGAGCCGGTTGCGGGCATGAACCCGGTCGAGTCGGCCGAGCTCACCGGCATGATCGGACGCCTGCGCGACGAGTGGGGCTTCGCCATCGTGGTCATCGAGCACCAGATGGACGTCGTGCGGGAGGTGTCGGACCGGGTGGTGGTGCTCGACCACGGCACCAAGATCGCCGAGGGCGACTACGCCGACGTCTCCACCGACCCCCGCGTCATCGAGGCCTATCTGGGCCAGGGAACCGAGACGTCATGAGCACCGACCAGGACGGGGTGGCCGCGACGCCCTTGCTGGAGATGCGCACAGTCAACGCCCACTACGGAGCAGTCCACGCCCTGAGGGATGTGGACCTCTCGATCTATGAGGGCGAACTGGTCTGTTTGCTGGGGGGCAACGCCAGCGGCAAGTCCACCACCCTCAAGACGCTGCTCGGCATGCTAAAACCCACCTCGGGAGAGGTCGTCCTCGACGGCGAGATCGTCAACGACAAGCCCACCAGCTACCGGGTGGCCCGCGGCGTGACCATGGTCCCGGAGAACCGCCGCCTGTTCAAGCGCCTGAGCGTGCGCGAGAACCTCGACCTGGGCGCCTACCTGCGGTCCGACACCGACGGCATAGCCGCCGACCTGGAGCGGATCTTCGAACTGTTCCCCAGAGTCAAGGAGCGGCTCAACCAGAAGGCGGGCACGCTGTCGGGAGGCGAACAGCAGATGGTGGCCATGGGCCGGGCGCTGATGGCCAAGCCCCGGGTGCTGCTGATGGACGAGCCGTCGATGGGCCTGGCCCCGGCGCTGGTGCAGCAGAACTTCGAGTTCATCCAGCAGATCCACGAGGCCGGCCTGACGGTGTTCATGGTGGAGCAGAACGCCAACATGGCCCTGTCCATCGCCGACCGGGGCTGGGTGCTTCAGACCGGCCGGGTGGTGCTCGACGACACCGCCGAGAACCTGCTGGCCCACCCCGACCTGCGAGCCTCCTACCTGGGCCAGGCCGACACCTGATCCTCGCTGGTGAGCACGTCCCGAGACACCGCCGCAACCGGGGTCCTGCATCCGGGGTCCATGGGCGCGACGGTTGCCGCCGCCTGCTCCGGCACAGTGCTGTGGGCCAGCGACGGCCGTTCGGAAGCGACCTGCAGGCGGGCCACCGAAGCGGGACTCACCGATGCCGGCGACATCGAATCCGTGGTCACCGCCGCGGATGTCGTGATCTCGGTCTGCCCTCCCCACGGTGCGGTGGAGATGGCCGAACGGGTGGCCGGTACCGGGTTCGCGGGCTGCTATGTGGACGCCAACGCGGTGTCGCCGTCCACGGCCCGCAAGATCGCGTCGCGCTTCGACAGCTTCGTGGACGGCGGGCTGATCGGTCCACCCGCCCGCCGGCCGGGCACCACCCGCCTGTACCTCTCGGGCGCCGACGCCGGCCGAGTGGCCGCACGATTCGAGGGGTCGGTGCTGGAGCCGCGTGTGCTGGATGGTGGCGGACCGGGCACCGCGTCGGCGCTGAAGATGGCCTACGCCTCCTGGACCAAGGGAACCAGCGCCCTGCTGGCGGCCGTGGCCGCTCTGGCCGCAGCCGAGGGCGTGGCCGACGATCTGCTGACCGAATGGGACCTGTCGCTGCCGGGCGTCGCCGACCGGCTTGCGGGCACCGCCGGCGAGGTGGCCCCCAAGGCGTGGCGATGGACGGGCGAGATGGACGAGATCGCGGCCACGTTCGCCGAGGCGGGCCTGCCCGACGGGTTCCATCGGGCCGCGGGCGAGGTGTACCGGCGGCTCCGGGCCTTCAAGAACTCACCCGAGACAACCGTCGAGGAGATGCTCGAGGCGCTCCTGCGCTGAGGATGCTCCCAGCGGTTCGGGTTACCTCGGTGATCCGCCGAGACGGCGCCTGAGGCTCGGCTGCGCAGGGGCGGAGCGGTAGGTTGCGGTCCATGACTTTGGGATCAATCAACATAGGACGCGTTGGGATCTGGACGTGGGTCCTGGACCATGTGCCGTCGTCGCGTTCCGTCGAGCTTGCAGCCGAAGCGGAGGAGTTGGGCTACGGGGCGATCTGGTACCCCGAGGCGGCCGGGCGGGATCCGTTCGTGGTAGCCGCGCTCCTGCTTCAGGGAACCTCCTCCATGAAGGTCGCCCCCGGCATCGCCAACATCTACGCCCGCGACCCGGTAACGACGGCCAACGCCCAGCGCACCATCGAGGAGGCGTTTCCGGGACGCTTCCTCCTGGGTCTCGGAGTCAGCCACCAGCACCTGGTGCAAGGCCTTCGCAAGCACGACTACTCCCGTCCTCTCAGCTACATGCGCGAGTACCTGGTCCGGATGGGCGAGGCCCCGTTCTTCGCCCACGGCCCCCAGGAACTTCCCGAGATCGTGCTGGCCGCGCTCGGGCCCAAGATGCTGCAACTCTCAGCCGAGGCCACCGCCGGAGCCCACCCGTATTTCGTCCCGACCGAGCACACAGCCGTCGCCCGGCAGACCATGGGACCCGACGCGGCCCTCTGCCCCGAGCAGATGGTGATTCTCGACACGGATCCGGTGGCGGCGCGCACGCTGGCCCGCGAGAGCATGGCCCTGTACCTGCGGGCGCCGAACTACACCAACAACCTGCGGCGTCTCGGATTCGAGCAGTCCGACATCGACGGCGGGCCCGGTGGCGGACCGTCGGACCGGCTCGTCGACGCCATCGTGGGGTGGGGCACTCCCGAGCAGATCGCGGCCCGAGTCCAGGAGCACTTCGACGCGGGCGCCGACCATGTGAGCGTGCAGGTTCTCGCCGACGGCACCGACGCCACCGTCGAGGGCTGGAGGATCCTGGCTCCTTACCTGCTGACCTGACATGGCCGAGACGCACGAAGATGAAGGGATTCCGACCAGGCCGCTGGACTTCATCCGGGAGCAGGTGCGGGCCGACAACGCGGCCGGGACCTA
>VYCW01000140.1 GCA_009843735.1 Acidimicrobiaceae bacterium | reverse complement strand
GCGGGCGCCGCGGGGGTTTGGGGTTGTCCCCGCCCCGGGCCGCGGGGCGGGCGTGGCGGCCCTTCGGGGGGGGGGGGGCGCCTGGGGCCGCCGCGCCGGTGTAGCGAGCGTTGAGCCGCTGCACGGCCACCGCGTGGAACACCTTGAGCTCGTGGTTGGCGGGATGGATCATCATGGCCGCGTCGGCGTCGGAGAACGCGCCTGCTCGCAGCATGATCTCCTTGCCTCCCCCGCCCTCCTCCGCAGGGGTTCCCACGACCGCCACCCGGCCGCCGGCCTCGCCGGCCAGCGAGGCCAGGGCGAGGCCGGCCCCCAGGCCGGACGCCGCGATGATGTTGTGCCCGCAGGCGTGGCCGATCCCGGGGAGCGCGTCGTACTCGCAGACCACCGCGACCAGCGGCCCGTCGCCGTCGCCGGCGCGGGCCTCGAAGGCGGTGTCGAGGCCGTAGGCGCGGCGCTGCACGGCCAGTCCGTGGTCGGCCAGCACCCCGGTCAGCAGGTCGTGGGCGTGATGCTCCTCGAAGCACAGCTCGGGCCGCTCGTGGATGCGGTGGGACACATCGAGCAGCTCCGGTGCCAGCCGATCGATCTCGTCGCAGGCGCGCTGCTTGGCTTCAGTGATCTCCATGGCGACGATCCTAGGGCCCGCCTGGTCGTGACTGCGCTCCGGCCGGGATCCAGACCTCCAGCGCCTTGGGCTCCACCCTCAGGCTGAGGGTTCGGGCCCGGCCCAGGCGCACACCGTCCAGGTAGACGTCCAGGGCGGGGTCCAGGTCGTACTGGGCTGCCGCGATGCGGCGCTGGGTTATGTCCGGATGGGGGACATGGGTTCCCGAGGGCAGGCGGCGGCGGGCTGCCAGGCGCACCGGGAGCGGCGGGCTGGCGTCGAACACGTCGAGGCGGCCGTCGCCGGGATGGGACCGGGGCGCCGCGTTCCAGCGGCCGATGAACGATGCGTTGGCCGCCACCAGCAGCCGGCCCCGCCACCACGACCTGCGGGCGACGAGATGGGCGACGAACCACCCGAGCCGCCCGTCGATCAGCACCGCGCCCACGTCGACCTCGAAGCGGGCCCCGGCCCCGGTGGCGGGCGAGGTCTTGCGGTCCTGTGCCATCCCGAGCGTGCGGGCCAGGTCGCCCCCGGTGAGCACCACCGGCGGCACCGGCCGCCCGGTTCGATGGGCCTCGGCGACGATCCGGCCCGCGGCGGCGTCGCTGCCCGCGGTGGAGGCCTCCGGCGGGATCTCCCCCTCCTCGCCGAAGTCGACGCCCCATCCGGGGCCGCGGCCGCCGATCACGCCGCCCCCGGTACCGTTCCCGTCACGGCGCCGGCATCGGTCTCGTCCATTGCGCCCGACGCGGCCACCACTCCCCTGTTCAGCGCATCGACCGCCTCGCGGGCTGCCTTGGCAGTCTCGGGACTCGGCGATACCGCCGCGATGCGGCGGGCCAGGTCGATCACCTGCTTGAGGTTGCGCACCAGGTCGCCGGCGGAGAAGCCCTCGTCCAGCAGAGCCTCGAAGGACTCCTGGGCGGCCCAGCGGTGAGCCGCGGGCGCGAATCCGGTCTCCAACGATCGGATGGGTTCCACCCCGAAACGCTGCTCGGTGCGGTGCAGGTCGTCCAGATCAGTCTCGATGCTGCGAAGGCGGCGGTAGGCGGCGCCGGATGGGATCCACACCTCCGGCCTCCGTCCCGGCGACCGGTGCTCGTAGGTGAACGCCGACAGCACTGAGGCGAGTTCGGGCGGGGACAGCCCGTCCAATCGCCCCGAATGCAGCGCTTCCGCCACCGCGAGGTCAGCCTCGTGGAAGAGGCGCGACACCAGCGAACCCGAGGCCGTGAGCTCCCAGCCGTCGAGATGTCCCCGGGAGCGCAGCACCGAGGCCACCGCGTCGAAACGTCCGGCGAGGTTCACCGGCGACGAGGATGCGTCGGCCTGGTGCTGGGCGAAGGAGCGGGCCATGAGGTCGCGGGCCGCCTCGACGGGCATTCGGCCGAGCAGGCCGGCGACCATGTTGTAGGTGGGACGGAAGGCGGAGCGCAGCTCGAAGGATCGGCTGGCAGCCAGGGCTGCGACGTCTGAGAAGCTGAAGTCCGGCGACCACAGCATCACCGCCCAGCCGCGGTCGTCGATCCCCCGGCGGCCGGCCCGGCCGGTCAGCTGGGTGTACTGGACCGGGCTGAGGGGCGCGATGCGCTGGCCGTCGTACTTGGTGGGCTTGTCGATGACGACGCTGCGAGCGGGCATGTTCACGCCCAGCGCCAGGGTCTCGGTGGCGAACACCACCCTGACCAGGCCCTCCGAGAAGCAGTGCTCCACCGTCTCCTTGAAGACCGGAAGCATGCCGGCGTGATGCGATGCGATGCCGAGACGGAGCCGGTCGGCCCAGCGACCGGCTCCCAGCGCGGCGAGATCGCCCCTGTCGAGACCGGCGAGGCGGGCCTCGACAACCTCGTCGATGCGGGCGGCCTCGGCGTCGCTGGTGTAGCGGGCGCCGTCACGGGCCAGGCGGGCGGCGGCCTGGTCGCATCCCTTGCGGCTGAACACGAACCATATGACCGGCAGCAGGCTGCGCTCCTGCAACTCGGCCAGCAGGTCGATCCGTCGAGGAGGCCGCCAGGGCCCGCCGTGACGGTTCTCCCCGCGTCCTCCAGGACCGTTCGACCGGCCGCGGCCCCTCCGACCTGTGCCCCGGCCCGAGCCCCGGC
>VYCW01000055.1 GCA_009843735.1 Acidimicrobiaceae bacterium | reverse complement strand
TCGACGGCTTCTATGTGGCCATCGGCACCAGCGGCAACCAGTTCAAGAACGCCGGGGTGGCCGGTCACTGCATGGCCGAGCTGATCGAGGCCGTCGACGCCGGCCATGACCACGACGCCGACCCGCTGGTGGTTGAGGGCCGCTACACGGGCCTGCCCATTGACCTGGAGACCTTCAGCCGCAACCGCGAGATCAACCCCAACTCCTCGATGTCAGTTCACGGCTGACAAGCGGCCATCCCGTGACCGACGACCTGATCAGACTGAGCGCACGGGACGTAGTCGCCGGTCTGGCTGCGGGCGATGTCAGCCCCCATGACGCTCTCGACGCGGTGCAGGCCCGTATCGAGTCCGTCGACCCCCTGGTCAACGCGCTGCCGACCCGGTGCTTCGACCGGGCGAGGGGTCACGCCGACCGGCTTATTTCGGTCCCGCCCTCCGAGCGAGGCCTGCTCGCCGGCCTGCCGGTTCCCATCAAGGATCTGACGCCCGTCGCCGGCGTGCGGACAACCTTCGGATCGCGGCTAATGCAAGACTTCGTCCCCGAGCGATCCGACATCATCGTCGAGACGGTCGAATCTCAGGGCGGGGTCGTCTACGCAATGTCGAACACACCCGAGTTCGGCGCAGGCGGAAACACCTTCAACGACGTCTTCGGGCCCACCCGAAACCCCCACGACCTGCGACTCACGCCGGGCGGATCCTCGGGTGGCGCGGCCGCCGCGCTGGCCAGCGGCATGGCCTGGCTGGCCCAGGGGTCGGATCTGGCCGGCTCGCTGCGCACCCCCGCGAGCTTCTGCGGGGTCACCAGCCTGCGGCCCTCACCGGGACGGATCGCCACCGGGCCGACCCTGATGCCGTTCCAGGTGCACTCCCAGCAGGGGCCGATGGCCCGCGACATCGCCGACCTGGCCCTGTTCGCCGACGCCATGGTGGGTGAGAGTCCCCGTGCCGGGCTCGGCAAGCCCCCGCCACAGCAGTCGTTCCGCCGCGCCGCAGCCTCGCCACAGTCACCGCAGCGGGTTGCGTTCAGCGTCGATCTCGGCGTCACCGACACGACGCTCGAGGTCGCGGAGGTGTGCAACCGGGCGATGGAAGCCCTCGAACGCGACGGCATCGAGGTCGTGGCCGACCACCCCAACCTTTCAGATGCCGAAGTGGCCTTCGACGTCCCGAGGGCCCTGTTGTTTGCTGCCCTGCTGGGCGACGGGCTCCCCCATGCCCGTGAAGTCCTCAAGCCTGAACTGGTGTGGAACGTCGAGCGGGGTCTTGCGGTCGACGGCGACGCGGTCCGGGCTTCGATTGCGGCGCAGGCACGCGTCTTCGAGCTGGCTGCCGACTTCATGAGCGACTACGACCTGCTGATCTGCCCGGCCGCCAACGTCTTGCCGTTTCCGGTTGAGGAGCGCTACGTCGGCTACAGCGAAGGGCTGCCGGTGAGCGAGTACTACCGCTGGCTGACGATCGCGGCGGCGGTCACCGCCACCACCCTGCCAGTCATCACGATGCCCTGTGGCCGCTCCGAGACCGGCCTGCCGGTGGGGATCCAGCTGATCGGCAGAGCCCACGGGGAGTCGAGACTCTTCTCACTGGCCAGCCACATCGAGAAGGTCCTCGGCATCGGCCCCGCCGTCGTCGACGTGGTCCCACCCGACTAGCTCGGCCGAGGCGCAATGGTTGAGGTCACTGCCCTCTCCGCGCAGATAGGCGCGATCCTCGGTAGTCGAGCCGACCCCGCGCCACTCAGCGAGATCGAGCTCATACGGGGCGCGCTGGTGGACCATCTCGTCGTCGTCCTGCCGGGACAAGGGATGGACCCTCACTCGCTCGATGCGTTCATGGACGCGTTCGGACCGGCACACATCCACCATGAGGATCAGGGGGTCGTGCACGCTACCGGTCTTCCCTCTGTTCTCGAGCTGCGCAAGGATCCTGACGGCGCTCTCTTCGGCGGTTCCGGATGGCATGCGGACGCGACGTTCGAGGACCCCTGCGGGAAGATCACCGGCCTGTACGCCGTAGCCGTGCCGGCAGTAGGCGGCGACACGCTGTTCGCGAGTTCGATCGCCGCGTTCGAAGCACTCAGCCCCGGAATGCAACAGATGATTGCCGATCTGAAGGCAGTTCACTCCTACGACGGACCGGGCCGGCCCGACCATCACGACCTCACAGCGGTGCACCCAGTGGTCCGGCGCCATCCCGAATCGGGACGCCGGGGCCTGTACGTCAACAACATGTTCGTGACCCGGTTCGACGGCATGACCAGCGAGGAGAGCAGGTCGTTACTCGACTTCCTGGAGGCGCACATCACCCGGCCTGAGTTCACCTGTCGCATCCGGTGGGCCCCGGGCCAGCTGGTTCTCTGGGACAACCGTTTCACACTCCACTATCCCGTCAACGATTTCGACCGCGAACCTCGCCTGCTCTACCGAAGAGTCGCGGTCTGACGCTCCTGCGGTCACCTGTCCCGTCAACTCGAGAGCTCGAGCCACCCGATCGCCGGGATGCGCGCGGCCCTCGTCCGATGAGAATCAAGTCTGCGGCAACCCCTAAGCGAGGGTGAACAGCGGCTCGGGCGATTGCGCTCCCGCCGGGGAGCCGCCTTCCTGGCCGGGCCGGTCCGGTGCCGCCGTCGAAGCGGAGCCTGCCCGGGGCTGTGTGGCTGACCGCTGGCGCGGTTGCCCGTGGGCCGGTGGCGGGTCGGGGGCGTGGGCGGGTCCGTGGCGGATGCGTTCGGGCGGAATGATGGTGTAGAGGCCCCGCCCGTCGGGTACCTCCCGCCAGCCGTGGTGATGGATCTTCTGGTGGCAGGCCCAACAC
>VYCW01000041.1:455-89878 GCA_009843735.1 Acidimicrobiaceae bacterium | reverse complement strand
TTCCGGTGCTGTCACCCGGAATGCACGGCATGACCCTGGGACGGCTCATCCTCGTCCTCCGGGACGACGACCGCTCAGGGCGCCGGACGCTGCTCGCCCACGAGTTGGTGCATGTGGAGCAGTACGCCGAGTTGGGCACGGCCCGGTTCCTGCGGCGCTACGTGGGGGAGTACTTCGTCAACCTGTGGCGGTTGCGCAACCACCGGCAGGCCTACGAGGCCATCTCCCTCGAGGCCGAGGCCCGGGCCGCCGCCGCCCGCTGGTGGAGCGAACTTCCGGCGGTTGCGGGCGACAATTCCCCTTAATCACCGGAAGTTGGTGCAGGGTGGCGGCTCAGTAGTCGTAGAAGCCGCGGCCGGTCTTACGTCCCAGCCGGCCGGCGGCCACCATGCGGCGCAGCAGCGGAGGTGGTGCGTAGAAGCGCTCGGCGTACTCGGCGTAGAGCGACTCGGCCGTGAACAGACACACGTCGAGCCCGATCAGGTCGGCCAGCGTCAGGGGCCCCATGGGATGCCCGGCCCCCAGCTTCATGGCGTCGTCGATGTCGCTGGCCGACGCATGGCCCGACTCGTACATCTCGATGGCCTGGCAGATGTAGGGGACCAGCAGCTTGTTGACCACGAAACCGGCCCGGTCCGGAGCGGGCACCACCCGCTTGCCCAGGGTGTCGGTGGCGAACGCGGTGGCGGCCTCGGTCACCTCCGGCGCGGTGAGCTGGGTGCTGATCACCTCAACCAGCTTCATCACCGTGGCCGGGTTGAAGAAGTGCATGCCCAGCACCTGCTCGGGGCGGGACGTGCCCATGGCCACGTCGATGATGGGTATCGACGACGTGTTGGTGGCCATGATCGCGGCGGGGTCCAGGACCCGGTCGAGCACGCCGAAGATCTCGAGCTTGAGCGGCAGTCTCTCTGGCACTGCCTCCAGCACCAGCTGACAGCCGGCCAGGTCTTCCAGGTCGGTGGTCCATGCGATGGCCGCGGACGCGGCGTCGCGGGCGGCCTCGTCGAGCTTGCCCCGGGCGACGCCCCGGTCCATCGACTTCTCCACCCGGCCACGGCCGGCCTCCACCAGCTCGGGCGTCGCCTCACGGGCCACGACCTGCAGGCCGGTGCGGGCGGCGACCTCCACGACCCCGCTGCCCATGGTCCCGACGCCGATCACGCCGACTGTGCTGATTTCCATCTCGTGTGCTCCTGTTCGGGCTCGTCCCCCGGGGGATTCCGACGCTACCCAGTCGCCACTTAGTCCGACTCGGTGATCGTCACCGAGTTGATGGTCACGTCGGTGAGCGGGCGGTCGTTGCGGTCGGTGTCGACACGCTGCATGGCGTCCACCACATCGAGTCCCGACACGACCTTGCCGAACAGCGAGTACTGCGGCGGCAGCCCGGCGCCATTGGGGCCGCTGATGAGGAAGAACTGGCTGCCGTTGGTGTTGGGGCCGGCGTTGGCCATAGCCAGCGAGCCGATCTCGTATCGACCCGGCTTGGGCAGCTCGTCGGCGAAGCGGTAGCCGGGGCCGCCGCGGCCGGTGCCCGTGGGATCGCCGCCCTGGCACACGAAGCCGTTGATGATGCGATGGAAGATCACCCCGTCGTAATAGTGGTACCGGGCCAGCACCACGAAGTTGTTGACCGTCAACGGCGCCGCCGCCGCATCGAGGGCGATGGTGAGAGACCCCATCGAGGTGTCCATCGTCGCGGTGTACCGCTTGGTGGCGTCGATGCACATCGGCGGCGGCTCGGAGAACTCGCGGCGGACCGGGCTCGATCCGTCCTCGGCGGGGCAGGGTGTGACGGCCACGGTTGACTCCTCGTGCTCGAGCCGGCAAAGACTGAGCGACCCTACCGGGGCTGTCCGCAAACCCTTGTCGAGGCCGGCGAACCCCCGTCGAGGCTGGGGATCATCCACCCGCGCGCGACTGCACTCTATGGTGACGCGCGTGCGTCAGATGGTCGCATTCCCAGCGCGTGCCCTGGATCGTGCCGTGTCAGCCGCGGTGACCCGGCTGCTGCACGGCCGACCCCGCCCGGCCGAGCTCCCGCCGGAGCCGTCGATGCCCGCCGGTGAGGCGCCCTACGCGCTGCGCTGCGAGAACTGCGACGTCATGTGGCGGGGGTCGTCGTCGGTGCCGTGCTGGTGCTGCGGCGCGCCGGGCGCTATCCGGGGCGAGGTGCGCATCCTCGCCGACTGAGCGCCAAGCCTCAGTGCCGAGTCTCAGTCGCCCCGCCGCAATCGCCCGCCCCGTCGCCAAGGGAGGGCCCGATAGGGTCGGGCCATGACATTGCACTGGTCCGACACCGGGGTCGAGGTCCACAAGGTGGTGGTCGGCCCCGTGGAGAACAACGTCTTCGTGATCCGCTGCACGTCCACCGGCGAGGCCGTGCTGATCGACGCGGCCAACGAGCACGAGCGTCTCCTGGAGCTGTGCCGCACCCTCGGTGTTCGCACCGTGCTGGAGACCCACGGGCACTGGGATCACATCCAGGCCATCCCGGCCGTGCGGGACGCCGGCTACGAGGTGGGGGTGACCGCCGAGGACGCGGCCATGCTGCCCAGCTACGACTACCTGCTGGAGGACGACACCGTCGTGGAGATCGGGCGGCTGCGGCTGCGCACCCTGCACACGCCGGGTCACACCCCGGGCTCGATGTCGTTCCATGTGGAGGGGACGCCGCTGCTGTTCACCGGAGACACCCTGTTCCCCGGCGGTCCGGGCGCCACCCAGTACGAGGGCGGCGACTTCGGAACCATCATCCGCTCCATCGAGGATCGGATCTTCTCCCGATTCGACGGATCCACGATCGTGCTGCCCGGCCACGGCCTCGACACCACCATCGGCACCGAGTCCCCGCAGCTTGACGAGTGGATCGCCAGAGGGTGGTGAAATCGGCGCCGGCCCTCACCGGGGCAGGTCTGTAGACCGCTAGCGTGACGCCCCGAGGTCGACGGCTCTTAGACCAGGAGGCTCCATGAGCAGGCTTCTCGAAGGCAAGGTGGCACTGGTCACCGGTGCAGGCCGCGGCATCGGGCGCGAGCACGCGCTGATGCTCGCCGAGCACGGGGCCAAGGTCGTGGTCAACGATTTGGGCGGCGACGAGTTCGGTGGCGGCTCCGATCTCACACCGGCGGCCGAGGTCGTCGAGGCCATCACCTCGGCCGGGGGCGAGGCCGTCGTCAACGGCGGCAGCGTGGCCAGCCTCGACGACGCCGGGGCCATGGTGCAACAGGCCATCGACACCTTCGGCGACATCAACATCGTGGTCAACAACGCCGGCATCCTGCGCGACCGGATGGTGTTCTCGATGACCGAGGACGACTGGGACACGGTGATCGCCGTGCACCTCAAGGGCACCTTCGGCCCGTCGCACCACGCCGCCACCTACTGGCGCAACAAGGCCAAGTCGGGCGAGGAGACCTACGGGCGCATCATCAACACGTCGTCACCGTCGGGCATCTACGGCAACGTCGGGCAGACCAACTACGGCGCGGCCAAGGCGGGCATCGCCGCCTTCACCGTGATCGCGGCCCAGGAGCTGGTCCGCTACGGCGTGACCGTCAACTGCCTGGCCCCCACGGCCTGGTCGCGACTCACCGCCCCGCTCATGGGCGGCGACGAGGCGAGCGAGGAGTTCAAGGACAGCATCGACCCTCGCTGGATCGCGGTGATCACGGCGTGGCTGGCCAGCCCCGAGGCGGCCAACGTGACCGGCCGGGTCTTCGACGTTCGGGGCCAGAACCTCGGCATCGCCGAGGGCTGGCACCTCGGCCCGGTGGAGGTCCAGCCCGACAACCCGGCCGAGCTGGGCCCGGTGGTGGCCAAGCTGATGGCCGCGGCCCGCCTCAATGCCAGCATGTACGGCCAGGATCACGAGGGGCTGGGCTTCCCCAGCAAGTCCATCTAACCCCGGGCCGCCGGCAGCCGGACGGTCATCTCGGTGAACTCTCCGGCCTCGGACTCCGCCGATATCGAGCCGCCGTACTGGCGGACCACGTCGCTGCAGAAGCTGAGACCCAGACCGACGCCCGTCCCAGACGGCTTCGTCGTGTAGAACGGGTTGAAGATCTTGTCCATGGCGTCGCCGGGGATACCCGTGCCGTTGTCGCGGACGCGGATGACTATCTCTGCGTTTGTTCGCTCTGTCCGGAGCATGAGAGAGGGCTTGTAGGAGCCGCCTGACTCGGCGGCCGTGCGCCGCTTCTCGTCCATCGCGGCGAGGGCGTTGCCCACCAGGTTCAGGAACACCCGCCCCATCTCCTCGGGTACGACCTCCATCTCCCCGACCTCGGGATCGCAGTCGTTGCGGATGTCGATCTCGAAGTCCTCATCCAAGGCCTGGATGCTGTGGTAGGCGATCTTGGCCCTGTCGTTGAGCAGGTCGTTGATGTCGACGGGCTGCCGTTTGCCGCCGCCGCGCCCGATCATCACCATGTCCCGCACGATCCGGTCAGCGCGGTCGCCGTGAGCCCGCATCCGCGACATGTTCTCGGCCAGCTCGTCGGTGATGCCGATGACCAGAGCCCGCTCGTCGTCGTCCAAATCCTCCGCCTGATTGTTGAGCGTGTCTCGTAGCTCCGCGACCAGTTCGTCGGAGGACTCGGAGAAGTTCTTCATGAAGTTCAGAGGGTTCCTGATCTCGTGGGCGACGCCCGCAGTCAACTCCCCGAGTTCCACCAGCTTCTGGCGCAGGATTATCTGGTCCTGAGTCTGCCGCAGCTCGGCCAGCACCCCCTCCAGCTCCTCGTTCTTCTTCTGCAGGTCCTCGGAGAGCTTTCGCACGAGATCCAGCTGCAGCGCCTCGATCGATCGCTGCCGGAGCTTCTCGAGCGCGTCGGCGGCCTCGTTCACCTCGTCGTTGCCGGGCAGGTTCACTCGGTAATCCAGGTTCCCCTCACCCATCTGGCGAATCCAGATCTCCAGCGCAACGGTTCGCAGCCCAGTACGCACCAGGCGATACGACACGAAGACGATCAAGGCGACGCACAGCGACGCGAGGACGACCATCGCGGTGCCGCCGTGGGCGATCGCCTGCACCAGCAGCGCCACACTCACGACGAAGATCAGCGCGACGGTGACAATCACCTGGACCGACTTGCGCCGGAGGCTCATCGGCGCGATCAGCTGTTGCGGCGGGCTGGCAGGTGAGTCGTGCGCCATCTGCTCCGTTCCTTCGGCGTGCGGGTCGAGGGGCGGGCCGCGCCGCGGCTGATGCGGCTGACTCTACAAAGACAGCTGTTGTCGGGACGACCCGAGAGACCGGTTCCAGCCCCCCTCTTTGACCGCCAAATGTCTGAGGTTTACGCTCGCGACGTGAGGCCTCTCGAGGACATCCGCATTGTGGCCGTGGAGCAGTACGGGGCCGGACCCTTCGCCACGATGCACCTGGCCGACCTCGGTGCCGAGGTGATCAAGATCGAGGATCCCGGCGCCGGCGGCGATGTGGCCCGCTACCTGCCTCCGTTCCAGCACGGGGACTCCAGCCTCTTCTTCCAGACCTACAACCGCAACAAGCGCAGCGTCGCCCTAGACATCCGCAACGCGGCCGGTCGCGCCGTGTTCGACGACCTGGTGGCCTGCTCCGACGCGGTCTTCTCGAACCTGCGCGGCGACCTTCCGGCTGCGCTCGGCCTCTGCTACGACGACCTCAAGGGAATCAACCCCCGGATCGTCTGCTGCTCGCTCAGCGGCTTCGGGATGACCGGTCCGAGGGCCAGCCAGGGAGGCTACGACTACATCCTGCAGGGTCTCTGCGGCTGGATGGCCCTCACCGGCGACCCGGACGGCCCGCCCACGAAGTCCGGCCTGTCGATGGTGGACTTCTCGGGAGGCTTCGTGGCCGCGATCGCGCTGCTCACCGGGATCCACGCGGCCCGGCGTGACGGCACCGGCATGGACTGCGACCTGAGTCTCCACGACACTGCCACCAGCCTGCTCGGCTATCTGGGCACCTGGCACCTGACCGGCGGGTTCGAGCCCGAGCGGGTGGCCGAGTCGGGGCACCCGTCGCTCGTCCCGTTCCAGATCTTCGAGGCCGCCGAAGGCTGGCTGGTGATCGGCTGCGCCAAGGAGAAGTTCTGGCGGAGGCTCACCGAGGTCCTCGGCATGCCCGAACTGGCCGACGACGAGCGATTCGTCGACTTCGCGGCCCGCTATGCCAACAAGGACGAGCTGCTGGAGATCCTCAGGGAGGCGTTCCGCACCCGCCCGGCCTCGCAGTGGCTGGAGATGCTGGAGGCGGCCGGAGTGCCGTCGGGGCCCATCCAGGATGTGCCCGCGGCGCTGCGCGATCCCCACACGTTGGCCCGGGGGGTGCTGGCCGAGACCGAGCACCCGCATCATGGCACGATCCGCCAGCCGGTGACCCCGGTGCGGGTGGGGGAGCATCCGACCGCCGACTCGCTCTCGCCCGGGCCGGCGCTGGGAGCCGACGCACCGTACGTGCTCAAGGAACTGCTGGGCTACAACGATGACCGCATCGACCGGCTCCGGGCCGGCGGCGCCTTCGGCTGAGCGGCCGATTCCGCACCGCTGCAGCGTTTGACCCCCAAAGTGTCCGACGTTTAGGCTCCGGGCGGGTATCGAGCCCCTCTGAGGGGCCGGAAACGACACCTGGGAGCGCTCATGGCCTCATCCGTCCCCAAGACCCCGCCCCTTCCGCAGGTTTGGGCCGACCGCATCGCCGACACCCAGGCCGAACTCGCCTCGGGCGGATTCACGCTGGAGGGCATGCCGGGCTACGTCCCCGGCCAGCCCCCAAGCGTGGACACCTGGCACCAAATGGACTACCTCGACATCTACCCGAAGATCTACGGCCGCGAGTGCGGCGCCAACGGCATCGGACGGCTGCGAGAGGTGGCGCTGATCAACATCACCGAGTCGGAGCGCTTCCCCCTCTACGACGACGACCCCGAGTACTTCCCGACGATGGGGCTCAGCCACGACGACCTCGACATCGGCCGGATGCGTGATCAGAGCCTCGAGTACCAGGACAAGATGGAGCAGGCCGGCGTCGTGGTGCACCGGATCGACTTCCCCCAGCCCGCGGTGGGCGCGTTCGGCCCGATGCGGGGCACCTGGGCCGCCAACGAGCTGCTGGTCGTGCGGGGAGGGTCGATCGTCGAGAAGGTGGCGATCAGCCCGTTCGGCACCGGCCGGGCCGAGTACCTGGCGCTGTGGGCCTTTGCCTGCCTCGGGATACCGGTGGTGGCCACCATCACCGGCACCGGCGTGTGCGAGGCCGGACCGTGCCACTGGCTGGCCGAGGATGTGTTCGTGGCCGGTCGGGGCCTGGCCTACAACTCGTCGGGCCTCGAACAGCTCGTCGACGCGGTGGCCCGGTCGTCCGGCATGGACCCCTCGGACATGACCACGCTGGCCATCAACTTCCCCGGCAACATCTACTTCAATCCCCGCACCGGCCAGTCCCACCATCCCGACATGTCGGTGTGCGCCCTCGACGTCGACAAGGTGATCTGCTACCCGCCCAGCCTCGACTTCCGGACCTACGAGTGGCTACGCAAGCGGGGCTACAAGATGGTGACGGTCGACATGGAGGAGCAGCGGCTGTTCGCTCCCGCCAACGTGATGCTGATCGAGCCCGGCCTGGTGGTCATGCACTCCGAGGCGCCCAACGCCATCGCGGCGGTCCGGAAGGCCGGTGTGGAGGTCATCGAGACGCCGTACTCGGAGTTCCTGCGCATCGGCGGCGGCCTCCACTGCTCCACGCTGCGGCTGCTGCGGGACAAGGGCCCATACTCCGGGGACCGGCCGTCATGACCTGGGCTGGGACACCGCTAGGCACGACGCTGGTGAGGCCACGACCATGAAGTTCGCCGTGTTCAGCCACGTCGCGGAGAAGGAGACGGCCAGCCCCAAGCAGCGCCTCGACGAGTTCGCGGCCGAGGTCCGGCTCTGCGACGAGCTCGGCTACGACTACTTCTTCACCACCGAGCACCATTTCACCGGACGGTTCTCGATGGCGCCGTCGCAGCCGGTCTCGCTGACGGTGGTCGCCCAGAACTCCGAGCGTATGCGCTTCGGCCCCATGGTGATCCTGCTGCCCATCAGCCAGCCGTTGCGGGTGATCGAGGAGATGATCATCCTCGACCACATGTCGGGCGGGCGCCTCGAGATCGGGCTGGGCCGCGGCATCACCCCCCACGAGCACATCGCCTACGGCATCAACACCCACAGCGACGTGGCCCGGTTCAACGAGGGCCTCGAGATCGTGCTCAAGGGGCTCAACGCCGACGGTCCGTTCTCGTTCATGGGCGACTTCTGGCAGTACATCGATGTCGATCTGCCCTGGCGGCCGCTGCAGCAGCCCCACCCGCCGATCTGGGTGCCCACCAACACCCCGCAGAAGGGCTACGAGTACGGGCAGCTGGGCTACGGCATCGGCGGATTCGGGGTAGTTGGCATGGACCTCTACGAGGTGGTGTTCCGCGAGTACCACCGAGGCTGCGACGAGGCCGGCATCCCCCACGACCGGCGTCCCATCACCTACCTGGCGTCGACCCTGGTGGCTGAGACCGACGCCGAGGCCGAGGAGCTCATGTACGACCACTTCCTGCGCCAGCTGGCGCTGTTCGAGGACGAGCGGCGGCGCTCGCGGCGGGCCGGCGACTCCGCGGTCGTGCAGGCCACCACCGCTTCGCTGGGCCGGCTGGCCGCCATCCGGGCCGACATGGACGGCTCCGCCGAGGGCCTCAAGTTCTTCCACGGCAGCCCCGACACGGTGGCGGCCAAGATCAGGCACCTGCAGGAGCGTCTCGGCGTAAACGTGTTCCTCGGCGAGTTCTCCTTCGGCGAGCTCACATGGGAGCAGGTCCGCCGGTCCCACGAGCTGTTCATGGGCGAGGTCGTGCCCCAGGTCGTGGGGTCTCAGGTCGCGGCCGCGGGATGAGCCTCCTCGAGGGCCGAAGCGCCGTGGTCACCGGCGCGGGCGACATCGGCCGCGTCGTGGCGCAGAGACTGCACGACCACGGTGCCAGTGTCGAGGTCTGGGACGCCTCCGCGGCCGCCCTGTCCCGTGTCGAGGCCGGCGGCATCGGCGTGCGCGAGGTGGACGTCACCGACCGCGATGCGGTGACGGCCGCGGCCACCAGCGCGGCCGCGGTGGGACCGGTGAGCGTGCTGGCCAACACGGCCGCGGTGGCCCGGTTCGGCTCGGTCGCCGATCTCGATCCCGACCATTGGCAGGAGACGCTCGACGTCAACCTCACCGGTGTCTACCTGTGCTGCCGGGCCTTCGTCGGGCCGATGGCCGCCACTGGTGGAGGCAGCATCGTCAACATCTCCTCGATCGGCGGCCTCAAGGGGGAGCCGGACTTCGCCAGCTACTGCGCCTCGAAGTTCGGCGTGATCGGGCTCACCCAGTCGCTGGCCCGGGAGGTGGGCTCGTCCAACATCCGGGTGAACGCGGTGTGCCCGGGCGCGGTCGAGTCGCAGATGAACACCGACACCATGGCCCGCGACGCCCGCCGGTACGGGATCACTCTCGAGGACGTCGAGCAGAGGATCCTCAGCCGCACCGCGTTGGGCCGCCTCGTGCAGCCGGGCGACGTCGCCGACGCGGTGGTGTTCCTGGCGTCGGACCTGTCGTCGTGCATAACCGCCGAGTCACTCGCCGTCACCGGCGGGATCTTCTAACCAGAAAGATCGAAGAAGGGGAGCTGAAATGACAATCGACGTAGTCGGGTCGGACGTTCCGACCATGCCACCCATGGCGCCCGTCTATGCGGAGCGGATCGCCGAGACCCAGCGCCGGCTGCGGGACGGTGAGTTCACCCTGGAGCAGATGCCGGGGTACATCAAGGGCCAGCGACCCACCACCGACGTGTGGCACAACATCGACCATCTCGAGATCTACCCCAAGGTGTGGGGCCGCGAGTGCGGCAAGAACGGCATCGGCAAGCTGCGCGAGGTGGTGCTCACCGAGATCACCGAGTCCGAGAAGTTCGCCTACCAGGACCTCGACCCGGCCTACTTCCCGCAGATGGCCGACGCCTACTCGAGCATCGACATCCCGAAGATGATCGACCAGAGCCTGGCCTATGAGGCCGCGTTGGAGGCCAACGGAGTGATCGTGCACCGGGTGGCGTTCCCGCAGCCCCCGGTCAGCGCGTTCGGCCCGGCCAAGAGCACCTGGGCCGCGGCCGAGCTGTTCGTGCTGCGGGGCGGGTCGGTGCTTCCCAAGCGCGGCGTCCAGCCCCTGGCCTACGGCCGGGCCGAGTACCTGGCGCTGTGGGCGTGGACCCGGCTGGGCGTTCCCGTGCTGTGCGCGGTCGCCGGCACCGGCATCTTCGAGATCGGTCCCTGCCATTTCCTGGCCGAGGACGTGTTCGTCTCCGGCAACGGCATGGCGTTCAACGACGAGGGCCTCGAGCAGATGAAGCCGGTGATCGCCCGCTCGGCCGGCCTCGACGTCGAGGACATGACCTTCCTGCACATCGAGTTCCCCGGCTCGAAGTACTACGACGCGCCCAGCGGCGTGGGCCACCACCCCGACCTGTACATCGCCCCCCTGGACCTGCGCAAGGTGGTCGTCTACTCGCCGGGCCTCGACTTCGGCACGCTGGAGTGGCTGCGCAAGCGGGGCTACACCATCGTCGAGGTCGAGCACTCCGAGCAGGCCCAGTTCGCGCCGGCCAACATCCTGCCGCTGGAGCCCGGGCTTGTGGTGATGCACGCCGAGGCCACCGAGAGCATCGCCAAGGTGCGGGCGGCCGGCGTCGAGGTCGTCGAAGTCCCGTACTCGGAGTTCATGAAGGAGGGCGGTGGCCTGCACTGCTCCACCGGCCAGGTCTGGCGCGAGAAGGGCCCCTACTCCACCGACTGAGCGAATCGCGTTATCCGGGAGGAATCGTGCCGAAAGAAGTCATCAACCCCGAGGGTCTGTGGGACTCCAGCAACCGCAGCTACAGCCATGTGGTGAAGGTCACCAACCCGCAGAGCCTGATCTTCGTGGCCGGCATGGCCGCGGTCGGCGATGACTTGAAGATCGTCTCCGACGACATCCGGGAGCAGACCAGGGTGTGCTTCCAGATCATCGAGAAGGAACTGGAGGCGGCCGGCGCGACGCTCGACGACATCTGCGACATGACCGTGTACCTGCTCGACATCGACAACCACAAGTGGCCGGTGCGGGAGGTGCGCAGCGAGTTCTTCACCGACGAGCGGCTGCCGGTGTCCACCATGATCGAGGTGCGCAACTTCGCCATCGAGGGCATGCTCATCGAGATAGACGTCATCGCGGCGACCTGATTGCCACAGCCATGAGTCGGCAGCACCGCAAGCCGGGAGAAGGTTCCTGAGATGGACTTCGAACTGAGCGAAGAGCAGCAGATGTTCCAGGACGTGCTGCGGCAGTTCGTCAACACCGAGATCAAGCCGGTGGCCCGCGAGATGGAGCAGTCGGGCCAGTACCCCACCGAGATCGTGGCCAAGATGGCCGAGATGGGCCTGTTCGGCATCACCGTCGGTGGCGAGTACGGCGGGCTCGACCTCGACACCGTGTCGATGAGCCTGGTGTTCGAGGAGATCTCCATGGGGTGGATGGGGATCGCCGGCATCCTGGGCAGCCACTCGCTGAGCTGCCGGATGATCACCAACCACGGCACCGCCGAGCAGAAGCAGCGCTGGCTGCCGGAATTGGCCACCGGCGAGCGCCGCACTGCCATCGCCCTCACCGAGCCCGGCGCGGGCAGCGATCTGCAGGGCATCTCCACCCGGGCATGGCGCGACGGCGAGGAGTACGTGATCCGGGGGACCAAGACCTGGATTACCAACGCCCGCTTCGCCAACCCGCTGCCGGTGCTGGTCAAGACCGATCCCGACGCCCAACCCCGCCACCGGGGCATGAGCGTGCTGATGGTGGAGGCCGGCACTCCGGGGTTGGAGGTGCTGCGCGACCTCGGGAAGCTGGGCTACAAGGGCCCCGAGTCGTGCGAGGTCGTGCTGGACGACGTGAGGGTTCCGATCGACAACCTCCTCGGCGGCTCCGAGGGACTGGGGTTCAAGCAGGTCATGTCGGGCCTGGAGGTCGGCCGCATCAACATCGCGGCCCGGGGCGTGGGCGTGGCCCAGGCCGCCTTCGACGCCGCGCTGGCGTACTCCATGGAGCGGGAGGCCTTCGGTCAGCCCATCGGTGAGTTCCAGGCCATCCAGCTCAAGCTGGCCGACATGGCCACCGAGATCGAGGCGGCCCGGCTGCTGACCCGCTGGGCCGCCAACCGCATCGACGAGGGCCTGCGGGCCGACGTGGAGGCGGGCATGGCCAAGTACTTCGCCTCGGAGGCGGCCATCAAGGCGTCGATGGAGTCCATGCGGATCCACGGCAGCTACGGCTACTCGACCGAGCTGGAGATAGAGCGTCTCTACCGGGACGCCCCGTTGATGGCTATCGGCGAGGGCACCAACGAGATCCAGCGCACGATCATCGCCAAGGGCCTGATGCGACGGGCCCGAGGCGGTGGATGATCGCCACGCCGAGCGCCCAGGAGCTTCCCGGATGAACAGAACCAGACAACTGGCCGAGGCCGTCGCCGGCATCTCCTTCGATGCGCTGGGCGAGCCGGAGATCGAGGCGGTGCGGCGCCTGCTGCTCGACCACATCGGTGTGGCCGCGGCCGGGTCGGTCACCGACTCGGCGGCTGCGTTCCGGCGCACCATGGGCCGCTTCGCCCACGATGAGAGCGCCGCGCTGCCGGTGATCGGCGCGGGCGGAACCGCGGCCGCGGTCCCGGCCGCGATGGCCAACGCGGTGGCCGGCCACTCGATCGAGTACGACGACGTGCACAACTCGTCCTCCAGCCATCCCGGCGTGGTGATGTACCCCGCGGCCATGGCCGCCACCGCGCTGGCCGGCGGCGACGAGCGGGACCTGGTGCGGTCCGTCGTGATCGGCTTCGAGGTCATGTGCCGCGCCGGCCGGGCCGCCGACCCCGCAGCCCACTACGCCCGCCACTTCCACCCCACCGGCACCATCGGGGCGCTGGGCGCGGCCGCCGCGGCCGCGGCCGCTCTCGGCCTCGACGCCGCTGGCTTCAACTCCGCCATCGGGATAGCGGCCACGATGGCGTCGGGCAGCATGGAGTTCCTCCGCGACGGCGCCTGGACCAAGCGCCTGCATCCGGCGCTGGCGGCCCGCAACGGCGTGGAGGCCGGGCTGCTGGCGGCTGACGGCTATGTCGGCACCGACGACGGCATCTGCGGTGAGCGCGGCTTCCTGGCCGCCTACAGCGATGCCCCCGAGCCCGAGCGACTGATGGAGGGTTGGGGCCAGTGGCCGCTGGAGGTGGTGTCCACCAGCATCAAGCGCCACACCTGCTGCCGCTACAACCAGGGAGCCATCGACGCGCTGCTGGCCATCCGCTCCGCCCACGGCCTGGGGGCCGACGATGTGGAGTCGGTGGTGATCGGCATCCCCTCGATCGCGGTCGACATCGTGGCCGAGCCCGCGGCGTCCAAGCGCCGGCCGGCGTCGGTGGTGGACGCCCAGTTCAGCCTGGCCTTCGGCGCGGCCGCAGCCCTGCTGTGGGGCCGGGCCGGGCTGTCCGAGTACGACGAGGCCCGCCTCGACGATCCCGCTGCACTGGCCCTCATGGACCGGGTCACCTACGAGGTCGATCCCGCCATCGACCGGGACTTCCCCGACAAGTGGCGGGCCTGGGCCCGGGTCACCACCACCGGCGGCGACACCCACACCCAGCGGGTCGACGACCCCAAGGGCGACCCCGGCAACCCGTTCACCGACGACGAGTGCCGCGAGAAGTTCGACGACCTGGCCTCAGCCGTCTACAGCACCGAAGCCCGGGCCGGCATCGCCGAGCACGCCCTGTCGATCGGCGCCCCCGGCTCCTGGAAGGCCCTCCAAGACAGCCTCACCTAACAGGGTCTGCCCTAGAAGGTGATGCGGGCCTTCAGGACGAAGCGCAGGACCACCATCAACAGCATCCCGGCCACCCAGAGTCCCACCGAGATGGCGGCCACGAAGGGCAGCCGGCCGTTGTTGTAGAAGCTGTACATCACGGTGGTGATCACCTCGGTGCCCGAGCGGAACAGCAGCACCGACAGGGTGAACTCCCGCATGTAGGTGATGAACGCCAGTATCAGGCCCCCCAGCAGGGCGGGCCGCAGGATGGGCAGCACGATGCGGCCCATGGTGGCCAGGTTGCCCGCGCCCGAGATGCGGCTGGCGTGCTCGAGGTCGGCCGAGAGCTGCACCACCGGTCCGGTCATCTGGCGCACCGCCACCGGCAGGAAGTACACGACGTAGGCCATGGCCATGATCCACAGCGTTCCGTAGATCGAGAAGCCTCCCGGCAGGTCCAGGGTGATGTAGGTATAAAGCAGCGAGGTGGCCATCACCACCGCGGGAACCATCAGGGGCAGGCTCGCGCCGTAGTCGATGGTGCGGCTCCAGCGGCCCTTGAACCTGACCACGCTGTAGGCGACCAGCGCGCCGAAGACCATCACGAACAGGCCCGCGCCCAGCGACAGGGTCAGGCTGTTCTTGAGCGACCGCCACAGGATCGGGTTGTCGCTGAGTTGGCGGTAGTTCTCCAGCGACGACTGGGCCAGCAACTCGGTGTCGGGGCGGCCGATGTAGGGCAGCAGGGAGCCCACCACCACCGCGATGAACGGCAGCACCATCGTGAGGAAGAAGAACCCGCAGCACGCCGCGAACACCACCCAGCGCCACCGTCCCAGTCGGGTGGGGCTCTCCTGGCTGCCCTTGCCGCTGACAGTCACGTAGCGCTCGCTGTGGCGGATCGACCGCAGGTACGCGATCAGCACGATGAACGACGCGGCCAGCAGCACCACCCCGGTGGCCGAGGCCCGGCCGTGCTCTCGGGGCATCCGCACCCGCAGGGCATGGAAGATGTCAGTGGTGAAGACGTGCTCCTTGGCCGGGAACCCGAACAGCAGCGGGATCTCCATCGACCCCAGCCCGATGATGAAGCACAGCACTGCGGCCGACAGCAGCGCGGGGCGGGACACGCCCAGCGTGACCCGGAAGAACACCGACAGCGGCGACGCCCCGTTGATCCGGGCGGCGTGCTCGTAGTCGGGCGACACATTGCGCATGCTGGCCGCCACCACCAGGAACACCAGCGGGACCAGGTACAGCGACTGCACGAGGATCATCCCCGACATCGAGTACACGTCGAAGCCGTCCCACGGGGTGATCGCCCGGATGATCTCGTTGAGCATGCCGTTGCGCCCGCCGAGCAGGATGCTCCAGGCCGTGCCCGCGGCCAGCAGCGGGATGAAGTACAGCCCGATGGTGGCGAACTCCCACACGCCCCGCCACGGCACGTCGGTGCGGGTCACCACCCAGGCCAGCAGCACGCCGATCACCAGCGGCACCACCGTCTGGCCCACCGCGAACTCCAGCGTGTTGCCGATGATGTCGCTGGACTTGGCGAAGGTGTCCCGGTAGTTCTGCAGTGTCAGGGGACCCTGCTCGGGCGGGCCGCCCTCCTGGAACGATCCCACGATCAGCCGGTAGAAGGGCAGCATCACCAGGACGAACACCGCCAGGCTCAGAACGACGCGCAGGGCGAAGGGGAACGACAGCACCTTCTGCCTGGTCGCAGCCCACAGCGTGCCGCCGGCGGGGAGCGGATCCGGCAGCGGGTCGGCTGGAGGCGCTCCAGGCTCGGTGACGGTGCCGGTCACGAGACGCTTGCGGTAGCCGTGCCCGTCACGACACGGTTTCGTCGGCGGGGAAGGCGATGACCGATTCGGGGTCTATCGACAGGTCCACAGTGTCGCCCCGCGCTCCGAGCCGCTGCGGGGACTGGGCAATCACCATGGTCCCGCCCGCGTCGATCTCGTGCTCGTAGGACCCTCCCAGGAACTGAGCCAGCCTGATCTCACCGGAGATGCTGGGCCGGGACGACCCCTCCTCGGCCAGGCTGAACCCGTCGGGCCGGATGGCCACGGCCACGTCGGCGCCCGCCGCCATCGGCTCGGCCAGGGTGGCGGGCAGGGATCCCCCCAATGCCTCGACCACGCTGTCTCCGGCCACGGTGCCATCCACGATGTTCTTCACGCCCAGGAACCGGGCCACCGTCAGCGACCCAGGTGAGCGGTAGACCTCCTCGGGGGTGCCCTCCTGAAGCACCAGCCCGTGGTCCATCACCAGGATCCGGTCCGACATGGCCAGCGCCTCGGACTGGTCGTGGGTCACGTACAGCATGGTCAGCCCCAGCTCCAGGTGGAGCCGCTTCAGCTCGACCCGCATGTCCTCGCGCAGGCGGGCGTCGAGGTTCGACAGCGGCTCGTCGAGCAGCAGCAGAGCGGGGTGGCCCACGATGGAGCGGGCTACCGCCACCCGCTGCTGCTGCCCGCCCGAGAGCTGGTGCGGGTAGCGGTCGACGTACTCCTCCATGCGAACGGCCCGGAGGGCCTCGGTCACCTTTTCCCGGCGCTCGCTCCGGGGGACCTTGCGGTACCGCAGGGGGAAGGCGACGTTGGCGGCCACGCTCATGTGGGGCCACACCGCATAGGACTGGAACACCATGCTCAGGTCGCGTCGCTCGGGTGGAATGAG
Organism: Acidimicrobiaceae bacterium; assembly: GCA_009843735.1. Taxonomy (GTDB): domain Bacteria; phylum Actinomycetota; class Acidimicrobiia; order Acidimicrobiales; family Aldehydirespiratoraceae; genus Aldehydirespirator. The sequence goes on along the minus strand of VYCW01000041.1, from coordinate 73,314 downwards.
GACGCGACGCTCGGTGTCGTTGACGACCTTGCCGTCGATGGCCACCGCGCCGCGGGTCGGTGTCTCGATCCCTGCGAGGATCCGCAGGATTGTCGACTTACCGCAGCCGCTCGGTCCCAGGAGGGTTACGAACTCTCCAGTGCGGATCGAGAAGCTGACACCCGCCAGCGCGGTGACCGCGCCGAACTTCTTGTGGAGGTCGTCGGCCCGCAGGGCGAGCTGGTCCTCCGAACCCGATGTCACCTCAGGTCGAACCATTCCTTGGCTCGCTCGACGTACCACTCGGCGTTGTTGTTGTACTCGGCCTCAGCCTTGGGCGTGCCCAGGGCCAGGATCGTCGGCTTGCCCGCCGCGGCCAGAGCCGCTTGGGGATACGGGGCGTCCGGCCATGCGGGCACCTGGCCGACGATATTGGCCACTGCGGCCTGGCCTTCCTCGCTGATGATGTAGTTGACGAAGGCCTCGGCGTTCTCCTTGTTGTCGGAGGTGGCCGGGATGTTGACGGTGAAGCCCACCGTGATCACGAACTCTGGAGCGACCCAAACGACCGGGGCGCCCTGGTCGATGGAGGGCTGCACGAAGTCGAGGTAGCACAGTCCGAGCACCGCGAAGTTGCCCTGCACCAGCTGCTGCTGGGCCGCGGTGTAGTCGGGCTGGAACACCACGTTGTTGGCGCCGTAGCCCGCCCAGAACTCCTCCCAGGTGTTCTCGTCCCACATCACCCGGGTCTCGATCATCATGTCGTGGGCGCCGCTGCCCACCTTGAGGATGTCCTGCATGACGATCTCGTCGCGGTACTGCGGGTCGGCGAGGTCGCTCCAGGTCTCGAGCGGGTCGAGCCCGAGCTCCTCGATGCGCTCGGTGTTGTAGCAGATGCCCTCGAGCAGGGTCCCGTAGGTGTACCAGGCGCCGGATGCGGCCCTCAGGTCGGACGGGATGTTGCCCTTGTTGGGCGAGTCGAAGGCATGGAGGTAGCCCAGGCTCTCCCAGATGCGGGAGAAGCCGTCCCAGCCGATGATCGCGATGTCGGCGTCGATGGTGCCGGCCTCTGACTCGGTCATGAAGCGGTCGAACATCTCGGCGTCGTCGGAGCGGGTGTACTCCACCTGGATGCCGGGGTGGACCTCGTTGAAGGCGTCGATGAACGCCTCGGTCTGCTCGATGGTCCAGTCCGACCACCACACCAGCTCTCCGGACAGCTCCGGCATGGCCTCTTCCATCGGTTCTTCGGCCGCGGCAGCTGCGGCGGCAGCGGCCTCCTGGGCAGCCGCCAATTCAGCCTCGAGCGCGGCTATCGCCTCGGAGTCCGCGGCCCCTTCGGCAATCGCATCCTCAAGCGCGGCGGCAGCGTCGGCGGCGGCTGCTGCAGCCGAGTCGGCCGCCGCCTGGGCTGTGGCCGCGTCTGCCTGTGCCTGCTGGAGAGCGGCGGTGTCCGCCGCGCTGGTTCCCGTGTCGTCTTCGCCGCACGCGGCGGCAACGAGTCCGAGCGCCAGAAGGACCGCTAGGAGCCGAAAACCGAGTCGGAACTGTCGTGAAGTCATCATTTCCCCCATCGGGATCGCCTTCAGCAGCACCGGGCGGCACTGCTGCCGATAATGGTGTTGATGCTAAAGGTCAGACACTTCGCAGTCAATCCGGACTTGTACAGCGGCGAGCCGGACCGGGTCGGGTCGCTGTGGCAAGCTTCCCGGGTGTCTACCGGCAATGAGGAACGTGGCAGTGGGCGAGGCATCTGAGCGGCTGGACGAGGGGGTGGCCGGGCTGCTCGAACTGATCGGTGGCCCCACCGGTCCACCCAGCCTGGAGACGATGCGGACCCGCCCGCCCATCGTCGCGGAACTGAAGGGGCCGCCCGAGCCTGTCGACCACGTCGCCGATCTCTCCATCGACGGCCCCGGCGGCGATCTCGGATTGCGCCTCTACCGGCCCCGGTGCGCCGAGCCGCCTCCGCTGCTGGTGTACATGCACGGCGGGGGCTGGGTAGTCGGCGATCTCGACATCCAGGACGGGCTCTGCCGGGCCCTGGCCAACCGCACCGGCTGCGCGCTGCTGTCGGTCGACTACCGCCTGGCGCCCGAGCACCCGTTCCCGGCCGCGGTCGAGGACTCCTGGGCCGCCCTCGAGTGGGCCGCCGCCAACGGCGCCGGACTGGATGCTGACCCGCAACGGCTGGGAGTGGCCGGTGACAGCGCCGGCGGGAACCTGGCCGCGGTCACGGCCCTGAGGGCCCGGGATCGGGGGAGTCCGAGCCTCGGCGTGTGCGCCATGCTGTGCCCGATCACCGACTGCCGCACCGACGACCGTTCGATGATCGAGATGGCCGAGGGCTACTTCCTCACCCGCGAGCGCATGGAGTGGTACTGGGACCAGTACGCCCCGGCCGGCGTCGACCGCACCTCCCCCGAACTCAGCCCGCTGCGGGCCGAGCTCGCCGGGCTGGCCCCCGCGGTGGTGGTGACCGCGGGGCTCGACCCGCTCAGGGACCAGGGCGTCGAGTTCGCGTCGGCCTGCGCCGCCGCGGGGGTGGACAGCGTGCTGGTGCACCGGGCCGGCACCATCCACGGGTTCCTGGGGTTCCAGGCGGCGCTGCCGTGCTCGCGGGGCGCGCTCGACGAGGTGGCCGGCTTGATCGCCCGCCGGCTCGTAACCGGCGCCTAGCGCCCTCGGGCGCTCAGCAGTCGCCGCCGGTTATGGCGTCGGCCAGCATCGTCATCAGGCGCTGCTGGAAGCCCCGGATGCGCAGCTCCAGGTAGTGCTGCGGGCCGGGCTCGTAGAAGCGGGATCGCAGACCCCTCTGGACCTTCTCGCAGATGGCGTAGTCCTCGGCCTGGACCATCTTCAGCATCTCGAAGTCGGAGCGGTGGTCGGCGTCGGGATCGGGCGAGTAGTTCCACACCCGGGCCCGGCTGCGGTCGAGGCTGATCGGGTTCCACCACATCAGCGAGCAGCCCCCGTTGGGGAAGGCCGCGATGAACCAGTTGGGGAACACCGAATAGGCGACGGCTCCCGAGGCCTCGTTGCCGGACAGGTGAGGCAGCACCTTGGTGGTGGCCAGCTGCTCGGCGCTCCAGCGAGTCATCAGCCGCCCGGTGTACTCCCAGATGTCCTCTTGAAGCGAGGCCGGGTCGGCGTAGCGGCCCAGGGAGTTGGCGTGGACGAACTCCAGGTGATAGTCGCAGAACGCGTTGTCCATCATGACTTTCCAGTTGGCGTTCACCTCGTCGTCGAGCACGTAGGTTCGTGTCGCGGTCTCAAGCTGGTGGCCGCCGAGCTGGTCGGGCAGGGGGTGCATCCACTCGAGCAGCGGCGGAGCGTCGCCGGACACGTTGACGAACACGAACTGCGACCACACATCCACCGCCACCTCCTTCAGGCCGTGGGCGTCGCGGTCCACCGGCTCGTCGAAGCCGCGCTGGTGGGGGACGGCGAGGAGGCGGCCGTCGAGCCCGAAGGTCCATCCGTGGTAGGGGCAGGTGAGGCGCCGCCCGCAGTTGCCCGTGCCCTCGACGAGGGTGCTGGCCCGGTGGGGGCACACATTGGTGAAGGCCCTCAGCTCACCGTCGCCGCCCCGGATCACGAAGACCGGCTCGTGGCCGACCGTCTCGGTGACGTAGTCGCCCGGCTCACGGAGCTGGGACAGGTCGCCCACGAACACCCATGACTTCGTGTACGCCACCCGCATCTCCAGGTCGTAGAGCGGCTGGGAGAAGTAGGCGGCCGGGTCCATGAAGGAGTCGTCGGGCGGCGGCTCGATGACGACGCCGTCGAAGACGACCGGGCGCGCCTGCCGGATGTCGGTGGTGGGCAGCGCGACCATCCTCGGCCTCCTTTCTCGTACCTATTCGCTGAAGTATGTCCGCAGTAGGCCCAGCTGGGGCGACTCGATCTCGACGGTGTCCCCGTCGCCGAGGAACTCCGGCGGCTCCCGCCAATGCCCGACGCCCGACGCCGTCCCGGAGAGAATTATGTCTCCTGGAAGCAGCGAGCACCCGAGGCTGACCCGGGCGACCAGGCGTGACACCGAGTTGACCATCGAGGAGGCCCGGAACGACTGCTTCTGCACGCCGTTGACCCGCAGCTCCACCTCGATGTCGCGGTAGTCGCCAACCTCGGCCGCGGAGACGATGCTCGGGCCCATGGGGCAGAAGCCGTCGAGCGACTTGCCCTTGTACCACTGCCCGAACTGGCCGTGCTCCAACTGGAGGTCACGGGCGCTTACGTCGTTGGACAGGGTGTAGCCGAACACATGGTCGAGGGCGTCGTCGACGGCGATGTTGCGGCCGCGCCGGCCGATCACGACCGCGATCTCGGCCTCCCAGTCCACCCGGCTGCTGGCGGCGCGGTCGAGCTCCACAGTGGCGTCGTGGCCGACCAGGCAGGTCCACGGCTTGGTGAACAGCACCGGCGCGTCGGGGATCCCCGCTCCCTCGGGCCGCTTCCCCTCGTCGAAGTGGTCCCGGTAGTTCAGCCCGACGCAGAACATGTTGCGGGGTGTTCTCGGTAGCGGCGGCGCCAGGACGGCGCCGTTGAGGCTCTCGCCGCCGCCGGAGGTTGACAGCGCCTCGACCTCGGCCCAAGCGTCGGGCCCGCTCTCTATGAGGTCCATGACACTCGAATGGCCGGCTGCGGCCAGCGGCGTGACGGTGCTGTCGGGGTGCAGGATCCCGGCGGTCTCGCCGGCGGGGGACTGCATGGTGATGAGGCGCATAGGGGATCTCCGTGTCCTTCTCCGTGTCTAGTCGCCGAGGTGGTGGCAGTACTTGAACCCGCCGTTGGGACTGATGATCTGGCCGGTCAGGTAGGCGGCCTCGTCCGACGCCAGGTATGCGGCCAGGGCTCCGATCTCCGACGGGTACCCGAACCGGCCCGCGGGGACGCTCTCGGTCAGGGCCTCGATCCGCCCCGGTGGGGCCACCTCGTTGAGGGGCGACTCGGTGTAGCCCGGTGCGATGGCGTTCACGGTCACTCCGTCGCCGGCGACCTCGCGGCTGAACGACCGCACCAGCCCGTCGACGCCGCCCTTGCCGGCCGCGTAGTGAGCCTGGCGGGCGACGCCCTGCAGGGATGCGATCGACGAGAAGCAGATGACCCGTCCCCAGCCCCGCTCGATCATCGGGTTGACCGTGTGGCGGATCCCCAGAAACGTGCCGTCGAGGTGGATCGCCAGCATGTGACGCCACTGCTGGAAGCTCATGGTGGCGATCGGCTGCAACTCGCCGATGCCGGCGAGGAGCACTGCGATGTCGGGTGAGCCAACGGCAGTGGTGGCCTCGGCGACACCCGATACGACGCTGGCCTCGTCGGTGACGTCCATGGCCAGCCCGGCGAAGGCCTGATCCGGGTGGCCTTGGGCCAGTTCTCGGGCCAGGCCGTCGGCCACGTCGGGGCGCAGGTCGGCGATGGCCACCGATGCGCCCTGCTCCGCGAGGGCAGCCGCCACGGCTCGCCCGAGACCGCCCGCTCCGCCGGTCAGCAGCGCTGTTCGACCCTGAAGAGAGAACATCGGAGCCTCCCGTGCCGTGTGCCGCCAGCGTAAAGGTCTGACACTTGAGGGTCAAAACGCGCCACTCTCCACCGGGGGCTAGCATCGCCGCCGTGACTGTGCCGGCTCTAGAGCAAGCGCGTTCGCTCGGCCTCTTGGGAGCCTGGATTGCAGACTGAGCCCGCGTCGGCGCAATCCGAGGCGCTCGTTGAGCAGTCGGGCCTGCCCGTCAGCCGGGTGCTGCCCGCCTACCAGCAGGTGGCCAACCAGCTGCAGGAGCTGATCATGAAGGGAACCCTCGCGGTGGGCGAGCGTCTGCCGGCCGAGGGCGAGATGGCCCTGCAGTTCGGGGTGAGCCGCAGCACGGTCCGCGAGGCGCTGAGAGGCCTGTCATCGCAGAGCCTGGTGATGACCAAGCGGGGCGTGAACGGCGGGACGTTCGTGGCCGAGCCCTCCGCCGAGCATGTCCTGACCTACCTGGAGACCACCATCGGGCTGCTGTCGGGCGCGGACGTCGTGTCGGTCGATGAGATCCTCGAGGCTCGCGAGCTGATCGAGGTGCCCTCGGCCCGGCTAGCGGCCCTGCGGCGCGACGAGGATCAGCTCCAGCGCCTCAAGGCCACTCTGGACACGGGCGCCGAGGTCGATCTGGCTGCGGACTTCGAGGGACACAGGGACTTCCACGTCGCCATCATGGAGGCGTCGGGCAACCGGCTACTGGAAGTGATCGCCAGACCGATGTTCAGCGTGCTCCGGACCCGGTTCATGCGGGATCGGGCCTCGCCGGAGTTCGGAGCGGCAGTGGACCGCGATCATCGCGACATCTGCGACGCCATCGCCGCGGGCGACGCGGAGGCGTCGGCCCGGCTCATGCACAACCATCTGGAGCGGCTGCGGTCGATGTACGAGCGAATCGACCGGGTCGCCCCTCCAGAAATTGATGGAGATTCCGCCGGCTAAGAGGCCCATTGCGGGCATCAATTTCGCCGGTGGTGACAGTTAGGGAGTCGCTCAGCGCCCGGCGGCGCGTTCCAGGAAGTCGAGCAGGACCCGGTTGAACTCCTCGGGCTGCTCGTAGTACGGCGCGTGTGACGTCGCGTCGATGACGGCGAGCTCCGAGGTGGGCAGCAATTTGTGGGCGGCCAGCCCGGTCTCGAGCGGCACCGCTCGCTCCTGTCGGCCCCAGATCAGCTGGATCGGCGGCCCGTTCTCCAGCTCCGCCAGCCTCGGCCCGATGACATCGTCGTCTATGTGGTCGGCGACGTAGTCCGATATCTGGCGGAACGACTCCGCCGCTCCCGGAGAGTTGTTGATCAGGAACTCTTCGGTCAGCCACTCCTCGGTCACCATCGTCTCATCGTGCAGCAGGAGCCGCAGCTTGCGCTCGATGCCCTCCCGAGAGGCGTCGGTGAGCCGGCCGCGGGTGCCGGCCCGGCGCTCGGCTCCCCAGGGGATCAGTCCGATGCTGCCCACCAGCACTAGGGCCCGCACCCGCTCCGGGCACCGGCAGGCGAGGGTGGCCACCGCGTGACCGCCCAGCGACGTTCCCACCAGCACCGCGGTGGCGGCCCCGATCACGTCGAGGAAGCCCTCGAGGAAGCGGGCGTATCCCGGCACGGTGTAGTCCGGTCCGTCGCCCTTCTGGGCCAGCCCGTGGCCGGGCAGGTCCAGCGCATGCACGTGCCAGCCCGCGCCGGCCAGAGGATCGACGTTGCGGCGCCAGCGGTCGGCACGGGCCCCAACGCCGTGGACCAGCACCAGGTGGTCGTCTCCCTCACCGGCCGCGAGCACACGGGTGAGCATGCCGCCGGCCTCAACCGGATACTGGATCACGCCCTCGCCTTCCTGCCGGACCTGTGCCGGCCGCTACTGTACGCCGACTATGGCAGCGGCCTTCCACACCAGGTTCATACGGGCGGGTGGGTTCCGCACCCGTCTTATCGAGGCGGGTGAGCCGGGCCGGCCCGCGGTGGTGCTGGTTCACGACGGGGCCTACGGCACCGATGCCGCGCTGTGCTGGGACGGGGTGATCGACCAGCTCGCCCCCGACTACCACGTGATCGCCCCCGACCTCATCGGTTGGGGCGGGACCGACAAGGTCTGCTACTTCGACCGGTCGCCCTACGACTACCGGCTCGAGCACCTGGCCGCGATCTGCGGAGTCCTCGGGCTGGACGACCCGGTGTTCTTCGCGGGGAGCTCCTTCGGGGCCGAGATCGTGGCCCGGGGAACAGCAGAGTCCAGGTGGGGATGGAATGTGAGGGCCGCGGTGGCCATCGCCGGGACCGGTGGCCGCCTCTACCGGGTGCCGGGAGGGATCGAGCGGCTGAGCGACTACTCGCCCAGCCTGGATGCCGCAGCCCGGCTCACCGCCATGCTGGTCAGCAGTGCCGACGGCATGGACGACCACTTCCAGCGCCGCTTCGACAACAGCATGATCCCGGGCCACTGGGAGTCCCTCAGCGCCCTGCACGTCCGCAATCCGGCCGCCGGGCCCCGCACCGGCACCGACGACTGGCCCGAGCCGCTGCGGCACTGCCCGACGCCGATCCTGTGGGTGGAGGGAGCCAACGATCCGCTGCTCGAGCAGGGTTGGGCCGCCAGGATGGCGGAGTTGGGCGACTCGTTCTCATCGACGGTGGTCCCAGGGGGCCACGAGCCCAACCTCGAGCACCCCGCCGAGGTCGGCCGGCTGATCCGGGACTACTTCGCCCGCCACTGAGGAATTGGCAGCCAATCGACCCCCCTAGGGGGCATCCTGCTGCCAATTCGCGGGGGTGGTCAGCGCCAGCGTTCGTAGGCGGGGTCTTCCAGGAAGAAGGCGCGGTGCATGCCGTCGAAGGCCAGCCACTGCAGGTCGATGCTGGTGACCACCGCGTCCAGCACCGACTCCTGGGTGTGGGCGTCGTTGGCGTACCGGCTCACCACCACCCCGCCGATGTCGCCGTGGCCCTCCTCGATCTCGGAGGCGTGCAGCTCCCAGAACAGCAGGTCGGGCGCGCCCCGCTCGAAGCCGTAGTGCTCCACCAGCCCGTCGATGATGATGTCGTTGCGCCGGGCCGAGGCTCCCTCGATGAAGGCGATGCCGGCGATGGCGCCCAGCCAGTCGCCCTTGTAGGCCAGGTAGTAGCGCCAGTGCACGAATGCCTTGCACTCGGGGATGGTCGGGTTGTTGTCGAGGTCGTCCTGGGTGAGCCCGAAGGCTTGGGCGTGCTCCAGGAACACGTTCAGGTGCCGCTCGGTGCCCGACTCGGTGCCCGCACCCTCCTCCAGGATTACGTCCTCGAACAGGTGGTGGAAGATCTCGGGGTCCTCGGGGCACTTGGCGAAGATGGCGCAGTCGGCCTGGGGCGAGGGCCGGGGACCGATCTGGTAGAAGTTCCTCAGGAATCCGGCGATGGCGGCCCGCGACGCCCTCCCGGAACGGATCTCCTCAACTAGCGGATGTTCCTTGATGTGGCGGGCCTCGACGATCTCGTTGATCTCGTCGACCAGCTCCAGGGCGGTCCGTGCGGTCATGGCTGCCTCCGTTGGTAGGCACAGGACGGGCTCGGCCGACAATACATCAGACGTATTGCCGGCGTTTGACGGGCAGCCGGCCGGCTTCCTACCCTGCAAGGCGTGTTCGAAGTAGGCCCGACCGGCCTGATGGACCCGGAGGTGTACCGGTCCCCGGCCTTCTACGAGGCCGAGATGGAGTGGGTATTCGGTGGCAGCTGGATGTTCGTGGCTCACGAGCGTTGGCTGCCGGAGCCCGGTGATTTCGTGTCGGAGACGATCGGCTCGGAGCCGGTTGTGGTGCTGCGCGGCAGCGACGGCGATCTGCGGGCCTTCGCCAACGTCTGCCCGCACCGGGCGAGCCTGCTGGTGGACGGCCAGGGCAACTGCGGGCGGCGCATTGTGTGCCCGTACCACGGCTGGACCTTCGAGCTGGACGGCCGGCTCACCGGCATCCCTCGCCGGAACCTGTTCGCCACGCCGCTTGACCCGTCGCAGCTGGGGCTCACTGAGCTGCGTCTCGACACCTGGGAGGGGCTGGTCTTCGTCAACGTCAGCGGAGACGCTCCCGAACTGCTCGACTACCTCGAGGACATTCCCGAGTTGCTGAGCGGCCACGACATTGCCGGCATGGGACTCGGCGCGTCGCTCGACGATCCGATCGCGGCCAACTGGAAGCTGGTGATGGACAACGCCATCTGCGACTACCACCTCTCCATAGTTCACGAGGGATCGATCGCCGCGCTGGTGGATCTCGAGGGCCTCAGCGAATCCGCCGGGGACACCACCGCGGTGGCCGCCGTTCCCTGGCAGGAGTCGGAGCTGCCGGCCGAAGCCCGCCCCGGCCTGGAGGGCAAGGCCGCCCAGGGCTCGCTGGGCTGCTACGTGTTCCCAAACCTCCACGTGATCGGCTTCCCCACTGGCGGGGCCACCATCATGTGGTGGACCCCGACGAGCCCCACGACCACGCGGGCCCGGGTCCTCAGCCTCTCGCATGACCCGGACGCGGACGTGCGGGCCGGAACCGAGTTGCTGTCGCGGGTCCAGCGCGAGGACTTCGACGTGTGCGAGAGGATGCAGCGCGGCGTGCAGTCGGCCTTTTACCGGCCCGGGCCCCGCCACGACGCCGAGCTGCGGGTGACGGTGTTCCAGCGCCGCCTGCTGGAGATGGTGGGCTCGGTGCTGGACCCCGACGCCGGGTCGCCGAAAGGCTCGGAGCTCGCCGGGGTGGCGCGGTGACGGTGAAGCCGGGCTGGGAGGGCCGCCACTTCGAGGACTTCGAGGTGGGCGACGTCTACCGGCATCCGCTGGGGCGCACCATCAGCGAGGCTGACAACACCTGGTTCACCTTGCTGACCTGCAACACCAACATGATGCACTTCAACAGCCACTACGCCGAGCGGTCCGAGTTCGGGAAGCTGCTGGTCAACTCGGGGCTGACGCTGGCGCTGGTGCTGGGCCAGTCGGTGTCCGACGTGAGCCAGCAGGCCATGGCCAACCTCGGCTTCGACGAGGTGCGCTTCACCCACCCCGTGTTCGTGGGCGACACGCTCTATGCCGAGAGCATCGTGCTCGCGGTGCGCGAGTCCGCGTCCCGTCCCCACGCCGGCATCGTCACCGTGCGCACCCGCGGCCTCAACCAGGACGGCGATGAGTGCCTCAGCTACGTACGCAGCGCCCTCATCTACAGGCGCGGCTGCTCACACGACGTTGGGATGTTCCCGGAGGCGGCCCGACCGCTCACTATCGACGAGGACTGACCGCGAAGGCGTCGATCAGCCGGGACGCGTGCTGGCGGTAGGTCGACGACGGGTCGCCGGAGGCCCTCGCGTGGGGATCCGACATCAGCATCGACGGCGTGTGCAGGATCAGCGTGTCGCAGCCGGATGCCTCCATCCGGGCGTTGATCCGGGCCTTGACCAGGCCTGCGGGCCCGGCCACCGACAGGCGGTCGATCATCGGATCGGGCACGGCCGCCACCGCGGCGTCCCAGTCGCCGCGGCTGGCCGCGTCGCGGATCGAGGCGGAGGCCCCGACGAAGCCGTAGTGGGCCATCAGCGGCTCGTAGGCGGGGTGCTGCGCGTAGAACGCGATCTGTGAGGCCGCATTCCGCCGGGCCCGCTCCTCGTCGCCGTCGACCACGACGATCACCATGGCCGCCACTAGCGGAGCGGTCGTGCGTCCGGCCGAGCCGGCGGCCGCGTCCAGCGTGGGCCGCACGAGCTCGCGCAGGGCGGAACCGTCGACAATCGGGTGCGCGATGAGTCCATCGGCGACCGCGCCGGCCACCCGGAGCATCCTGCGGTTCACGGCCGCCAGCAATATCGGGACGTCCCGGCGGCGGGGAGGGTACGCGCCCGAAGTGGCCTCGATGTCCACCCGCACATGGCGTCCGTAGTAGCTCACCGGATCCTCGCCCAGATTCCACAGCGCACGCACCGATTCGATCACCTCGGTGACACGGGCGGGAATGTCAGTCGGATCGGTGCCGAGCCATCTGCGGATCCGGGCGGGCTGCGCGCTGCCGAGTCCCAGGATGAGGCGCCCGTCGCTGAGCTCGTCGATGTCGCGGGCCTCGGCGGCCAGGATCGCCGGGCTCCGCCCCAGCGCGTAGGCGATGGCCGAGCCGACGGCGACCCGATCGGTGGCGGTGGCGATGGCGGCCATCGGCGCGGTGGCCGAGCGCCAGCTGAACTCGGTGGTCCAGACGCTGTCGAACCCGGCCCGCTCCGCCTCCACGGCAAGGGCCACCGCATCGGAGGGACCGCACGCCAGGGCCACGCCCAGACGCGGCCGCGGCGTATCGCGGCCTGTGTCAGCCAAGGTCCAGCAGGGGCATGACGCCCTCGCAGATGAGTCGCAGCTGGTTCATGCGGTCGCTCTCGCTGCGGCCCACATAGAACATCCACCGGTCCATGCCCTGCGACTCGAGCTCCCGCAGCCTGGCGGCCACGTCGGCCGGCGTGCCCCACAGTCCGGGCGCTCTAGCCAGCAGCCACTCGTACAGTCCCAGCTCCTGGGCCCGCGCGATCAACGCCTGCTCGCGGTTCTCGTCCTGGTATTCCGAGCCGAGGTTGTGGGTGTCCTCGTTGAACTGCACCAGGGCCGCTCTGAGGTGCTCGGGGATCTGCTTGCCCTTCAGCGTCCCCATGGTCAGCCACTCAGTGCCGACGCCCATGCCCCGGCCGAGGGCTTCTTCGACGCTGTCGCCGAAGACGATCTCGGAGTTCCACCACAGCTCCAACTCGCCCGGATCGCGGCCCGCGGCCGCGCAGCCCTCGTCGACGAGGCTCAGGACGTAGTCCACGTTGTGGGCTCCGAAGCCCATCGACAGCAGCATCCCGTCGGACACCTCGCAGGCCATGCGCAGGACCTTCGGGCCCGAGACCGGGACGATCACCGGGATCTCGGCGGGGACCGGCATGTCCGTCCACTGCATGCGGAACCTGCGACCCTGGTAGTCGGCCTCCTCGCCCCTCAGCAGGGCCTTCACGGCGACGATGTAGTCCCGCAACTGGGCCACCGTGGCCGGGCGCAGCCCCACCCCCCACAGGGCGCTGTCGCCGGTGCCGATGCCGCAGGCGATCCGGCCGGGGGCGATCTCCTCCAGCGACAGGAGGGAGGCCGCGGTCACCGACGGATCCCGCGACAGGGGGTTGGTGACCGAGGTCATGATCCGCGCTCGCGAGGTCTGCTGGGCGCAGAGCGCAGCCACCACGTACAGCTCGCGGACCAGTGCGGGCGAGTCGGGCAGTCCGATCACGTCCACCCTGGCGTCGTCGCACAGCTTCCACCACTCGGGCCCGCCGGATACGGGTCCCTGCTGGAGGACGTTGAGTGCGATCTTCATTCTTGGGCCGCGCTTCGGGCGCCGGAACTGTTGCCGGTGCTACTTCTTGGAAATCACCGCGTCGGCGTCGATCTCGATCAAGGCGTCGGGCCGGGCCAGCCCGTGGACCACCACAAGCGTGCTGGCCGGGTAGTGGTCCTTGTTGAAGAACTCCGCCCGGGCGTCGTGGATCTGGCCGAACTTCTCCTTCGTGAACGGGGGGGTCATGTAGACCCGCACCCGGACAATGTCGTCGATGGTGCCGCCCAGCGGCTCGAGGGCTGACAGCAGGTTGCGGATGACCTGGCGGGTCTGCTCCTTGATGTCGCCCACGCCCACGACGACGTCGCTATCGCCGTCGGTGGCGGTGCGGCCCGACAGGTACACGAACGTGAGGTCGCCGGCCTCCACTACCACGCCCCCGGAGTGGACGAGTTCGCCCACATCGGAGGTCGCAAGCGCGCTCCAGCCGGCGCCGATGTTGGGGTTGATGATGGTCTTGTCCACCATTTGCTGTTCTCCTTTGCAGGGTCGTCCTGGATGGCGTCGTCGATGGTTGGGGCGGCTGCGCAGAACTCAGGTCGCTCGCAGCACGGGGACCACCTCGCGGTCGAGCAAGTCGATGGACTGTAGGGCGGTGTCTGCGGGCATGCCCACCCAGTCGGTGCGGAAAATGAAGTGGTCCACGCCGAGCTCGTCACGCCACGGGAGCAGCTTCTCGAGGCAGTCGTCGGGCGTGCCGACGATGAACCGGCCCCTGGACAGCTCGTCGAACCCGGCCCGAAAATCCTCGTCGCCGGGCAGGGCCTTGTGCTGGCCCCAGTCGGCGTAGTGCCGGTACTTCTTCAGCAGGTAGGGGGCGGCCCGCTCCACCGCCAGGGCCCGGGTCGGGGCGCAGTAGATCTCCCGCATCGCCGGCGTGGTGGTGGCCGGGGGCAGGCCCTCGTTGCGGCGGGTGGCCCGGAACAGGGCCGCCTGTTCGGCGATGGTCTCGGTGGTGGCGTGGGGGTTGATCATCCAGGCGTCGCCCATGCGGGCGGCCCGCTCCACCGCGGCATGGGCGTTGGCCGCGATCCAGATCGGCGGTCGGGGCTTCTGGACGGGCTTGATGTTGAGGGTCACCGACTCCAGGCGGCACCAGTCGAGATCGGAGTCGACGTTGTCTTCTGTCCAGAGTCGCTTGACCAGGTCGAGGTTGGCCTCGAACCGTCTCACCTTGGACTTCGGATCGAGCCCGAAGCCGCGGTACTCCACCTCGCGGTAGCCCAGCCCCACACCGAACGTGAGCCGCCCACCGCACAGGACGTCGACCGAGGCCCACGTCTCGGCCACGTCAAGCGGGTTGTGGAGCGCCAGCAGCAGTATCCCGATCCCGACCTCCATGGGCCCGCACTCGGCGGTGATGCGGCTCACGAACGGCACGCTCTGCGGCATGGCCATGCCGTCGGGCAGGTAGTGCTGCCCGGCCCAGATCGAGTCCCAGCCGCGGTCTCGGACCGCTCGAACCATCCGGAGCTGATCGTCCATCCCCGCCACCAGGTCGGCGCCGACCGGATGCTGATTGGTGAGGAACAGGCCGATCTTGATGTCGCCCACAGGCGCCACTAGCCGCTCCTTCCGTCATCGTGCCGCGGCCCGGTGAACAATAGTCAGACATTTGACGCGATAATGCTCCGGAGAGTCCGGTGAGCGATAGGGGAGGCAGCGGTGGCGGCTTGGATCCTGATCAGCGGGGGGTCGGTGATCGACGGGACGGGAGCGCAACCCGTCGCCGATTGCTCGGTCCTGGTGAAGGACGACGAGATCGTCGCGGTGGGGGTCGATGTCGGCGACGAGCAGGTCCCTAGGGGCGAGCCCGTGACCCGCATCGACGCGACCGGCAAGACGGTCATGCCGGGCCTGATCGACGCCCATTGCCACACGTCCTTCGGCGAGGCCCGGATGCAGGAGGAGCAGGACCTCTACACCAGCCACGAGCTGCGCACCCTGCGGTCGGCGTGGAACGTGACCAAGGTCCTGAGGGCCGGGGTGACGGGGATCTCCGATCCCGGAGGTAGCTACTTCATCGGCGTCGGCATCCGCGAGGGCATCGCCGAGGGCCTGATTCAGGGCCCCCGCATGACCACCGCGGGGCGGTTCCTGTCCACCAGCAACGGCATCAGCGACTGGTACCCGTCGTCGGTGGGAGTGCCCGACTCCAGCATCGGCAAGGTGGTCAACACCGCCGACGAGATGGTCACCGAGGTACGTCACCAGGTCAAGAACGGCGTGGACCTCATCAAGATCGGCGACAGCCCCCTGGGCGACTACGAGGCGTTCTCGCGTGATGAGATCAAGGCGATGTCCGATGCCGCCCACCGGCTCAGCAAGCGCATCACCATGCACGCGAGGGGCTCCAACAACGTCGATGCGGCGGTGGCGGCCGGACTGGACTGGATCATGCACGGCAACGCTTTGCGCGACGACACCATCGAGCGGCTGGCCGAGTCGAGGATCCCGCTGTGTCCCGCCTTGCTGCTGCTGGGCAACCTCAGCGAGTTCGGTGAGGTTGCCGGGGTGCCGGCCCGCAAGCGCAGCATCTACTCGCGGGTGCTGGACGCCACCGCCGAGTCGCTGAACAAGGCCCGCGAGGCCGGTGTCACCCTGATCGTCGGCACCGACACCGGCTTCGCGTGCACCCCCTACGGCGAGTGGCACGCCCGCGAGCTCGAGCTGCTGGTGCGCTACGCGGGCATGACCGCTCTTGAGGCCATCAAGGCGGCCACCCACGACTGCGCGATCGTGCTGGGCGAGGACGCCAACGTCGGATCGCTGGCCCCCGGCAAGGGAGCCGACATCATCATCGTCGACGGCGACCCGCTGGCCGACATCCGGGTGCTGTACGACAAGCGGCGCATCGAGACGGTGATCCTGCGGGGCGAGGTGCAGGTTTTCGACGACGAGGTCCTGGCCCAGCGCCGGCCCTACAACCCCGCCCAGCACATTTCCCCGGCCGACATCACCTACGACCTGGTGTTCAACGGAGGCGCCGGCGAGCAGCCCGACGTACGGGACTTCACCTCGGACGGCGAGCGGGAACTGCTCGACGAACTCGAGGAACTGTCGGCTACTACCCGCAGCGAGTAGCGGTCAGGCCATCTGCCGGCGGGCCATGTCCTGGAACGCGCCCTCCTGCGCCATTAGTTCGTCGAAGCTGCCCTGCTGGACCACCCGGCCCTTCTGGAGCACGTAGATCCTGTCGGCTCGGCGGATGGTGGACAGGCGGTGGGCGCTCACTATGCGTGTTACCGAGAGCTTCTCTATCTCCTGCATCACCTTGGACTGGGTCGCGTTGTCGAGCCAGTTGGTGGCCTCGTCCAGGACAAGCATGCTGGGACTCCTGACCAGGGCGGCGGCCAGCATGATTCGCTGCACCTGCCCGCCGGACAGTGCCGACGAGCCCTCGGCGGTCACGGTGTACATACCCATCGGCATATCCAGAATGTCCTGGTCCACTGAGGCCAGCCGGGCGGCCCGCCAGGCGTCCTCCAGCGTCAGGTCGTCGCCGGTCCCGATGATGTTGTCCAGCACGGTCTGCGGGCGGAGAGAGGCGTCCTGCACCACGGTGCCCACCCCGTCGCGCACCGTCTGGCGGTTCAGCCGCTCCAGGTCGTGGTTGTCGTAGTAGACCGCGCCCGACTGCGGTGTCTCCAGGCCCAGCGCCAGGCGCAGCAGGGTGCTCTTGCCGGAGCCCGACTCCCCGACGACCGCGATGAACTCGCCGGGACGGGCCTGGAGAGACACGTCCTGGAGGATCAGGGGGCCGTCCTCGGCGTACCGGAACGTCACCTGGTCGATGCGCAGCTCGCCCTGCAACTCCAGGGCCGCCGCATCGGCGAGCACCCTCCGGGGGCGCTCGGAGAGGATGGGATCGGCCTGTTCAACGGCGGGCAGGATGGCGGCGACGGCCGAGAAGGAGAAGCCGACCTGGGCCACCGCGCCGTAGAAGACCATGAAGGCGGCGTATGTCGCCAGGAAGCTCGCGACCGGCAGCCCCTGCTCGCTGCGGGGCGCGGCGACTGCGAGCAAGCCGGCCACAGCCAGGAGGGGGGCCGCGGAGGTGAATGCGATCAGGTGCTCGTTGAGCGCCCCCAGCCGCATCTCGGTCTGCTTCTGTTCCCGATAGTTGGCGGCCCACACCGCGTAGGCCGAGCCCTCCGCTCCGCTGACCCGCAGTTTGGCCACGCCGCTTATCTGCTGGAGCAGCACCGCCGTCAGCCGGCGCATGGCGGCCAGGAGCCGCCGATGGTGCGGCAGCTGCCGCAGGCCGAGCCAGAGGGTCACGCCCAGCGAGATCGCGCCCATTGCGAGGGCGGCGCCGCCCAGCACGGGGTCGTAGTAGAGCAGCAGGGCGAAGGTCGGGAGAAGGAACACCAGCGACAGCACGGACCCGGCGACCACGCCCGCCACCTGGTCCCGCAGCCGCTGGAACCCCATGGCGCGGCTTCCCAGATCGCCGACGGTGAAACGCCGGAAGAAGGACGGGGGCAGCGCCAGCAGGCGGTCCCAGAGCGCCGCGCCGATCCGTGCCGCGGCGCGGCCCTCCAGCCGCATCAGGGCGGTCCCCTTCAGCATCTCCAACAGCGCGAGGGTCACGCCCACCAGCGCCAGGGCGAGCGCCACCATCGCCAGCGTCCGCCCGTCCCCGGCAGGCAGCACCCGGCTCACGGCCACGCCCAGCAGCACGGCCGGCGCCAGCATGGCCAGTCCGGCCAGGACTCCCGCCCCCACCAAGCGGGCCAGGTCCCGGTGGGCGCGGTTGAAGGCCATCGCCCGCAGCAGGGCGGCGTTGCTCGAATGGCCGTCAGGGAACGGGCGGTAGAAGAAATGGGCGAGCGGGCCCAGGGTGGCGGCACGCCGGAAGTTGACGGGCATGGAACTGCCCGACTGGGGATCGAACATCCGGTAGCGCCCGAGGCGCCCGGGGATGAGGGCCACCGGCGCGCCGTCTTGGCGGCGCGAGGCGAGCATTGCCCCGCTGTCGCCGAGCCACCAGCGATGGCGGTCCCTGAGGGCGATGCGCCGGGCGCGTATGCCCGAAGCATCGAGAATTTCCTCCAGTGTCGCCTCCCCGTCTCCGCTGCCGGAATCGCGTCGCCGCGGCCGCGCCGGGGCCTGGAAACCGATGCCCTCATGGCGACCGATCCGTTTGAGGGCGCGCAACAGCACCGGGCCTTCCGCAGTTGGGAGGGGGTCCCCGACCAGCACGGTGAAGAGGTCCCGGCGAGCCTGCTCCTCGCTCCTCTGGCGGTGCCGGGCGCTTGCGGTCTGCAGATTGGACACGTCGGCCAGTAGCAGGGTGCGGTTGGTCCGGTCGGCCCTCATCGCCAGACGGTTGAACTCCATCAACACGCCGGCCAGCCGCCCGTCGAGGCTCAGGTCCGCGGTGCTGACGCCCATCACCGGGGCCGTCCGGCTCTGGACGATCCAGCTTGCTGGGGTGATGGGGACCAGACCAGAGCCGGACTGGTCCAGATCCTCGGTACCCAGGTACTGGATGTCGCCCTCGGGGCTGGATGCCCACACCACGCCGTGCTGCGCTGAGGTCGCCGTACCGTGGGCAGCCTCATCGGTGACGCCCGGCACGAGGCTCTGGTCGACGCGCGGGCGGTAGGTGACATCCCGGACGATGGACTCGGACAGCTCGCCGACCCAGGCGTCCACCTGCTCGGCAATCTGGGCGTGGAGCACTACGCCGGTGAGGTCCGCGAGCGAGATCCGCCGCAGCTCGGACTCGGGCAGCCCCTTGGCCACCAGCACGCTCGAGCCCTCCTCCTCCATCAGGGGGAAGATCAACCGCCCCGGGCCGGCCCGCAGCATGTGCTTGAAGTCCGTCGGAAGCCCGCCATCGGTGAGCTGGGTGGCGAACACGTCCACCGAGCCGCGGACGACGAACCACAGTGCATCCGGGTCCGAGAGCCGGATGGGACGGTTGCCGCCGCCGGCGAACCGGTCGCCGCTGGCCAGCGCCAGCTCCCGGAGCGGATCCGCCCGAGGCGTGTCCGGCGTCTTCTGGCCGGCCGTGCTCACTTCACCTCCATCAGCCGGCGGTAGAGGCCTTCGGGATCGGCCATCAGCTCCTGGTGGGTGCCGCGCTGCACCTCGGTTCCCTTGTCCAGCACAACGATCAGGTCGCAGTCCCGTATCGTGCTCAGCCGGTGGGCCACGATGAGGCAGCTGCAGCCCCGCCGGCGCAGCGACTCGTCGATCCGCTGCTCGGTCGCCGGGTCCAGCGCGCTGGTGGCCTCGTCGAGAATGAGAAGCGACGGATCGCCGACCAGAGCGCGGGCGATCTCAAGCCGCTGTCTCTGGCCGCCGCTGAAGTTGCGCCCGCCCTCGTCGACCATCGAGTCGTAGCCGTAGGCCCTGGCCAGGATCTCCTCGTGGATGGCGGCATCCTTCGCGGCCGTCACCACTGACTGGTCGGGGATCTCCGGGTTCCACATGGTGAGGTTCTCGCGGACCGAGGCCGCGAACAGGAAGATGCGCTGGTCGACCATCGAGACGGAGTTGGTCATCAGGGCCCGGGGCACGTCGGCCCGGGGGTGGCCGTCCAGCAGGATCTCGCCGGACCACGGCTGGTGGATGCCCGCTACCAGGAGCGCCAGCGTGGACTTCCCCGACCCGGTGGGGCCGACGACGGCAACTCGCTGGCCGGGCTCGATGGTAAGGCTGAAGTCGTCGAGCAGCGGCTCGCGGTTCGCCTTGTAGCCGAACCTCACGGTGCGCAGCTCGAGATGGCCGCCGAGGCGCAGCTGCCGGTGGAGGCCCCCGTCCCGGCGGGTGGTCTGGTCGGGGCCCTGTTGGAAGAGCCTGTCCTCGGGCGCGTGCAGCACGTCCTCGAGGCGCTGAAGGTTGGCTTCGAGGATCTGGAACAGGTCCGAGAACTGGACTAGGCGCCCGATGGGCAGAAGGAAGTTCGCGGCCAGGACATAGAAGCCCATCAACACGCCCAGGGTCATGTCGCCCTGCATCACCCGCCAACCGCCGATGCCCAGGACCGCGGCGTTGCTGAGGACGAGGAACAGTTGCGGCAGCGAGGCGATCACATGCCCCCGCTCGGCGAAGCTCTGCCGGGCCAGCAGCTCCCGTGCCTGGTAGCCGGTCCATTGGCCGAAGAAGTCCTTCTCGCCTGACACCGACTGGATGGTCTCGATGCTGCTCAGCCCGTACATGCCGATGCCCTGGAGCTTGCCCTGCTCGCGCTGCAGGCGGCGGTTGTCGCCGACGCGGGACCGGGTGATCAGGCGCATCGTCGCCGCGCTGATCAGGCCCAGGGCGGCGACTACGGCGGCCAGCGCGGCGTCGTAGAAGAACATGGCCGCTAGGAAGACGGCGCCGGCGATCAGCTCTATGGCGACTCCGACGAACTGGGTGGTCGCCACCACGGCGATCTCGTCGATCAACTGGACGCGGGCGGCCAGGTCACCGGAGAAGCGTTGGCTGAAGAATCGCATCTGAAGGCGCAGGAGGCGCCTGACGAAGCGGTCGGCATGGTCGACCGACAGCCGGATCGCCAGCAGCCTGAGACAGCGCTGCCGGAGCCAGGTGAGCAGGTACACCAGCGCGCCCGACGCCGCCAACCCGCCGACGATGGCCGCGGCCCAGCCCCTGTCCTCCCCGCTCAGCACCTGGTCCACGAAGAGGCTCAGCAGCAGCGGCAGGGCGAGGAGGGGGAGCGACAGCAGCAGCCCGCAGCACAGCGCGAAGAGCAGGGGCCCGGTGACCTCCCGGAGCCACGGCCAGAGACGGGTCAATACCCCGGGCCGGGCGCCGCCCGGACGGAAGCCGGCGCCGCGCCGGAAGCTCAGGACGACGCCGGTGAAGCCCTCATCGAACTCCTCGCCGTCGATCAGGCGGTGGCCGTTGGCCGGGTCGTTCACCACGTAGCCCGTTCCGCGGAAACCCTCCAGCACGAGGAAGTGGTTGAACTCCCAGAAGACGATGAGCGGCATCTCCATATCCCGGAGCTGCTCCGGCTCCTTGCGCCATCCCTGGGGCTCGAGCCCGTACTGCCGGGCGGCCCGGCTGATGTCGGCGGCGTCGCAGCCGTCCCGGTTGACTGCGCACGCCTCCCGCAGCTCCTCCATCCGGGCCCAGCGCCCGAAGTGGGCCAGCACGATGCCCAGGGCGACCGCGCCGCACTCGGTCTCCTCCTGCTGGAGCATGAGCGGCGTGCGGGCCCGGCGCCTCCGGGCCGGGCCGGCCAGCGAGAGCAGCCGCATCAGCCGCTCGCGGGCTGCGGCAGATCCATGCCCCCGAACACGGCGAAGGCCGCCAGCACTAGGAGCATCGCCACAAGTCCGGCGACGATCAGCCATTCATGGGGCGCGCTGACCTGTAGCCGGTCGTCCAGCGGCTCCTGTCGGGCCCGGCGCTGCAGCGCGCGCTCGCGGAACATTCGGTCACGGAACAACGAGCCCATGATGACACTTGCAGGGGGTTGCTGTGAGATTTTCTGCATGTTGGTACTGTCGATGTGTGGGATCTAATGCCGGGGTCGAGCCTTCATCGGGGACTCGAAGCCTCGGGCGCTGACGGTGAATGGGGGCGTACTCCTCGCTCGGCGACCTGCTGGAGGAGATGCGGGTCCTGCTGCCGGACCCGCTGATCGACGGCTCCGGCTGGGAGAGGGTCCAGGCCCTGGCGAAGCGCCTGCCTTTCTACGCCATCGACACCCGCTTCGGCTTCGAGATGGATCTGTGCGATCCGAGACCCGCCGCGGACTTCTCGGTGCTGCTGGTGCCCGGCTCCAGACTGGCCGCCTTCTACGAGCGGCAGGCGGACGAGGTCGCGGCGGGGCTGGCGGGGCCGGACCTGGGGCGCTTCCTGAGGAAGCACGGCCGCGACCCGCATTCGTTGCTCTCCCGGACCGGAGCGGGAGTGATTCTGGAATACGACCTGGCTGCGCATCCGCCCGGAGAGCACGGCTCGCCGGGCGTCTTCATAGTGACCTCGGGCACCGCCGACCGGCAGGGGGCGATGCTCCATGACGACCCGGCCGCGCTTGTGGCCGCGCTGGAGTCGGCGGCCGGCTGGGAACCGGGCGCGGTTGACGCCCGCCAGGTCGAACGGGTGTGCGCGGCTGTCGAGGGCTCCGGGCTGGTCCTGCAGGCCGGTGTGATGCC
Source organism: Acidimicrobiaceae bacterium (assembly GCA_009843735.1). Lineage (GTDB taxonomy): Bacteria > Actinomycetota > Acidimicrobiia > Acidimicrobiales > Aldehydirespiratoraceae > Aldehydirespirator. The sequence continues at coordinate 51,338 of VYCW01000041.1, read as the reverse complement.
ATCAAGGGCGCTGCGGGCGGTCCGGCTGATAGTCCACGGGATCGGCCAGGCCGACATCGCCGGGGTCCTGGAGCGACTCCGGTGGTGCGGGGATCCGTCGCTGGCGGCCTCCGCGCTGTCGGACCTGGAGGGGCTGGTCAGGCCACGAACGGGCCTCAGCATCGACCTGACCTCCCAGGGCGTGTCTCCGCGCCTCGGCCTGGAACTGTTCCGCCCCGGCGAGCTGCACCGGACCGACCCCGTCGGGTGGCGGACGCTCATGGAGCGGCTGATCTCGAAGCGGTGGTGCCTTCAGGCCAAGGCTGGAGCACTGGGCGAGTGGCCCCGCATCGAGACCTTCTTCGGCGCCGATGCCGTGTACCGGGTCCGCCAGGTCGTCAACCACATCAAGCTGGTCATCGACGGGGGCGCAATCGGCGTCAAGGGGTATGCCGCCATGGACGTGCAGCGAACGTCGAGTGGAAAGCACTGATCGACTCGGTATGGAGACCGGCGAGGAGGCTCTGGAGGAGGCCAGCCGCGATTTTGGCCGGGTCTTCATGAAGAGGCCCCGCGCCGTCGCCCGCCCCCATTCGGTGCAGGACGTGGCGGAGATCATCCGCGCCTGCAGCCGGGAAGGCATGCCGGTGACCTTCCGGGGCGGCGGCCATTCACAGAGCGGTCAGTCTCTGAGCGACGGCGGCGTTCTGGTCGACATGAAGGGACTCGACCGGATCGGCGACATCGAGGGCGACGAGATTCGCGTGCAGGGCGGTGTGCGATGGCGTGACTTGGTGCACCGCGTCTACGCCGAGGGCTTCCTACCTCCGGCACTCACCACCCACCTGAGTGTGACGGTGGGCGGCACCCTGTCGACGGCCGGCCTGAGCATCACCTCCCACCGCTACGGTCTTCAGACCGACAACGTGACCGAACTGGAGGTTGTGACCGGCGACGGCCGCCTCGTGCGGTGCTCGCCGGAGAGCCATGCCAGCCTGTTCGATTGCGTCCGCTGCGGGCTGGGGCAGTTCGGAGCCATCGTCGAGGCCCGCATGCGATTGCGCAGAGTGTTGCCCAGGGTGCGAACCTACAGCCTCCTCTACGAGGACATCCGTGTGCTGATGCGAGACCTGGAGCTGATCTCCGGAACCGAGCGCTTCCAGTACATCGACGGCTGGTGCCTGCCGGTTGCCCGCGATCCGTGGCAGGTGTTGTCCGGCGAGCTGTTCGCCTACCGGGTCTTTGCCGTCTACCTGGGAGTGGAATGGGACGACGTCCCGCCCGACCAGGACGAGTTGCTCGATGATCTCAGCTTCACCCGGCTGTCGGGCTTCCGGGACTATTCCACGCTGCCGTTCGTCACCCGCGCCGAGAACAGCTCCATGTCGTACGGCCGGCTCGGCGACGAGGCCCAGCTGGGCTCAGGCACCGGGACCGGCTCCGGCGGGATCAACTGGTTCGACGACTGGAGCCAGGCTCATCCGTGCACCGAGGGCGTGCTGCCGTGGGGCGCCTTTCCGAGCTTCATCACCGAGATGGCCGACCAGCTTCCCGCCCCGGTGGCGCGAACGGCGCGGATAATGCTGGGCCCCTTCCTCTGCGAGCACTTCACGTCCCCCCTATTCATGCACCCGCCCGGCGAGATGATCATGGGCTACGGCATCCTGATCGAGACGCCGCCGGAAGAACTCGATGAGGTGCTGCCCGTACTGGCCGCCGAGAGCCGCCGCATCATCGCGGCCGGAGGCAAGCGCTACCTCTCCGGCTGGCTGGACTTCGACCGCCCCCGATGGCAGGACCACTACGGGGACCGGTGGCCGCGGATGGTGGAATGGAAGCGGGAGTTCGACCCCCGCGGGATCCTCAACCCCGGCGGGATGCCCCTGTCATGAGATGTTGACGGTGTCCCAGTTGACATCGACACCGCCGGCAGCCCGCTCCAGCTCTGCCTCGGTGAGCCGGTCGGATGGCGGCAGGGTCAAGTGCGCGGTGGTGTCGTTGTCCTCGTGCACCTGAATGTTGAAGGCCTCCGGGATGGAGATGCCGAGTTCGGCCGAGATCACGGCCCTGGGGTCGGCGATCAGGTTCTCCCGAAAGCTCTCGTCCGCCACGGCCTTGGCCGTGATGTGGGCCTTCATCTCGCTCATCGTCCTAGTTGCCATAATTCACCCTCTCCTTCTTCTGCGAACGAATCAGACATGATCAGCCTAGTCGCCGACCGGGGTCCTCGGCCTCTAGCTTGGAGATGATGCTCTCCGGTACCGATGTGGCCGCCTTCCAGGCCGACGGCTTCGTCACGGTCGATTCGCTGATCGATACCGAGCTGATCGATCCGCTGAAGGAACGGTTCGAACGGCTGTTCCGGGGCGACTTCGAAACCGGCACCGCTCCCGACGAGGTCAACTGGCAGGAGGGCACCAGCGATCCGACTCTCGCCCGCCAGATCTGCAACGGCTGGAAGGCCGACCGGCTGATCGCATCGGTGGTGCTCGACGTTCGCCTCGGCGAGGCCGTGGCCCGGCTGGCCGGCTGGCCAGGCGCCCGGATCGCCCAGGACAACGTGATCTGGAAGCCGCCCGGCGCCCGCTCGCTGGGATTCCACCGCGACAACGCCTACCTGGCCTGGTACACGCCCACGGAGATGTTCTCGTGTTGGATCGCCCTCGATGACACCACCGCGGCCGGCGGAACCATGGAACTGGCCAGGGGATCGCACCGCTGGCCCGCCGGCGCCGATGTGATGGGCCAGTTCCACGCCCCCGACGACTTCCGGGCCCCCGTGGAGGCCGCGGCGCAGAGTCTGGGTGTCGAGCTCGACATCGCGGCGGTGGAGGTGGGCGCGGGCGGCGGGGCGTTCCACCACGGGTGGGCGTGGCACGGCTCGGGCCCCAACCGCTCCGGCCGGCACCGCCGGTCCCTCGTGCTGCATTGCGCCAGCAGCGAGGCCCGCTTCGACCGGGCCGGCTTTGGTGAGGGCAACGGGCCGATCTACTCCCGCTACGCGAGGCTCACCGACGACGAGATGGACGAGAACCACTTCCCGATCCTGTGGCGGTCCGACGGCTACCGGACCCCCGGCATATAGCGCGGCAGTTCAGCCGGTTCGACGGCTGGTCCCGTGCGGGTCGGGGCCGTTAGCATCGCCGCTTGTGTCTGTCGTGTCCGCGCTCCACGCGTCGGCCGCGCTGCTGCTGGTGGTCGCCGGCGCGGCCAAGCTGATCCGTCCCGCGGACGGCTTCTCCGGACTGGTCGGCTTGAGGACCCGGCCCGCCGTGGTGCGGCTCATCGGCGCGGTGGAGGCTGCCGCGGGGACAGCCGCTCTGATCGCCGGTGGCCTGGCGGTCTGGACCGTGGGGCTGCTGTACGGGGCGTTCGCCCTGATCGTGTTGCGAGCTGTCCTCGCGGGCGCCGACTCCTGCGGGTGCTTCGGCCGCCTCGACGCCCCGCCGTCGCTGATCCATGTCGCAGGCAACCTGACGCTTTCTGCGATGTCGTTCATCGCCGCCGGCTCAGCCTCCCCGCCCGTTCCGGCGCTGGTGCAGGCGGCGGGGGAGAGCCCCGCCACCGGCGTCGCGTTGGCCGTGGTGATCGTGCTGCTGGCCGGACTCGTCCTGGTGTCGTTCACAGCCCTGCCCGAGGCGCTGGCCGCCCGGTCGTCCGGCCCCGGTGCGGGGGGCCTGTTCCGCTCCCTGCCCCCGCCGACCACCGTCGGGGCGGCGTCTCACAACGGGAGCGGGAGACCGTGAGCCGCACGCTGGTCGAGCGGGTCTCGCGGGTGGTGGACCGCCGGGCCGGGCGCCGGGGCTTTCTGCGCAAGTCGGCCATGGCCGCCACCGCGGTCGCGGTCGCTCCGGTCGCTTACGCCATCCGGCCCACCACCGCCGAGGCCGCCATCATCCAGTGCAAGGGCTGGGAGTGCCGTCCCGGAGCGCTGTGCTGCGACAACTGGAGCGAGTTTTGCTGCAAGATCACCGGCGAGAACCTCTGCCCGCCGGGGACCATCGTCGCCGGCTGGTGGAGGGCCGACGGCTCGGGATTCTGTGACCTGAACGGCCCCCAGCCCCGCTACTACCTCGACTGCAACTTCACCTGCGACGAGGGCTGCCGGTGCTCCTCGGGCGGCCTCTGCGCCCGGTCGTGCACATCGGCGGTGTGCAAGTGCCACGGCGGCTGCGACACCCGCAAGTCGGAGTGCACCCGCTTCCGCTACGGCCAGTGCAACCAGGACCTTTGTGTGGGTCCGCTCCATTGCCGCATCGTCACCTGTGTGCCCCCGTGGAAGTGGGACCCGGCCTGCGCGAGCTCCCCGGTGCTGTACAGCCAGAGCACTCGCTGGCACGACCGACCCTGCCTGCACGACGGCTTCACCGACATTCCCCCCAAGGCGCTCTACGCCAGCGCTGTCGAGTGGATGGCGAGCGAGGGCATTGCGGCCGGCTTCACCGACGACCTGTTCGGTCCCGACGAGCTGGTGACTCGGGCCCAATTCGCCACCTTCCTCTGGCTCTACGAGGGCAAGCCTCCTGCGCTGCACAGCGACGGATTCGACGATGTGGACCCGGGTGCGTACTACGCCGACGCGGTGGCGTGGATGGTGCAGAACGGGATCACCGCCGGACGTGGGCCCCGCAAGTTCGATCCCTTGAGCAATGTGAGCCGGGCGCAATCGATCGTGTTCCTGCATGCCTTGGCTGGTAAGCCCGGGGCTGAGGCCCGGATCGCCTTCTCCGATGTGGGTGTGGACGCGTGGTTCCGCGGCGCGCTGGCCTGGGGGCTCGAGAAGGACATCGTCTGGTGGACCGACCTCGGCCGCTTCGGAGCTGACCTGCCGGCCAGCCGCGCCGACGTCGCGTTGCTGCTTCACCGCTACCACCTCCGGACCGTGGACCCCTCGCCGAAGGAGCCGGAGACCCCGCTGCAGGAGACCCCGCCGCAGGAGACGCCACCGCAGGAGACGCCACCGCAGGATGCTCCGACGCCCGACAACCCGACGGTCGCCCGATGACGGTGGTGGTCGTTCTGCTGGCCGTCGCGGTCGGTGTGCTCGCCCTGATCGTGTTCGGGCTGCTCAGGACCCACGCTGAGATCCTGCGGGCCCTCGACCGGGCCGGGATCAGCCTCGACGACCAGGCATCCGATCTGCCGCCCGGCTCGGTCCCGGACCGCGCCACCGAAGCGGCTCCAGGCGGGCATCAGACGGCCCGCGACATTGCCGGCACCGTGCCGGCGGGCGGTCCCACCAAGGTTGCGGTCACCGGCGTGCCGCACCACACCCTGCTGGCGTTCCTGTCGTCGGGGTGCCGCACCTGCAAGCGATTCTGGGAGGCGTTCGCCGAGCCGGGAGTCGACCTGCCCGGGGACGGCACCCGCCTGGTGATCGTCGGCCAGGACCCCGCCCACGACTCGGAGTCAGCGCTGGCGGAGCTGGTCCCGCCCGGCGTGAAGGCCGTGCTGTCGTCGGCCGCGTGGCAGGACTACGACGTTCCGGGCTCGCCGTACTTCGCGCTTGTCGACGGTGTCGACGGACGGATCGTCGGAGCGGGCAGCGCCCTGGGCTGGGAGCAACTGCGCGAGCTGTTGCAGGAGGCACTGGACGACGCCGATCTGGCCCGCAGCACCCGGGGGCGGGTGAGGCCGCCGGCGGGCCGCTCCGGCCGGAGCCGGGCCCGGCGGGCCGACGACGCTCTCCGATCTGCCGGCGTGGGCCCTGGCCATCCGAGTCTCTACCCCGGAGGATCCGCTCCGGTTCACGGCAACGGCGCCGACTCGAGCGACCGCCGGGTCGAGTGATGACTGCGGTTGCGGCCATCGGAGCGATGGCGGCGCTGGCTGCCGGGGCGCGGTCGGCATGGTCGCCTTGAGGATTGTCGATGCTGACGAGCATCAGCCCGCTCGGTGAGCGGGCCCGGGGCAACCGATGGTGGCTGACGGTGGGTTGGCTGTCTCTCGGAGCGGTGGTCGGGGGAGCGGTCGTCGGCGTCGCGCTGGGCGCTGCCGGGCAGTCTCTGGCTGGCTCCCTCAGCGACGGCGCTCGGCTTGTTGTTCTGGCCGGGGCGTGCGCGGTGGCCGCGGTCTGGGATATGTCGGGTCGACGTTTGCCGGGCCGCCGTCAGGTCAACGAGGACTGGCTCGTCGCCTACCGGCCGTGGGTCTACGGGGCCGGTTTCGGCCTGCAACTCGGCGCCGCGGTGGCAACGGTGGTCAACACCGCGCTGGTGCCGCTGTTCATGCTGGCCGCGCTGCTGGCGGGCGACACCACCGCGGGCCTGCTGATCGGAGCCGCGTTCGGGGTGGCCCGGGCCGGGAGCATGGCTCTGAGCAGCGGCGTGCGCACCACCGACGATCTGCGACGGCTGCACCGCCGTCTCGACCTCCACGCCGACCGGGCCCGCCACCTGGGAGCGGGAGCCGCGGCCGGGCTCGGCTGCGCGGCGGCCGCGAGCCTGCTGGCGCTGTGACCGGACGATCGGTGACCTGACATGACCACACTGGCCGCTCACGGGGTGAGCATCGATGTTCCGGCGGGCTGGGAGGCTGAGCTGTCCACCCAGCCGGACCCTTCGACGCTGGACGAGACCGTGGACCCGTTGCCCGCGCCGCTGGTGGTGCTGCACGCGGCCAACTTCTCACTGCCCGCCGAGCGGGACGACTACGGAGCTGGAGCGGTCGAGACCATGGGCCGCAACGGGATCTTCGCCGCGCTGGTCGAGTTCGGTGCAGCCTCGGTCGGGACCATGCTCTTCGCGGCGGAGGGCGTGCCGGGCCGCCTCACCCCCGACGACTTCGGCTCGGACCAGCTGAACGTGGCTGTACCGGGTCATGCCGGCCTGCAACATTTTTTCCATGTGGGCGCGCGGGCGTTCTGCCTCTACGTAGTGATCGGGTCGCACTCCCGCCGTGGGGTGCTGGTGCCCGAATTCAACCGCGTTCTGTCAGGCTTGAGCATCGCCTGACGGCGAACACCCGCTTGGCCTCTAGAGCGGCTCGCCCTCGTGCCAGACGCCGTAGACGTCGGTGCGGCGGTCGGAGCGCGGCTTGATGAGCTCGCTGCGTGCTTGGGCCCGCCTGGCTTCGGACAGGTCGATGTCGGTGACCTCGAGTTGCTCGCGGACGGTTGACAGCGGACCGGCGGCCACGCCGCCGTAGGGGTCGGCCATGACCGAGGAACCCAGGCATTCCACACCGTCACCGGCTCCGACCTGGGACGCGCAAGCGATGAACACCTGGCTGAGGTTGGCCTGAACCAGCGCGCCCTCGGCGTGGGGGATCAGCTCGCCCTCGGCGTACTGGCGCCGGTCGAAGCCGCGCACCCAGGCGGTGGGGACGCAGATCAGATCGGCACCACGCAGCGCCAGCACCCGCACGACCTCCACGAAGCGCAGGTCGTAGCAGATGCACAGCCCGATGGTTCCCCAGGCCGTCTCAGTGACGCTCAACCCGACATCGCCCGGCGCGAAGCAGTGCTTCTCGACGTCGAAGAGGTGCAGCTTCCGGTAGTGGGCGATCACGCCGTCGGGGCCGACGGCGACCGCGGTGTTGTAGACGTCATCGCCCGATCGTTCGCAGAGACCCCCGACGACGAGCCCGCCGTGGCGGGCGGCCTCGGCCTGCCAGTCGGTGACAGTCGGGCCGTCGAGGGCTTCGGCCAGCGGCGCGAGCGCGTCACGGTCGGTGCTGTACCACGGCACCGCCATCTCGGGAAGCAGGACGATGTCCGCTCCCTGCTCGAACAGGGAGGCGGCCGCATCGACGCTGGCCTTCCGGTTGGCCTCGGTCGTCCCGGGGCGGCTGAGGATCTGAGCCAGACCGATTCGAGTCACTGGATCACGCCTTCATGGTTGCGGCAACCCCTTGCCGTGCGGCCTCGGCGAGTGGAGCTGATCGGACTCGAACCGACGACCCCCTGCTTGCAAAGCAGGTGCTCTAGCCAACTGAGCTACAGCCCCGGGCTGGTATTGGATGCCGAGGAGGCTATCCGAGACTAGGGGGCTCATTCGCGGCCCGGCGTCCGTTCGGGATCGCAGAACGCCATGCCGTAGCGGTCGAGCATCATCTCATCCAGTAGCCCCTCCATCGAGAAGGCCAACTCCTCGAAGGTCTCGATCAACTCGCAGCGGTAGGTGTTGCCCTGATCGGTGGCGTCGTTGCTGGTAGCGGCGATGAGCATCTGTTTGGTGACTGTCGAGCGCGGGGTGCGTCCCTCGACGGTGGCCAGCCGCCAGTTGAAGAAGAGGGTCACGACGAGGCACGTGCCCAGGAGGGCGACGATTGCCTCAAATGCAGTCCGTCGGGCTCCGCGGGACCGGAACCAGCGAACAACCAGCACCGCGCCCGCGAAGATCAGCAGCGACCAGCCAAACTGCACGAGAACGGTGTCGCGCCAAGGCTGACCCACGCTGAGGCCCCGCTGCTGGTTGAATCTCGCCAGGCTGATCAGGATCGCGGCCAGCACCGCGGCGGCTGCGCCGACCATCAGCAGCGCCATGCCGAGGCGCCCCCAGCGGGGCGGGCCGCCATCGGACGCCTCGTCGTGGTCGGGCCATTGGGCGGTCCTGCCGGCGACCAAGGCAATCCAGGCCACCGCGGCCAGCAGCAGGAGGGCCATCAGGGCGTTGGCCGCCAGGGCGACCAGATCGAACTGCATGCTGGCCTGGCCCAGGTCCGAGTTGTGATGCCAACCGGCCGGCGGCGCCCCGGTGAGCAGCCGACCGGGCACCAACTCGAGAGCGTCGACGGACAGGCTGACGTTGGTCGCCTCGTAGCAGGCTGCCTGGCTGCAACGGACGGCGATCACGATGCGGGCGGGCACGAACACCACCAGGAATCCGAGGCTGAGGTACATCCAGCGCCTAGCCGCGGCGAGGCGGAGCATCTCCGAGACCGTCATCCGCGCCGCGGTGGCCCGTGACACGATGAAGACGGCCGCAAGGATCGGGGCCACGTACACGAGGTCGTAGGTCATCGCGGCCGCTGCACCGAGAAGCGCCATGACGCCGGGCTCGTACCGGTGGAGACGCCGGGGTTGCATATCCCGGTCTCGGGCAACTACCAGCACCACCGCGAGCACGAACACAGCCGAGCCGGTGAACAGCAACGGGAACAGCACCAGCGGGCTCACGCTGCCGTTGGCCACGAGAGTGATGGCCAGAACCATCGGATAGACGAGCAGGGCGGGGTGGTCGGATCGGACACCGGCCGAACGCATCAGCGCTGCCACCACCCGGACGGCGGCGTGTGCCAACGCAGCCACCATCACCAGCCGGATCACGCCTTGCAGCGCATGGGGCGCCAGGCCCGTGGCCTCCGACGTCTCGAACATCGCCGAGTAAACGCCGTTCTCCAGGAAGCGCCCCAAGGGGCGGAACGTTCCAAGGTCGAGGAATCGGTCGATGTCCCGGAGCGAATGCTCTGCGGCCCGCAGGGGATTGCCCCGGATGCTGTTGGCGGTGCTGACGAAGAGCTTCACCTCGTCGTACTGCAGCGAGAATCCCGAGAACGGCAGAGCGACGATGAGCGGTGGCACCGCCATGAACCACGAGCGCCTCACCGGCCGCCACGTCAGCGCCACGACTTCAAGATATCGCTAGGGGCTCGACCTCTTGAGTCTTGAGCGGATGGTTGCGGTCGAGCGCCGGGTTCTCAGGAGGCGAGGGGGCGGCCGAAGGGCAGCTCGTCCTGCCACGTCGACAGGAACGCCTCCGCGGCGTAGCAGGCGCCCAGGAAGGGGCCATCGTCGGAGGTGAGGGCGTCGGCCATCAGAGCGGCGACGGCGCCGGTGATCTCGGCATGGACCTCGTCGTCACTAGTGCCGGGGCTGCTCCAAGCGGCGATGGATGATCCGGCCAGGGCCACGAAGTCGGGCACCGCGGTCACGTCGCCCCGCCGGCACACCGCCAGCGCCTTGGACGTGAACGCCAGCCGCCCGCTGGGCACCAGGGCCTGGCAGCCGAGACCCTCGGCCACGCCGTGGTTGACGATCCCCATCTTCGAGCCAGCGAACACGATGTCGGCCCCGATGCCCCACAGCGCTCCCGGCTTGCCCAACCCGTCGTCGCTGCCGGCCAGCGCGCCCAGCGCCTTGTCGCCGTGCTCGGCCCAGGCGTCGACCAGAGCCGCCGGGTCGAAGCCGTCGATGGAAGCCAGCGATCCCTCGGCGGTGGCCAAGCCCACGATGCGGCCGCCTCGCTGCACCACCGCTTTCGCCAGCGCAGGGCCGCTCGCCGAGAACCCCTCGATGACCGCAGTGCGTCCGTCGAGGCCCGCTGCGGCGTCGGCCGCGGCGGCTGCCGAGAGTCCGTCGCATTGCGCCCCGACGGCGTCCAGGCGGTCGGCGTTGCGGGGATCGCCGTCGCGCAGCGGAGTCAGATCCTGGTCGCTCACGCCCTTGGCTGCGTCGGGAAGGTAGGTGCCCTCAGCCACGAGGGCCGCGGACTCGGCCACGAACGCGGCGACAGCCTCGGACCGTCCCGGCGCCTCGGCGTTGATGCCCGCGGAAGCGCCGCTGCGGCGCATCTGCAGCGCGGCGTAGGTGTAGGTCTGGGAGCGGGCCAGGTCCTTGGCCCCGCCCTGGAGGATCTTGCGGGCCCAGCGCACCGGCCCCGACGCGGCCTCGGCCCCGGCCAGGTCCAGCGCTACGAACGCGTCGACACTCTGGAACTTGTGAATTCTCACGGGCGCTACGGAGTCAGGTCGTGCCGTTGAGGATCCGCACCGGCAGTTCCCGGGGGCCGCGTATCTGGCCGGTCGACCACCTCACGCCGGTCGGGTCAGCCAACTCGAAGTCCGGGACCCGGGCCATCCACTCCTCCAATGCCACGGTCAGCTCCATGCGGGCCAGGTTCGACCCCAGGCAGCGGTGGATGCCCAGTCCGAAGGCGACATGGCGGTTGCGCATGCGGTCGATCACGAACGTGCCGGCGTCCTCGAAGGCCTCGGGGTCGCGGTTAGCGGCCGGGAACGGCAGCAGCACCCAGTCGTTGGCCCGCATCGACTGGCCCGCGAACTCGGCGTCCTTGGCCAACAGCCGGGCCATGGTCACCGGCGCGTAGAAGCGCAGAAACTCCTCCACCGCGAAGGGCCGCACCTCGGGATCCTCGACCCAGCGGCGGCGGTCCTCGGGGTGCTGGGCCATGTGCCACAGCGAGGCGCCGATCGCCGACCAGGTGGTGTCCACCCCGGCGACGATCAGCAGCGCGCAGGTGCCCCGAACGTGCTCGTGCTCCAAGCGGTGGCCCTCGATGGTGGCGTGGGTCATGTGGCTGATCAGGTCGTCCTGGGGCCGCTCAGCCCGGTCCGCGATCAGCGTGTCGAGGTAGAAGTCGATGGAGTCCTCGTACTCGACCTTCAGCTCGGTTCCGGGCTGTTCCATGATCCGGTGGATGAACACCCGGAACTGGTCACCGTCGGAGCGGGGCACGCCCAGCATGTCGGCGATCACCCGCACGGGTATGTGCTGGGTGTAGCCCAGAGCGGCGTCCACGATGTCGGTGCGGCCCGCCTCCATGTCGGCCAACAGGTCGTCAAGCAGCTCCCGGCAGGTCTCGCGGGTGGACTCGCGCTTGGCCTCTATGGGCTTGGGGGCGAAGGCCGGCAGCAGGAACTCCCGGGCGATCCGGTGGAACGGCGGGTCGCTGGTGATCGGCGGGGCGAACCCCACCGGGGGAGGGATGTCGGGCCGGCCGTCGTGCACCACCACGCCGTTGGAGCTGAAGGTGTCGGTGTCTTTGGCGATGGCGCAGACGTCTTCGTGGCGCACCGGCAGCCAGGTCCCGCCGTAACGGTCGCTGTGGGCCACCGGGCACTCTTCGCGAAGCTCGTCCCAGATCTCGGGGGCCCGGGCCGCGTAACCGGGGTCGACATGGTCGAAGTCGGTGGTCCAGTCGGCCACCGGCGCCCGGGGCTTGGGTTCCTCGTGCGGATCAGCGCCGGAGTCGGCGCTCCGGTTGGTCGAGGGATCGGTAGAAGGGATGGTGTAGGTCATGGCGTCAGCGTCAGCTCCTCGGCCTCATAGTCCAGCAGACGGCGGAACAGCTCGCGCAGCTCGTTGCGCCGGCCCCGGTCGTTGGCCAGGTTGACCAGCTCATGGGGGTCCTCGGCGGTCTCGTACCACTCGTGGTCCTGGTCGTCGAAGTCGGCGTCCACATCGAAGAGCTTGCCGTCGGTGTCGGCGGTTCCGTCGCGCTGGATGCCGCCGCCCACGCCGTAGTAGCGGGCGTACTTGGTCTCGCCGTCGTAGAAGCCGCGCACCGCGTAGCGGGTGTTGCGGATCAGGTCGGACTGGGCCGAGTCCTGTGAGAACAGCACGTAGTCGCGCACCGACGCGTCCGGGTCGGCCAGCACCGGGGTCAGATCCCGGCCCGACAGGGTGGGCGTGTCGGCGGGGTCGACGCCGCCCAGCGCGGCGATGGTGGCCGCCAGATCCACATGGGTGGCCAGCGCCCCGGTACGGGCCCCGGCCGGCACGCCCGGACCCTTCACGATCAGTGGAACCCCCATCACCTCGTCGTACACGCAGGGCAGTTTGGCCCGCAGGCCGTGGGACCCGCAGGCGTCGCCGTGGTCGGACGTGTAGGCGATCACCGTGTCGTCGTAGAGGCCGAGAGCGTCCAGGGCGTCGAGCAGGCGGCTCAGGCTGCGCTCCAGCTCGATGTGCAGCCAGGCGTAGTAGTCGAGGCCCCGCAGCCAGGTGTCGTGGTCGTCGGCCTCGATGCGTCCGACCACGTGCTCCCGGTTGCGCACGTGGCGCCAGGCCCGCTGCACCTCGGGCTTGGTGTGAAGGTCGTCGGCGAAGTTGTCGGGCAGCCGGTCGAACAGCCGGGGGTAGTCCTCCGGCGGCGGGGTCACCGGCAGGTCACCGAGGCGCATCTCCACCACCGCGTTGAAGAACCGGGCGAACTTGGGGTGCTCGGCCTGGTAGCTCGGGTGGTCGGCTGGGAACCACATGATGTCGTGCGGGTTGACCAGCGCCACGGTCAGGAACCACGGCTGACCGTTCGCGTTCTCGCCAGCCCGGTTCTGAAGCCAGTCGATGGCTTGGTCGACGATGATCGGGTCGAAGTAGCGGCCGGTGTAGGCGCTGCCCATGAAGTGGACGTCGTTACCCTCCCAGTCGAGGTAGCCGTGGGCTTCCATGTCGGGCGTCTCGCCGTGGCCGAGGTGCCACTTGCCCAGGTAGCTCGACCGGTAGCCGCGCTCGGCCAGCAGGCTGCCGATGGTGGGGATGGCGGGGTCGAGGGCGGTGTGGGTGGGGAAGGCGACGTTGTCGACCACGCCGTGCTCGGCCAGGTAGCGGCCGGTGTAGAGGCTGGCCCTCGACGGCGAGCACGGCGAGGCGTGGGTGAAGTAGCGGTCGAAGCTCAGCCCGTCGCCCCGCAGCCGCTCATGGGCCGGCAGCTCCACCACACCCTCGAGCCAGTCGTTGCGGCGCTCCTCGTCGGAGACGATCAGCAGGATGTTGGGCCGATCAGCCACAACCGGACGCTATCCGCCTGCGAGCTGGCCTCCGTCGGCGGACTTCAGCCCTCGCCGATAAGGCGTTCCAGCACCAGCTCGGGATGGTCCGACTGGAGACGGGCCAGCCAGTAGGGGCTTTCGAACAGGGCCAGCAGCTCGCCGCCGTCCCGTGAGGCGACCGTCACTCCCGACATGCTCCCCAGCACCTCGGCCGAGGCCTGGTCGGTGCGCCGGGCGGTGGTCCATGGCGCCGGGGCCAGCTCCACCGGCGCGCCGAACTCGTGGCGGAGCCGGTGCTCGGCCACGTCGAACTGAAGGGGTCCGACCGCGGCCAGGATCGGGGCGCTCTCGCCGCCCTCGGGCCGGCGCAGCACCTGCACTACCCCTTCGGAGTCGAGCTGGCGCACCCCGGAGCGGAACTGCTTGGCCTTCGAGGTGTCGGTGCAGCGGGCCATCCGGAAGCTGCTCGGCGCGAACGCCGGCACCGCGGGCCAGCGCACCGGTTCGCCGGCGGCGTGCACCGCGTCGCCGACCCGCAGCTCGGCCGCGTTGACCAGGCCGATCACGTCGCCGGGCCAGGCCTCCTCGGCGGTGCTGCGGTCGCGGCCCACCACCGTGTGGGCGTATTTGGTGGCCAGCGTCTTGCCGGTGCGCCCGCAGGTTATGGCCATGCCCCGCTCGAAGCGGCCCGAGCACACCCGCAGGAACGCCATGCTGTCGCGGTGAGCCGGGTCCATGTTGGACTGCACCTTGAACACCGCCGCGCTGAAGCCGGCGTCCACCGGGCGGGGGTCGCCGCCGGCGTCGAGGCGGGCGCCGGGGGGAGGGGCCATCTCGACGATGGCGTCGAGCAGCATCCGCACGCCGTAGTTGGTCAGGGCCGAACCGAAGAACACCGGCGACAGCTCGCCCGCCTCGAACCGCTTGACGTCGAGTTCGGCTCCGGCCCCGTCGAGCAACTCGACGGCCTCGGCGGCCTCGTGCCAGGCGGAGCCCTCCTCGGCTGCGGCCCGCGCCGCGGCCACGACCTCCTCGTCGGCGGCGGTGGCGCCCCCGGCCGTGCGGGAGAAGCGCACATAGTGGCCGGCTCGACGGTCGATCAGGCCGCTGAACCGCTCACCCTCACCGACGGGCCAGGTGACCGGCACCGGGTCGAGCACGAGTTGGTCCTCGATCTCGTCGAGCAGCTCGAGCGGGTCGCGGGCCGGGCGGTCCCACTTGTTGATGAACGTGACGATGGGGATCTCCCGGTTGCGGCACACCTCGAACAGCTTGCGGGTCTGGGCCTCGATGCCCTTGGCCCCGTCGAGCACCATCACCGCCGCGTCCACCGCTGACAACACGCGGTAGGTGTCCTCGGAGAAGTCGCCGTGGCCGGGGGTGTCGAGCAGGTTCAGCACCCGGTCCCGGTAGCGGAACTGCACCACTGCGGAGGTGACCGAGATGCCCCGGCGTCGCTCCAGCTCCATCCAGTCCGAGGCGGTGGCCCTGCGGTCGCCCTTGGCCCTCACCGAGCCCGCTCCGGCGGTCAGCACCCCGCCGTAGAGCAGGAACTTCTCGGTGAGCGTGGTCTTGCCCGCGTCGGGATGCGAGATGATCGCGAAAGTGCGCCGCCGCGCTGCCTCACGGCGAACGTCGCTAGCAGCCGAAGCGACCAAGTCATTGCTCACGTCTCCAGTGTGGCTGCGGTCGGCTTCATCTTCACCTCCAATGCCATCAACTACGCGTTCGAGGGCCGCAGCCTCAAGCTGTTCGCCATCAACAGCGGCTACCCGCTCATCTCTTACAGCGTGATCGGCATCCTGCTCAGCGTCTGGACATAGCCCCGGTCGCCGCGGCTTGACTTCCGGTACTGAGGTCGGCGCTCTGCGGTGACGATCGTCACTCCGGCCGGTTGAAAGGGCGCCGGGGCGGCCGGACATTGATCTCATGCCGGCACAGACGGCAATGCCTGAGTGTCGTGTATTCACCGACCAGCGACGGAGGTACCAGCGGTGAACTCACCAACGACCGACCCCCCGAAGGGCAAGTCGACTGCTGTCATTGTGGCTCTGGCGGTGCTTGCTCTGTTGGCGGTGACGAACCTTGTGGTGTTGGTTGCCGGGGACGACGACCCCACCGACCCCTACACCTACGGCGAGACGGACTACGCCGACCGCCGCCACTACCAGGGGCTGATCGCTGAGGCCGTCCACTACCACGACACCCATGGCCTGGAGCGGACCGTCGACCGCTACAGCAACCCCGACACTGTGCGGGGCGAGTGGTTTGTCGTCATCTACGACCCGGAGGCCCGGGTGATCCTCGCCCACAGCAACGCCCCCGATCTGGTGGGCGGTCCCCCGCTGGGGCCGCCCAGCCATGTGGAGGACGGCCGCACCGTGGAGGAAGCGATGGCCGCGGTGGGGTCGGCGGGGGGCTGGGTCCAATTCGAGGATGCGACCGGTCCGCGCACCACCTGGGCGGTCGTTCGCGACGGTCTGATCTTCTCGTCCTGGGCCCGTCCGTAGCGGGCGGGACTTCAACTCGCCTTCTCCGGTCGCAGTGGACGGGACTTCAACTCCCCTTCTCTCCCCCTGGGCACGCCGCATGAGCCGCGCTCGGCTGCGTGCCCTCGGGTGGCCCTCGCCGAACGACGGCCGCAAGAGGCGTTCTAGGACCACCTAGAGGCAGCGGTATACAATCCGGTCACTAGAGGCGGCGGGGGAGGATCGCTGCGTGGCCACGGACTCCGGCGCAGCGCGGCGGCGCATAACCGAGGCGCTCGACCTCGACACGGCCTCCCGGCGCTGGGTGTGCAACCGGTGCGGTCACGACCTCGGTCCGGCGGAGCGCAACTACAAGGAGGGCTGCCTGGTCTACGACCGGGACCCGCGGGAGATCCACATCCCGTTCGATCCTCCCACCGAGTTCGGGTTCAGTCCCCACCCCGACTGGTGCCGGATCGTGGAGTTCTACTGCCCCCGCTGCGCGGTGATGTTCGACGTGGAGTACCTGCCACCAGGCCACCCGATTACCCACGACATAGAGCTCGACCTCGATGCCGTCGGCTGAATCACCGGACGCGGGCCGGGCCGGCTCCGGGCCGAGCCTGCTCGATGTGGACATCGGGGGGACGTTCACCGACGCCTTCGTGGTGCTGAATGGGCGCCAGGCCACCGGCAAGTCGCTGACCACCCACGCCGACCTGTCCGATGGGATGATCGAGGCCATCGGCGAGGCCGCCCGGCGGCTCGGCTGCAACCCGATCGACGCGTTCGCCGCGGCCGACGCGGTCAAGTACTCCACCACCGTGGGCACCAACGCCCTGATCGAGCGCACCGGCCCCAAGGTGGGGCTCATTACCACGGCCGGCCAGGAGGACACCGTCCACGTGGCCCGCTCCCGCTCGTGGGCCGACGGCATGCCCCTGGAGGTGCAGATCGACCGCACCCGGGCCCAGCGGCCCGACGACCTGGTGCCCCGGGCGCTGCGGGTCGGGGTAAGGGAGCGCATCGACTGCTTCGGCGAAGTGCTCATGCCGCTGCGGACCGACGACGTGCTGGCCGCGGTCGACCACCTGGTGCGCCAGGGCGTGCGAGCCATTGCGGTGTGCCTGGCCTGGTCGTTCATGAACCCCACCCATGAGCAGCAGGTGGCCGAGATCGTGCGCCGGGAGTACCCCGACTCGGTGCTGGGCCGCTGCCCGGTGCTGCTGTCGTCGGAGGTGGCCCCCCGCCTCGACGAGTACCGCCGCAGCATCACCACCATCCTCAGCGCCTTCCTGGCCCCCGACACCGAGGAGCACGTCATCGACCTGGGTGACCGGCTGCGGGCCCTGGGATGCCGCAAGCCGCTGCTGGTGGCCCGCAACATCGGCGGGGTGGCCTCGCCCAGCCGCACCACCGCCCTGCACCTGCTGGGCAGCGGGCCGGTGGCCGGCCTGGCGGGCGCGGCGGTCATGGCCCGCGACTACGGCCTCGACCGGGTGATCACCGCCGACATGGGCGGCACCAGCTTCGATGTGGGCCTGGTGATCGACGGCCAGGACCGCAACTACGAGTTCGACCCGGTGATCGACCGCTGGCGGGTGCACCTGCCGGTTATCGCCAACTACTCCATCGGCGCGGGGGGCGGCTCGATCGCCCACCTCACCGACACGGGCGAGCTGAGGGTGGGGCCCCGCAGCGCCGGCTCCATGCCCGGGCCGGCCTGCTACTCACAGGGCGGGACTGAGCCCACCGTCACCGACGCCGACGTGGTGCTGGGCTTCATCGACCCCGGCCGGTTCCTGGGCGGGGCCATGCCGCTCAGCCGCCGCCGCGCCGAGCGAGCCCTGGCGCGTCGCATTGCCGATCCGCTCGGCATCGACATGGTCGAGGCGGCCGTGCGGGTGCGACGCCTGATCGACGGGGTGATGGGTCAGGAGATCTACCGCCAGACCGCCCTCGAGGGCCACGATCCCCGCGACTTCACGATGTTCGCCTTCGGCGGGGCCGGACCGGTGCACGCCGCCGCGGTGGCCGGGTACGCCGACGTGCACACCGTGGCCACCTTCCCCCACGGCAGCGAGTTCAACGCCTACGGCGTGGCCACCATGCCCGTGATGCAGACCTACGAGCGCACCCGGATGGTCCAACTCTTCGACGGCGATGACCACACCGACGAGGCCGACGCCTTCAACGAGGTCGTTCGAGGCTTGATCGCGTTGGCCGAGCGGGACATGGCCGAGGAGGGCTTCGGCATGGACTCGGTGACGTTGCGGCTCGAGCTGGACATGAACTACGGGGGCCAGCACCACACCGTCCGGCTCGAGTCGCCCCGGCTGATGTTGGAGAGCCCCGAAGACGTGGTGGCCGTTTGCGACGCCTTCAACGAGGTGTTCGCGGCCGCCTACGGTGCAGGGTCCATCCACCCGTACGGAGGGATCCTGGTCCAGCTGTTCCGGCTGGTGGCCGGCACTTCCGGCTACTGGCTGGAGGCTCGGCCCCGGCCCGTGGGCGCAGCCTCGAGCAACGGAGACTCACCCGGCCACACTGCCCGTGAGGTCTGCTGGCCTGGAGTCGGCGCCATCGACACTCCTGTCCACGACCGGTCCAGCCTGCCCGACGGGTTCGCGGCCGATGGCCCCGCGCTTGTGGAGGACGTCGACACCGTGGTGGCGGTGCCCCCAGGCTGGCGCTACGCCCTTGACGAGCAGCGCACCGGCTGGCTCACTGCCGCGGAGGCCGGTCCGTGACCACCACCCCGACGACCGGTGCCCGGCTGCTGGACGTGGCCGGCATGGACCTCGACGAGCGCATCGCCCGCTTCGGTCGCCCGCTCATGAAGCCCGGCCCGGGCCTCGACCCCGAGGTCCTCCACCGCGAGGTGCTGGAGGAGCCCACCGAGCGGGAGCTGGCCGGAGAGGGCAGCCTCGACCCTGTAGACCTCGAGATCTTCCTGCACAAGCTCGACTCGATCATCGACGACGGCCGTGACGTCTGCAAGTACCTGAGCATGGCCGAGATGCTCCAGGCCGGTGACCTCGGCGTGGGCATCTTCACCGCCAGGGGCGACCTGGCCGGCATGTCCACCGGGGTGATCCTGCACGCCCTGCTGCACTACGGGCCGGTCAAGTACGTGCTCAAGCACTACGTCGACGACCCCACCGTCGGGCTGGCCGACGGCGACATCTTCTTCTTCAACGACCCCGACGCCGGCGGGGTGCACACCTACGACCACTTCCTGATGATGCCGGTGTTCGCCGGCGGCGAGCTTCTGGCCTGGGTGGCCTGCGGCGGTCATCAGGGCGAGACAGGGTCGCGCTCTCCCGGCGGCTGGTCGCCCGAGATCGGCACCCGCTACGAGGAGGGCCTGCACATCACCCCGCTGCGGGTGGGCACCGACTTCCGGTTCCACACCGACCACCTCGAGTTCCTGCTGAACTCGGTGCGCACACCCCGGCAGAACTCCCTCGACATGAAGGCCCGCCTGGCGGTGTGCGTGCGGCTGCGCCAGCAGCTACTGCGGGAGGTGGAGCGCAGGGGAGCCCCGTTTGTGGCGGCCGGGCTCCGGCGGTCGATCAAGACCTCGGCCGAGCTGGCCCGCCGTCGCATCGCCGGCTTCAACGACGGTGTGTACCGATCGGTCGTGTTCCTCGACACCATCGGCATCGAGGACGGCCTCATCCGGTTGCCGGTCGAACTCCACAAGCAGGGCGACGAGCTGATCGTCGACATGGCCGGGGCCTCGCCCGAGCCCGGCATCGGGCCGTTCCACTTGCGCTGGCACCTGGCCCGGGCCGCCTCGGCCGCCGCGCTGTTCCCGACCGTGTTCCGGGGGCTGCGCTGGTCGATCGGCCTGTTCGATCCGATCAAGCTCACCGCTCCGCCCAGCATCGTCAACGCCCCCAGCCGCGACGCGGGCACCGGCTCGGGCAGCCACACCGGCCGGGTGGTGGTGCAGGGCCTGCTGCTGGCCGCCATGCGCATGCTGCACGACAGCCCCCACCGCACCGGGGTGGCCGCCCCCTTCGCCGAGAACCTGCTGCTGATCCAGTTCGGGGGCACCGGCCAGTACGGCAACCCGATCGCCGGCGGGCCGGCCAACGGCAACGCCACCGGCCAGGGCGCCCGCTTCGACCTCGACGGCGAGCACAGCGCCGGGTTCTTCTGGGCCATGGTGGTGGACTGCCCCGGACCCGAGGAGCAGGAGCGCAAGTTCCCGTGGGTGTACCTGTTCCGTAACCGCTTCGACCAGGACGTGTGCGGGCTGGGCCGGTACCGGGGCGGGGTGGGCCTCACCGACTGCTTCGTGATCCACGGCACGCCGCAGCTGGGCACCAACTCTGTGGGCACCGGCAGCCGGTTCACCAAGAACTACGGGCTGTTCGGGGGCTACTCGGGCGCCGCCCAGCCCCGCATCATCATCCGGGGCTCCGACGCCAAGGAGCTGATGGTGGCCGGGGCCGATGACCTGCCCATGAGCGTGCGGGAGCTGGCCGACGGGCGCCGCATCTCGGGCGACTACGCCTTCGGGCACACCAACTCCGAGGGTGAGACGGTGAGCGACGGCGACGTGGTGGTGCTGGCCCGGGGCTGCGGCGGCGGCTACGGCGACGTGCTGGAGCGCGACCCGGAAGCGGTGCTCGGTGACATCGCCGACGGGATCACCTCACCGGAGCTGGCTGCCCGGCTCTACGGCGTGGTGCTGGCTACGAGCGGGGACCGGGTCGACGACGAGGCCACCGAGGCCCGCCGGGCCGAGATCCGGGCCGAACGCAGACGGCAGGGACGGCCCTACGACGACTTCGTGGCCGACTGGTCCCAGCGCCGGCCCCCGCCCGAGGCGTTGCGCCACTACGGGGAGTTCCCGGCGCCGGTGCAGGTGGTCGACGACCGCGAGTACCCGACCGAGCCGCCTCCGGACGGCGGGGCATGGCACCGATGACCCTGTTGACGGCGCTGGTGCCCGGCGCATTGTGCGCCGCCGCGCTGGGCCGCGCCTGGCCCGACGGCATCGACGGCCAGGTCCGCTGCATCGACGAGGGGTCGAGGGCGCTGGGACTGGCGTTCTGCGGCCCGCCGCGACCTGACGAGGCCCGGGATCCCGACTCGGTGGCGGCCGGACTGGTGGCAACCCCCGGAGCCCTTCCTGTGCTCGGAGTGGTGCCGGGACCGCTGTCCGACGAACTTCTGTCAAAAAACCACCGCAGAGGTGGGAATCTTGCATGTAGTTCGGCGGACCGGGACGTTCAAGATCTTCTCGATGACGCCTCGGACGCCGCGGTGGACAGGATCCGGTCGCTGGGCGTCTGCGGGGTGCGGCGAGCCGCTGTGGTGGAGGAAGCGGCGGCTTCGTGGGCCGGCGACCAAGCCGCGGCCGAGGCTCATCGCCCCCTCCTCAACGCGGCCGCACATCTGCGCATCGACCTGGTGCTCGTCGCGAGTGGTCTCGACGATGTGGAGTCGTTGGGCTACGACCGCTGGGTCTCTGAGATGGGCTGCTCGCCGGGGCTGGGCTACCTCACGGCCGAGGCCTTCGACTCGGCCGCGGCACTGGAGCGCGGGCTGGACCGCATCCGCGCCGCCGGTGAGCCTGAGGAAGTCGTCACCGCCCCGCTCGCCGGGAGCGTCTCGCCCGGCCTGGTGCGACAGGCAGCCCGTGCGCTGGCACAGGTGGTGGCCCGGCCGTGACCTACTCGGTCGGCATCGACATGGGCGGCACCTTCACCGACGGGGTGTTCTCCAACGGGGAGCTGGCCGCGTCGGTCAAGGTCCCCACCACGCACTTCGACTTGACCCGCTCGGTGATGGCGTGCCTGGCCGGGGGCGCAGCCACGTTCGACACCTCTCTGGAGGACTTCCTGGCCGACGTCGGCCTGTTCCGGCTGGCCACCACCATCGGCACCAACGCCGTCGTCACCGGCACCGGCGACACCGTGGGGCTGCTCGTCGAGGCCGGGGCGGAGAAGTCGCTGTACGGACCGTCGGACCCCGCCCCCGCGCTCGGCGTGTTCGTCGATCCCGACCACGTAGTGGGCGTGAGCCCTGCCTCCGCGGTCGAAGAGGTGCTCAGGATGTGCCGCGATCTCGTTCAACGTGGTGTGCGCCAGACGGTGGTCAGCCTGCGCGCTGAGCGCCGCGAGGACGAGACCCGTCTGCGGGAACTGGTGCGAGACCGCTACCCGGCCCACTACCTGCGCTCGATGCCCCTGACGATGGGATGGGAGACGGCCGGCACCTCCGACGACGCGGTCCGCACCAGCACAGCGGTGCTCAACGCCTATCTGAGCCGGCCCATGGCCAAGCTCCTGTACCGCACCGAGGGGATCCTCCAGCACTACGGGCTGACCGTGCCGCTGCTGGCCGCCCGCTCCGACGGCACGTGCAGCCGCACAGCCCGGACCGCCGCGGTCAGCACCTACAGCTCCGGACCCGCGGCGGGGCTGGGACTCGCCGCGGCCCAGGCCGGTCGCTACGGCGACGCGGCCGCGGTGGCCTTCGACATGGGCGGCACCACCCTCGACATCGGCCTGGTGGTCGACGGAGCCTTCGAAGTCGATCCAACGCCCGAGATCCGGGGTGTGCGGGTCGCGCTGCCGGTGGCCGGCATCGTGTCCGTCGGCCTGGGCGGATCGTCGATCGCCTCCGTCGACTCCTCGGGGGTGGTGACGGTGGGGCCCGACAGCGCAGGAGCGGTGCCGGGGCCGGCGGCGTTCGGCCGGGGCGGCGTCCGGCCGACTCTCACCGACGCCGACGTGACGCTGTGCTTCCTGGACGAGGGTCAGGTGCTGCCCGGCGACATCGTGCTCGATGTCGAGCCGGCGTGCGACGCCATCGCGCCCTTGGCCGGTGGTGAGCCGGTGGACGCCGCGCTCATGGTCCGGGCCGCGGCCCACGCCAAGGCGGCGGCCGCGCTGAAGTCGGTCCTCGCCGACGCTGGCGTCGACGCGGCCGACGCCACGCTGTACGCCTTCGGCGGTGCAGGCCCGCTCCACGCCGGCGGGGTGGCCGAATCGGCGGGAATCGGCCGGGTCCGGTCGTTCGCCCATAGCAGCGTCTACAGCGCCCGCGGCCTGGTCGACAGCCTCGCCAGGCAACGCTACGAGGCCAGCATGGAGCCCGGCGAGGAGGCGACCACGGTCCTGGCCCGTCTGCTGGCCCGAGCCCGGCTGGACCTCCAGGCCGAGCGGCTGCCGGTCGCGGCGGCCCCCGTCGATGTCGAACTGGTCGATGACAGCGGCGCCGCGCAGACGGTCGAAGTGACCGTTGACGGGGACCTCGCCGAGGCCGCGTCGCAGGTACTCGCGGCAGCCGACCATGCCGACGGGGCGGCACGACCAGTCGTCGCGGTGGCCGTTGAGACGCTCTCCCTGCCGCCGGAGGTACCCGCCGAGGTCTTGGACCGGATCGCAGCCGGCCGCCATACCGGGAACGGAGCTTGGTCATCCGCCGATCACGCAGGCCTGCGGCGCGGCGGCGATCGACCTGCCGGCGTACCTCGACAGGGGGATGAGCGGGCCCGCGAGCGCAACGTGGGCTGGCCCGAGGATTTCCTGTCAACGCGGCTGGTCGATCTGGACGACCTGACCGCAGAGGAGGTGGTGCAAGGTCCCGCGCTCATCGAATGCGCGGGGAATGTCCACGCAATCCCGCCCCGCTGGTCATGCCGCCGGACCGACGCCGACAGCCTGCTGTGGGAGCGCTCGGCGTGAGCGTGCTCGACGGCATCGCCATCGTCGGGGTGGCGGAGACGGCTATCGGCAAGTTGCCCGGCCGCAGCGCCATCAGCCTCCAGGCCGAAGCAGGCGTGGCCGCGGTGGCCGACGCCGGCCTGACCAAGCACGACATCGACGGCGTGTTCTCGTTCTCGGGCTACTCCCAGGCGATGATGCTGCACGCGGCCCGGGTGGCCGAGCACCTGGGTCTGCGGCCCGAGCTGGCCGTGGTCGCCGACGTCGGCGGTCCCGGCACCCACCACGCCGCGCTGCTCAACGTGGCTGCGGCCATCGATGCCGACATGTGCACTGCGGCGCTGTGCACCTACGGCGAGAACGGCATCTCGATCCGCCGCTCGGGCCGGGGCCGGGCGCCGGGCACGCTCACCGGCGGCGAGGACTTCGAGGCGCCTTACGGCCAGATCGCCATGATCAGCGGATACGCCCTGTTCGCCCAGCGTCACATGCACCTCTACGGCACCACCAGCGAGCAGTTCGGCGCGGTGGCGGTGACCTCCCGCCATCACGCCTCCCTCAACGACAACGCCCACAAGCGCGAGCCGATCACCCTGGACGACCACCAGGCGTCGCCCATGATCTCGTCGCCGCTGCGGCGGCTCGATTGCTCGCTGATCTCCGACGCGGGCGGCGCCTTCGTGGTGACCTCCATCGACCGGGCCCGCAGCCTGGGCACGCCCTACGCCCGGATCCTCGGCTACGGCTCGGCGGCCACCCACCACATTCCCTCACAGGCCCCCGACCTGCACGAGTTGGGCGGGCCGTCGGCGGCGAGGCGGGCCTTCGAGCGGGCCGGCCTGACCGTGGCGGATGCCGACGCTGTCTACATACATGACGCCTGCACCTTCAGCGTGGTGGCCGGGGTGGAGGCCCTGGGCCTTTGCGGCGAGGGCGAGGGCGGGCCCTACGCCGAGTCGGGTGCGCTGGCGCTGGGCTCGGCCTGCCCGGTCAACCTCCACGGCGGGATGCTCTCGCACGGCCATGCGGGCGGCGTGTTCCACCTGCTCGACGCGGTACGCCAGCTTCAGGGCTCGGCCGGTCGCCGCCAGGTGGACGGCGCCGAGGTGGTGGTGGCCCACGGCAACGGCGGGGTGTTCTCCACCTTCTCGACGATGGTGCTGGGACGAGGCCAGTGACCGGCAAGCCCCGCCCCGATCTCACCGACACAGCCGCCGCGCCGTACTGGGAGGCGGCCGCCCGGCACGAACTCGTGCTGCCCCGATGCGATGCCTGCGGTCTGGTGTTCTTCCCTCCCCGTGAGCTCTGTCCCGGCTGTTGGAGCCGCGAGCTTTCCTGGCGGGCGGTGGGCGGCGGGGGAGCGGTGTGGACGTTCACCGAGGTCCACGTGGCCTTCTACGACGACACCTGGGCCGATGACGTGCCCTACGTCGTGGCGGTGATAGAGCTGGACGAGGGCCCCCGGCTCCTGGTCAACCTCGTCGAGCCCGACCTGGCGCGGCTGGCGATCGGCGACCGGGTCGAGGCCACCTTCGAGGACCGCTCCGAGGGCGTGACCCTCCCCAAGTTCCGGGTCGTGAAGCCGTGACCCTCCCCAAGTTCCGGGTCGTGAAGCCGTGACCCGCTCTTGGCACACGGATCTGTGGTCGTTATGTGTGGCCCGGACCCAGGAGCATCCCGACCGGGTAGTGCTCGACTTCGATGGCGGGCTCTGGACCTGGGTCGAGCTGATGGACGCGGCTGAGAGGCTGGCGGGCGGTCTGGTCGCAGCCGGGGTGGGCGCGGGCGATGTGGTCTGCCACATGTCGCCCAACCACCCGGAGGCGGTAGTCACCATGCTGGCCCTGCTGCGGCTCGGTGCGGTCGAATGCCCGGTGAACGCAGGCCTGCGGGGGCAGCAGCTCGCCCATGTGCTGGATCACTCCGGCGCGGGGATGCTGATCGTCGACGGCTCCCTGTCGGACCGGGTGGACGAGCAGTTGCCGTCGGCACCCAGGGTGCAGACGGTGGTGCTGCGGGGCGGGGGGCAGCCGCCGGCCGGAGTGTCAGTCCTCGACTACGAGGAGCTGCGACGCTCCGATCTCGAGCCGCCGCCATTCCGGCCGCCCGCGCCGGGCGATCCGATGAACATCATCTACACCTCGGGCACCACCGGGCCGGCCAAGGGCGCGGTGCTGCCCCAGGCGTTCCCCATCGAGCAGGCCCGCATCAAGATCGAGCAGTGGGGTCTCACCCCCGATGACGTGATGTTCTCGGCGCTGCCGCTGTACCACGTCAACGCCCGCTTCTCGACGCTGGGGACCGCGCTGGTGGTTGACGGCCGTGCCGCCCTGGTGTCGCGCTTCTCGGCCAGCACGTTCTGGGACCAGGTGCGGGCCGCGGGCGCCACCGAGGTCGGTGTGGTCGGGGCGGTGTCGTCGATCCTGCTTCGCCAGGAGCCCGGCCCCGCTGACCGGGACCACAACGTTCGCATGATGCACGGCGCGGCCGGAATCCCGATGGACCGCCGGGCCGACTTCGAGGAGCGGTTCGGGCTGAGGTTGGTGACCGGGTTCGCCATGACCGAGACCGGCCACTTCGCCACCACCAGCCCCGACGACCCGATGCGGTACCGGGCCTCGGGCCGTCCGGTTCCCCAGTACGAGGTGGCTGTGGTGGACGCCAACGACAACGAGGTGCCCCCTGGCACCGTCGGCGAGCTGGTGGCCCGGCCCCGGGTCCCTGGCGTGATGATGACCGGATACCACCGCCAGCCTGAGGCCACGGAGGCCGCGTTCAGGAACTCGTGGTTCCACACCGGAGACCTGGCCACCATCGAGGACGATGGCTACATCCGCTGGGTCGACCGGGTCGCCGACGCCATCCGCCGCCGGGGCGAGATGATCTCCTCCACCGAGGTCGAGCAAGCGGTGTGCGCCTTCGAGGCGGTCGCCGAGTGCGCCGCGGTCGGAGTCCCCTCGGACCTGGGCGAGGAGGAGGTCAAGCTGGTGGTGATCGCCGAGCCCGGCCGGATCATCGACCCGGACGCCCTGAAACGCCACTGTGAAGTCACCCTCCCCGACTTCTGCCGCCCCCGCTACCTGGAGATCCTCGAAGAGCTCCCCAAGACCGCCACCCACAAGGTCAACAAGCACCAACTCCGCCACACCGAAGGTCCGACCGTCCTCGACCTCGCCGGGTTCGGCTAGGTGACCGTCCTGCACCAAGTACCGTCCTTCTTGGACGATCCGGTTAAGGAGACGTGACACGCGGTGGCCGACATCGACGAAGCCAGAGACCTGGGATTCGAGATACTGCGCACGGCCGGGATCGAGGTCGGCGGTGACCGGCCCCGCGACATCGCCGTGCACGACGACCGCTTCTGGGCCCGGGTGCTGGCCGACCGCGAGCTCGGGCTGGGCGAGTCGTACCAGGAGGGCTGGTGGGACGCCAACCAACTGGACGAGTTCATCGCGGAGGTGCAGACCCTCGATCTGCAGTCGCTGATCCGGCCCAGGCCCGCACTCGCGCTGCGCATCCTCAAGGCCCAGGCCCGCAACCGCCAGACGGTGCGGCGGGCCCGCCGCAACGCACGGGCCCACTACGACATCGGCAACGACCTGTACGAGCGAATGCTCGACAAGCGCATGATCTACTCGTGCGGCTACTGGCACCGTGCCGCCGACCTCGACGAGGCCCAGGAGCACAAGCTGGAGCTGATCTGCCGCAAGCTGCACCTTGAGCCTGGCATGAGGCTGCTCGACATCGGCTGCGGCTGGGGCGGCTTCGCCCGGCACGCGGCGGCCGAGCACGGCGCGCTGGTCACCGGTGTGACGCCGGCGCATGAGCAGGCCCGGCTGGCCCGCCAGATCTGCGCCGGCCTGCCCGTCGACATCCGCAAGTGCGACTACCGCGACGTGGCGGGTCGCTTCGACCGCATCGTGTCGATCGGGATGATGGAGCACGTCGGTCCCCGCAACCTGAGGACGTTCTTCCGGCGGTGCGACGACCTCCTGGCCGAGGACGGGATGATGCTGCACCACACCATCGGCTCGCTGGTGTCGAAGAACCACACCGACCCATGGTTCGACAAGTACATATTTCCCGGAGGGGTCGTTCCGTCGCTGGCCCAGATCTCGTCGGTCACCGAGAAGAACTGGGTGATCGAGGACGTGCACAATTTCGGCCCCTACTACGACCGCACGCTCATGGCCTGGCACCGCAACGTGACCGCGGCCTGGGACGATCTGCCCGCCTACGACGGGCGCTTCCGCCGAACGTGGGACTACTACCTGCTCAGCTCGGCCGGGTCGTTCCGGGCCCGGGCCCTGCAGCTCTGGCAGATCGTGTTCACCCGCAGCCGCCGCCGCTCCCACGTCTACCACCGGCCTACGGTCGGACCACCGGAGTCAGAGAGCTAGGCCTCACAAACTAGGGTTCAGGGGCTTATGGCCAGGAGTTCGATCAGGTGGGGAACAGGGAAGCCGGTGAGCCTGGCCGCCTGCCTCGTCGCCGCTGCGATGCTGGCCGCGGCCTGCGGTGATGGCGACGGGGACAGCTCGGGGGCGGTGCCGGCCACGGAAACGGCTGCGGCCGTCACTTCGGCGCCTGGCAGTCAGGACGAAGCGGCTCCGGTCGATGACGAACAGTCCGAGGCTCAGGCCGCGACGGAGGAGGCGACCCGCTCCGACGAGGATGAAGCGCCCGCGGCGGAGCCTGAGGAGGCTGAAGGCGAGACGGCGGTGGCCGAGGACGAGCCCGAGCCGGCTCCGGCCGTTGTCGAGCGGACCATCACGGTCGGTCTGGCCTATCCCGACGTGTCAGCGTTCGCCACCCTCAACAAGAAGTTCAGCATCGGCGACCCGGAGCAGCAGGCCGCCGCGGTCCTCGACGGATGGCGGCGGGACGGCCTG
Source organism: Acidimicrobiaceae bacterium (assembly GCA_009843735.1). Lineage (GTDB taxonomy): Bacteria > Actinomycetota > Acidimicrobiia > Acidimicrobiales > Aldehydirespiratoraceae > Aldehydirespirator. Next base: position 22,859 of record VYCW01000041.1, on the reverse strand, counting down.
CTGCCGGTCAACGGCACCGACATCGAGCTGGTGTTCCGCAAGTACGCCATCATCAACACAAGCGACAAGCTCGGCGTTTGCACCGGCTTCGCCCAGGACGACGACGTGTTCGCGGTCGTCTCGGGGCGGGACTTCACGGTCGGGGCGGAGTGCCTGGCAAGCCGGTTCGACATCCCGACCATCGACCTGATGGGCGCCTCGCCCAGCGTCTACGACCGGGCGCCGCGCCTGTTCACCATCCGGCCGAGCGAGGCCGACGTCCTGCGGGCCTATGTCCAGTGGGCCGACGGCGAGGGACTCTTCGACGGCGCCACCGTGGGCATCTTCTGGGACACCCGCTCCGAGGAGGCCGTCGACGCCTTCAAGGAGGCCATGGCCGCGGCCGGTCACTCGATCGCGGTCGAGGTCGCCTCCGACGGCGAGGGGATCGGCAGCCCCCAGGACCAGATCTCGGTGGAGCGTTTCCTGGCCGCGGGCGTCGACACGGCTGTGCTCCTCGTGGGCACCAGCAGCGTGTCGAACTTCATGCATTTCGCGGAGTCCCAGAACTACCGGCCGGCGTACCGCAGCATGGAGTGGGCCAGCCACATCGGCGATGTCGCTTCCGGGTCACTGCCCCAGGAGCAGTACGACGGGACGCTGGCCATGACCGTCAGCCGGGTGGGCGAGATCGCCGCGGGCCTGCCCGTCAACGCCGAGGCCGAGGCGTGCGTGTCGAACTACGAGCGTTTCTCGGGCATCGACATAGCCCGGTCGTCACCCGAGACCGCCGAGTGGGCCCAGATCCTCTACACCTGCGACCTGATGTCGGTGCTGCTGGCAGGCCTGCAAGGGGCCGGCGACGACCTCACCCGCGAATCGCTGGTGGCGTCGCTCGAGAGCCTCCAGGGGTTCCCGCTGGCCGCTTGGGGCGACCTAACCTTCGGGCCCGGTAACCACGCGGGCGTGCAGCAGTTCCGCACCGTCGAGTGGAGCGCCGACTGCCTGTGCTGGACGGCACGCACCGACATGGTCGACTTCAGCGGCTAATCCGGGGGCCGTCCGTGAACGAGCTCCCGGACGCAGTAGTTCAGGGGTTCAGGTACTCCACGACCAGGTCGAGGTGCCGGTGCAGGCGCCGCTGCGCGGTCGGGATGTCCCGGTCCAGGATCGCCTCGGCGATGCGAGCGTGCGCCCCGTGGACCTCCTTGGCGGTGTCCTCCAGGGAGACCGCCCTGGTGGAGTGACGGCTCGTCACCCGGCTCAGTATCTGCACGAACAGCTCCATGGCCGGGTTGCCGGTCAGCTCGGCTAGCAGCAGGTGGAAGTCGTTGCTGGCGTAGTCGTCGCTGGCCCGCCCGGCCTCCCGCCCCATGACGATCCGCTCGATCTCGGTGTCGAGGAACTCCTTGATCCGGCGCTCGCCGTCGGCGTCGAGGTTCTCGATGGCGCTCTGGACGCAGCTCAACTCGAGGGCGAGGCGAGCGTCGTTGATCTGGGCCGCGTTGATGTCGAGGAACTCGAGGTTCAGCGACACGGTGCGGACCGCGGCGTCCACGCTCGGCGCCAGCACCACCAGGCCGCCGCCCGGCCCGCGGCGCATCTCGGCCACGCCGTGATGGCCCACGATCCGTATGGCCTCCCGGAAGACGGCCCGGCTCACGCCGTAGCGCTCGCACAGCTCGGACTCCGATCCGACGACGTCGCCGACCTTCCAGCCGGCCGCGATGATCTCATTCTCGATGGTCTCGGCGAGGACCTCTCCGAGCTTGCGTCCCGGTGTAGTCGGGAGCCGGTGGTTGGGCACTAGTTGCTCAGAACCGAAGCGACATCGGGGCGCTGAGACCAGCGGAACAGCTTCTCGGCGTTGCCGTGGGTCATGGCGGCCACCTCGTCAGCCGGGACGCCCGACAGGGACCGGTGCACGTCCTGCTGGCTGTGGGGCCAGGGCGTGTCGGCGTGCGGGTAGTCGCACTCCCACATGATCTTGTCCACGCCGATGTGGTGGCGGGCCTCGATGCCGGCGGCCTCGTCGATGAAGCACACCCAGAAATTGCGGCGGAACAGCTCCGAGGGCGGGGTGTCGTCCAGCTTCGCCCAGTAGCGGTGGCGCTCCCAGGTGCGGTCGACGCGTTCGAGGGCGAACGGGACCCAGCCGATCCCACCCTCAGACAGGGCGATCTTGATGGTGGGGAAGCGCTGGGGTATCCCGCACAGCAGCAGATCCATGAAGGTGATCTGGGCGTTGACCGGGCCGAGCGCCACCGCCACCGAGAATGAGGCGTCCTCGGACGGCATGTGGGTGCGGCCGCTGGTGCCGATGTGTATGCAGATCACCATGTCGGCCTCGGTGACCGCGTCCCACACCGGGTCCCAGTGGGTGGTATGGAACGACGGTTCCCCGAAGGGGGCCATGCTCTCGGGGAAGGTGACGGCCCGTACGCCCAACGCCGCGCATCGCCGCACCTCCGCAGCCATCAGCTGCGGGTCCCACAATTGCCCGATCATCATCGGCACGTACATGCCGGGAACCGCGTCGCACCATTCCTCGAGCATCCAGTCGTTGTAGGCGCGGACGCACAGGTCGGCCAGTTCCTTGTCCTTGGCTGTGAGGAAGCGCTGGCCCGCGAAGCGGGGGAACGTCGGGAAGCACACGCTGCCCCGGACCCCGTCGCGCAGCAGGTCCGCAGCCCGGACCCGCGGGTTGTAGCAGCCTTCGATCATGTCGGAGTAGCTGGCGGGGTCCATGGCGAAGTCCTTGTGGGGCTTTCCCGCCACCGCGTTCAGCCCCATGGTGGCCAGCTGCTCGCCCTCGTACTGCCAGGCTTCGGTGCCGTCGTCGCGGGTCACCACCCGGGGGCAGGCGTCCTGATGCTTCGCGGGGAGCCGGTCGACCCAGACTCCGGGGGGCTCGATGATGTGGTCATCGACGCTGAACAGGTCGTAGTCCAGTCGGGTCGGTGCGGGCGCCGTCGTTGTCGCCGTCATTGGTGTCCCTGTCGTGTCGGGTCGTGGCGCTGGCGCGAACGACATCGGGTGACGCTCATATAGCATACTGAATTACCGGTCGGTCTCGCTTGCGGCCTGCCGGCCGGGCGTGACGAGGAGCCGCTATGAGGGTCAGGGTGTTGGACGATGTCTGCCAGGGCCACACCTTGTGTGCCATGGCCGCTCCTGAGGTCTTCAAGCTCCGCGAGGAGGACGGCCACTCCTACGTCGAGTCCGAAGAGGTCCCCGAACACCACCAGGATGCGGTGCGACGAGCTGAGATCGGCTGCCCCGAGCGAGCCATCGTCGTAGACGACTAGCCGGGCACCTTACGAACGCAGGCGCACCACCGCGTCGATCTCGACGCTGGCCCCGCCTGGCAGGGCGGCGACTCCGATGGCTGAGCGGGCCGGCAAGCGGTCCTGGCCGAAGATGTTGAGCAGCACTTCTGAGGCGCCGTTGATGACGTTCGGTGCCTGCATGAAGTCGGCGCGGCAGCGCACGAAGCCCATCAGCTTCACGAACCGGTCGAGCCGGTTGAGGCTGCCGCCCAGCGCACCCTTGAGGTTGGCGAGGGTGCAGACCATGGCCAGGGCCGCTGACTTCTGGGCGTCCTCGACGCTGATGTCGTCGCCGACCGAGCCGGCGTAGACCATCTTCCATGGAGGGCCTTCCACGGCCACGATCCCCGAGGTGTAGGCGGTCGATCCGTCGACAACCGCCCCCGGGAACAGCGGCTGGGACGGCAGAGGCTCCGGGATGACGATGCCGGCGGCGGCGGCCCGCTCGTCCCAGTCGGGCAAGGAGTCCTCGGCCACGGTCACCCTCCCCCGGCTTCGGCCACCAGTTCCGCGTAGCGGTCGGCGACAGCCTTGGCCACCTTCGAGTCGTCGGTGTAGTGCCCGCCGCTGACGCCCACCCCGCCGACCGGCTTGCCGTCGTACCGCAGGGGAAACCCCCCGGGCACGATGAAGGTGTCGGGATTGGACGACAGGGCCCGGTACAGCACGTCGTCGGACTTGAGGCGCTTCTCGATGAAGTCCTCGGTGGGAACGCCGAGGCCCGAGGCGAACAGGGCCTTGCCCAGGCCGCCCCGCCAAGCCTTGGGATTGGCCCCGTCGAGCTTGGCCGCGGCGACGATCTCGCCGAAGGAGTCGACCACGACTATGCCGGCCCGCACGCCCAGCTCGCGGGCCTTGGCTATGCCGGCGGCGAGGGACTCGGCCGCCGCCTCGTAGGTCACATGGTGCTGGACCCGAACAACGTTCTCCATCAGGGCCCTCCGGATTGGGCGAACGGAACGGGCCGGACGCTAGTCCCGGCCCGACCCCCCGTCAACGCAATTAGTATACTCTATATCGAGTCGCTGGCTCCCGAAACGGAGAGGAAGCCCGGTGAAGAACGGCTACCGGATCATCGACACCGACACCCACGTCGGTCCCAACCTGGAGACGCTTGAGATCTACGCCTCGCCGCGGCTGAGGGAGCGCTGGGGCGAACTCGACCAGTACAAGCAGCCCGTCACGCTGGGCGGTCACTACTTGAGCATCAGCCCAATGAAGTACGACCGGGCGCTGGGTACCCCCCATGGGGGCGAGAAGGCCACCAAGGGCGGCGAGAGCCCTCTGAAGAAGAGCGTGAGCAAGACCTTCAAGACGCCTCCAGCACCCGACGTGAGCAACCTCAACAGCACCGGAAGGCTTTCTGACATGGACATCGAGGGGGTCGACGTCCATGTCATCATTCCCGGCACGTTCGCCAACGCGGCTACCGCCCTCGACGCGGAGCTGGCCACCGAGCTCTACGGCGCCTATCACCGCTACGTGGCCGAGTACTGCTCGGTCGACACCGACCGGCTCAAGGCCACCATCCTGCTGCCGGCCCGTGACCCGCAGGCCTCAGCCGAGATTGTGGCCAGGCTCGGCCCTGAGCCGTGGGTCGGTGCCGCCAGCGCCATCCTCCCCGAGGAGGTGCCGGTCGACGACCCGGAGCTCGACCCGATCTGGGCCGCGCTCGACGAGCACGACCTGCCCCTGCTGCACCACTCGTTCTTCTACGAGCCCCCCTACTTCCCCGGATACCGCGACATCTGGGGCAACGTGGTGGTGGCTCGGGCGGCAGCCCATCCCTGGGGCGCGGCCCGGCTGCTCGGCTACATGACCCTCAGCGGCATGTTCGACCGCTTCCCGCGGCTGCGAATCGGCTTCTCCGAGTGCAGCGCAGGCTGGCTTCCCGCCTGGCTAATCCGGCTGCAGGGCCAGGCCGACTACATGGCCAACGCGCTGCCCGAGCGCAAGATGACGCCGGTGGAGTACGCCCGGGCGGGTCACATCTACTGCGGCATCGAGCTCTACGAGGGCGCCGCCCTGGCCGCGAGCATCAACGAGATCCTCGGCGACGGCGTGCTGATGTTCTCGTCGGACTATCCGCACAACCAGGCTGAGTTCCCCCGCTCGCCCGACATCGCGCTGGAGTGGGAGGACCGTCTCGGGCGTGATGTCATGACCAAGCTGATGTCCACCAACGCCGAGCGGTACCTGCGGCTGTGACCGCCGCCGAGACCTGCAGCCGTGACCGCCGCCGAGACCTGCGGCTGTGACGACCACCGAAACCTGTCGCTGAGAGGATCGCGCCGGTGACCGCGGCGGTGGCCACCTCCGATCCTCGGGCGACGGGGGCGGCCGTCGAGGTGCTCTCCGACGGCGGCAACGCCGTGGACGCGGCGGTGACCGCCTGCTTCGTGCTGTACGTCGTCGAGCCCCAGTCCTGTGGCGTCGGCGGGGACGGGTTCATGTTCGTGCACGACGGCCGGGGAGCACCGGCCGCCCTCGACGGCTCCGGCGCCGTCCCGTTGGAGTTGACCACCGAGGGGTTGCGGCGCTCGGGCCACGACGCGGTGCCGGCCCGGGGCGGTGCCTCGGTCACCCCGCCGGGCGCGGTGGCGCTGCTGGAAACGGCGCTGGCCGGGCACGGCACCATCAGCCTGGCCGACGCGGTCGGGCCGGCCCGGAGGTACGCGGCCTCCGGCTTCGAGGTGCGTCCAACCCTTGCCTCCACCGCGGCCCGCAGTGGGGCGTCGTTGGCATCCGACCCCGTGCTGGGCCCGCTCTACGTTCCCGAGGGCACACCGGTGGCCGAGGGATCGCTGGTCCGCAACCCGCGGCTTGCCGAATGCCTCGACGTGATCGCGTCCGAAGGCGGCCGGGCCGTGCTCGGCGGCCCGATCGGAGCGGCCATCGTGGAGCGGGTTCGCAGCGACGGGGGCTTCCTGTCGGAGGCTGACATGGCCCGGCACCGGACGATGGCGGTGGAGCCCGGCGCGGTCGACTTCGCGGGGCACACGGTGTGGCAGATGCCGCTACCGACGCAGGGACCGAGCGTGCTAGGCGCGCTGGAGCATCTGGAACCGGTGACTCCCGTCGGCTGGGAGGCCGTGCTGGCGGCGACCTCCGAAGGGATGCGGGCGGCTGGATTCGACCCGGCCGCCATCGTGGTCGGGGGCCGGCCGAAGCGGGCCACCGGCGACACGACCTTCCTGGCCGTGGTTGACCACCACGGCCAGGCGGTGTCGCTTATCACCTCCGTGTTCGGCGATTTCGGCGCGCACTTGGGCGTGGACGAGATCGGCGGGCCCATCCACAACCGGGCCACCACCCTGCGGATGCTGAGCCTGGAGCCGCAGCCGGGAGCGAAGCCGCCCCACACCACCATCCCCGGGCTGGTGACTCGCGACGGCCGCCTCGGCTGCGTGCTGGGCGTGGCCGGCGGGATCATGCAGCCCCAGGCCCAGGTCCAGCTCATCGTCCGCATGCTCCTGGAGGGGCTGGGACCCCGGGCGGCGGTCGACCGGCCCCGCTTCAAAGTGTGCTTCGGAGGCGATCTGGCCCTGGAAGGTGGTCATGAGCTCGCCGGGACCCATCCGGCGGCGCTGTCCCGCTCTCCCGGCCCGGAGGGGTTCGGGGCCGCGCAGGTGGTGGGATGGCACCAAGGCCGCCTGGAGGCGGCGGCGGACGCCCGGCGGGGCGGCTCGGCCGCAGTGCTGGACTGAACCCCGCCTCGGGCGGCGGCCGGCGCGGTCAGTCGCCGGCGACGATGCCCTCGGCGAACAGCTCCGCGATGCGGGACTCGTCGTAGCCGATCTCGGTGAGGATCTCGGTGGTGTGGGCGCCGAACGCGGGAGCGGGACGGGGCACGGCGTAGGGCTGCTCATCGACGATCGCCGGTTCGCCGACATAGGTGAAGGATCCGGCGATCGGATGGTGGCCCTCGACCATGATCTGGCGGGCTGCCATCTGGGGGTCGTCCCTGAGGCTGGCCACCCCCTGGTGGGCCGGGCCGATCGGAACCCGCTCGCGGATGGCCATGTCCACCCACTCGCGCTGGGTCCGCGTCTCGAAGACGGCCTGAAGCTCACGGCGCAGCTCGTCGGCGTCCCGGGCGAAGTCGACGGGGCCCTGCTCCAGCTGCGTGCCGATGAGGTCGTCGCGTCCCACGAGCCGGCAGAAGCGCTCCCAGAACTTCGGCTCTATGCAGCAGAACAGCACGAACCGCTCGTCGGATGTCCGGTAGTACTGGTACTTGGCTCCGGTCAGCGGCTCCGCGCCGGGGTCCTTGAGACCGGTGTGGTCGGTGATCCGGTCGTAGTTGAGGCCGTAGACCGCGCCGATCCAGCCTTGGGCGACCACCGCGTCGGCTGCGGACACGTCCAGGAAGCAGCCCTCGCCGGTGACCTGGCGCCGGTACAGCGCGGCAGCCACACGGAGCGCGGCATGCACGGCGCCGGCCGCGGTGCCGTCGCCTCCGATGGAGGTGCCCCACATGAGCTCGCGGTTCTCGGCCGGTCGCACGAAGCCATCGTCGGCGGTGGTGAGCGTCACCGCGGCCGCGCCGGCGTTCATCATCTGGCCGTGGGTGGGCATCCGAGCGTAGGGGCCGACCGAGCCGAAGCCGGTGTACTGGCAGTAGACGATGTCGGGCTTGCGGCTGCGCTGCTGCTCGTAGCCGATGCCGAGACGGTCGGAGGCCCCCGCGGTGAAGCCGTCAACGAACACATCGGCGCCCTCGAGGAGATCCCACAGCACCTCCCGACCCCCATCGTTGCCGAGGTCGAGCGCGATGCTGCGCTTGTTCTTGTTGGCCTGCAGGTGGGCCGGGCTGTGCCGCGGCTCGATCTGCCCCAGGATGTCGCGCAGATAGTCGCCCGCCGGCGGGGTCTCGACCTTGATCACGTCGGCCCCCAGGTCGCCGAGCAGCATGCCCAGAGTGTCGCCGTTGAGCAGCACCGCGGACTCGAGCACCCGCACGCCGCTCAGCAGATCACTCACCGCCCGCCGCTCCTGTGGTGCTCACGGTCCGCTCAGGTCCACGTAGACGTTCTTGGGCCTCAGGAACTCCTCCACGCCGGCCAGCCCGCCCTCGCGCCCGTAGCCGCTCTGCTTGACGCCTCCGAACGGAGCGCTGGCCGGCATCGGGGCAAAGGCGTTGACGCCGACCGACCCGGCCTGCAGCCGGCCGGCCACCCGGTGGGCCCGGGCGACGTCGCGGGTGAACACCAGGCCACCGAGGCCGTAGGGGCTGTCGTTGGCGATGCTCAGGGCCTCGGCCTCGTCTCCGAAGCGGATCAGGCTCAGCACCGGGCCGAAGATCTCGGTGCGGGCGATGGGCGAGGAGTTGTCGACGCTCCCGAACACGGTCGGCTCCACGAAGAACCCGTCGGCCAGATCGCCTCCCAGCCGTGCGCCCCCGGTTAGCAGGCGTCCGTCGCCCCGGGACACGGCCGCCTCCACTTCGCCGATGATGTGCTCGCAGGCCGCCTCGGTGATCACCGGTCCGATCTGCACGCCCTCGTCGAAGGCGCGGCCCACCACCAGCGACGAAGCGGCCTCCACGACCCGTTGCTCCACCGCGTCGTAGACCGTGTCCTGGGCGACCAGCCGGGTCGGCAGCACGCAGCCCTGGCCGCTCATGGTGGCTAGGGCCAGGCCGACGGTGGTGGCGACTGCGGTGTCGATGTCGGCGTCCTCGAAGACGATGCTGGCCGACTTGCCCCCCAGTTCCAGGATGACCGGCGTGAGGTTGGTCGCCGCGCCCCGCAGCACCTCGCGGGCGGTGGCGCCCCCGCCGGTGAAGCTGATCTTGTCGACGCCGGGATGGGTGACCAGGGCCTGGCCCGCGTCGGCCGCTCCGGGCACGATGTTCAAGGCTCCCGGCGGCAGGCCCGCAGCCAGGCCCAGCTCCCCGAAGCGCAGCAGCGACAGCACGGCCAACTCCGCGGGCTTGACCACCACGGTGTTGCCGGCCACCAGAGCCGGGATGGCCTTCATGGCGGCCGAAACGACGCCCCCGTTCCATGGGGTGATGGCCGCGACCGTTCCGTAGGGCTCAGGCACCGTGTAGTCCAGCGCTAGGCCCGGGTGCACCGGGATGGTGGAGCCCTCGAGCTTGTCGACCCAGCCCGCGAAGTAGCGCATGTACTCCACGGCCATGTTGGCTCCCCGCCGCTTCTTCAAGGGGGCGCCCAGCTCAAGGGACCGCAGGATCGACATCTCCTCATGGCAGTCGTCCAGAAGCTGCGCGAACCGCAGGATCACGTCCCGGCGCTGGGCCGGGGACAGACCGAGCCACTCCTCCTGGGCGTCCCGGGCGGACTGAACGGCCGTGTCGATCTCGGAAGGCCCTGCCAGCGACACGGTGGCCAGCCGGCCGCCGGTGGAGGGATCGAGCTGCTCGCGGGCGCCGGCGGTGGTGTCGTGGACCCGCTCACCACCGATGAGGAGATCCCCGCTGGGAACCGTCTTCAGGAGGTCGTGTCCGGAGGCTGCCATGGTCATGTGAGGGCGAAGCCGCCGTCGACCCGGAGCGTCGTGCCGGTGGTGTAGGTGTTGGTCAGCAGGAACATGACGGCGTGAGCGATCTCGGCAGGATCACCGATGCGGCCCAGCGGGATGGCTGAGGCCAAGCGCTCCATGGTCGCCTCGCTGCCCAGGGCTCGCCGGAGGACGTCGGTACCGAAGGCACCCGGGCAGATCGCGTTGACCCGCAGGGGCGCCAGCTCGACGGCCATGGCTCGGCAGAACGACTCGAGCGCGGCGGTGGCCACCGCCCCGGCGGAACGGCCGGGCCGTGGCCTCGACGCCGACAGGCCCGAGCAGAACACGAAAGAGCCGTCCGGCGGCATCAGCGGTGCCGCAATGGCGCAAGCGTTGCGGGCGGCCCAGACCCGGGCCTCGAACGCCGAGGTGAACATGTCGTGGTCGGCCTCGGCGAGAGGGGCGGCGGGCTGGTCACCGGTGAACGAGACCACATGGTCGATGGCGTCGAGCCCGCCGGCGAAGGTGGCCAGGGCGCCCGTGTCGCGAGCGTCGAGCACCCCGCAGACCGTGCCCTCGCCGATTGCCCGGCGGGCGTTTTCGGCCTTGGCCGGGTCGCGTCCCACGATGGCGATGTCGGCTCCGGCCCGGCGGGCCGCCAGAGCCGTCTCCAGCCCCATCCCCGACGTCCCCCCGAGAATCAGGACCGACCTGCCCTCCAGGCTCATGCCGCCATCCTAATCAGTGTGCTAAATACTGGCCCATGACCCCGCCCGAGGGTGACGGAGCCGCGGTGGCGCCGATCGAACCCGTGGACGCCGACATCGACCATCCAGCGCTCAACAGAGTGTTCGACGGGTTCCGTGACCGGGGTCGCGAGGTGCCGCTGCTGTACCGGATGCTCGGGAACGCTCCGGCCATGCTGGACGCCTGGGTGCAGATGGCATGGCCTCTGCGTTCGGAGCCCGAGACTGATCGGGGACTGCGGGAGCTCCTCATCATGCGGACGGCGTTGCTGACCCGCTCGTCGTTCGAGTGGCAGGCCCACTGGCCGGCCGCGATCCGGTTCGGCGTGACCGAAGCCCAACTCGAAGCGCTCGGCGAGTGGGAGAGTTCGCCGGAGTTCTCCGCGGCCGAGCGGGCTGCGCTGGCCTGTGCCGGTGAGATCATCCTCGATGGCGGCGCCTCGCCGGGCGCAGTCGGCAGGCTGCGGGAGTTCTTCTCGGCGGGCGAGTGCATCGAGTTGATCCTCACCACCTCGTTCTATGTCTGCGTCGCCCGGACGCTGCAGAGTCTCGGCATCGAGGCCGACGCGACCACGGCCGGCCCGGCCCTTGACGCCTACTCCCGCCTGATCCAGTAGCACCCGGCAGACTCGGCCCCTTACTCCCGCTCGGGACGGCGCTGGGGGAGGATGGTCAGGGGGGTCATGGCCGTGAGGTCGATGTCGAGCAGCCACGGGCCTCCGGCTGAGATCGCTTCGGCGAAGACCCGGGCGAACTCGTCGGGGTCGGTGACCTCGGCCGAGCGCATCCCCATCGCCTCGGCCAGCGGCGCGAACCGGGGTGTGGCCAGGTCGACGCCGGTCCGGCGGCCCTCGACCACCAAGTCCTGGATGAACCGCAGGATCCCGTAGCCCCGGTCGTTGAAGACGCACACAACCAGCGGCAGGTCCTGCTGCACCGCAGCGGCGAGCTCTCCGAGGCTCAGCATGAGCCCGCCGTCGCCCTGGATGACCACCGTGGGCTGTCCCGAGCCGACCGCGGCTCCGATGGCGAGTGGAACGCCGGGCCCGATGGCCATCGACACCGGACGCATGGCGCTGCGGGCCCGGCGGACGGGGAGGAGACGGTTGCCCCACTGGTAGGCGGAGACGGTGGCGTCCTTGGCCACGATCGCGCCGGCAGGAAGGATCTCGTCCATGGCGTCCATGATCGCGAGCAGGTCGGGGCCGAGGGACTCCCGACCGGCGGCCACGGCCTCGTCCCGGATCCGGCCGCAGTCCTCGGCCCACGTTTCGTCGCGGGCCTGCGCGGCCACGGCGGCCAGCAGCGCCTCCAGGCCGAGGCAGGCGTCGCCGACCAGCCCGACCTCGGCGGGATGGATCCGACCGATCATGGCGGCGTCGGCGTCGAGGTGCACCAGCCGGCCGGGGATGGTCAGCCACTTGTGGATGTTGTTGTTCTGCTGGAAGCGGGTCCCCACTGCCAGCACGACGTCGGCGCCGGCGATCACCGGGTCCATGGCCGTGAGGTCGGTGTTGGGGCCCAGGCACAGCCGGTGGTCCTCGGAGATCGAGCCGCGGCCCTCCACGGTGGTGAGCACCGGTGCGGCCAGGCGCTCCGCCAGAGACGTCAACTGCCCGCCGGCGCCCGCCCGCACCACGCCGCCACCGGCGATGATCAGCGGCCGGGCTGCGTCGTCCAGCAGAGTCGCCGCGGTGTCCACCAAGGCGGCCTCCGGCGCCTCCAGCCGGGGCGGGATAACCGCTAGCTCGCCTACCTCGCCGCGGCCGTACTGCAGGTCGATCGGGATCTGCACCGCGGTGGGTCCCGGTCGACCGGAGAGGGCCTCGGCGGCCGCGACCAGCACGGCTCCAGCGATGTCACCGATGTCGGCTACATGGTCGGAGCGCTTGGTGACGGTGCTCAGCATTTCCAGCTGCTGGTCGGCCTGGTGCAGCGCGCTGCGGTCCCGGCCGTACTGGTAAGTCTCTACCTGACCGGTGAGCATCAGGACCGGTGACGAGGCGAAGCTCGCCTCGTACAACCCGCCCATGGCGTTGGCCGCGCCCGGGCCGGTGCTGGTCACGCACACTCCGAGACGGCCGGTGGCCCGGGCGAAGCCGTCGGCCGCGTGGACGGCGCCCTGCTCGTGGCGGCAGCCGACCAGCTCTATTCCCGGCGTCCGCGAGACGGCGTCGAGGATCGGGATGTTGTGCACGCTCACGATCCCGAAGACGGTGTCGACGCCGAGGGTCTGGAGGGCTGCAACCGCGGCCTCTCCGCCGGTCATGGTCGTCATTGGTTCCCTCCAGGCTCGTGCCGGGCCGTAATCTTGGGCTCCCGCGGGAGGCCGAGGATTCGCTCGGCCAACAGGTTGCGCATGATCTCGTCGGTTCCGCCCGCGATCGACAGCCCCGGCGTCGAGCACTGCACGGTGGCCCACGAGGCCGCCAGGTTGTCGGCGGCGTCCCAGGCCACGGCCTCAGAGCCGAGAATCTCCAAGGCCAGCGAGGCCGACTCCTTGGACACCTGCGTGCCGCTGAGCTTCGCCAGCGACCCTTCCGGACCGGGCTGCACCCCGGCGAGCAGCGCCTCGGTCACTCGCTGGCCCAGCAGGGCGGTGATGCGCTCGCGGATGATCAGCTGCGAGATCCTGTCGGTCATGGCGGGATCGTCGATGCGGCCCCGGCGGCGGGCCTCCGCGGCCAACACCGACGCGGGGTGCCCGTAGCCGGCCGGGTTGCTGGTGCCGATCGAGACCCGCTCGTTCATCAGCGTCGTGATGGCTGTTCGCCATCCCTGGCCCACCTCTCCGAGCGCCGCGTCGTGATCCAGGCGGCAGCCGTCGAAGAACACCTCGTTGAACCTCGACACGCCGCTCATCTGTCGCAGGGGACGGATATCGATGCCGGGGAGGGACATGTCCACGATGAACATGGTCATCCCCGCATGGCGTGAGCTGTTGGGATCGGATCGGGCCAGCAGCATGCCGTAGGCGGCGTTGTGGGCCCCCGAGGTCCAGACCTTCTGTCCCGACACCGACCAGCCGTCGCCGTCGGGCTCGGCACGGCAGCCCACGCCGGCCAGGTCGGAGCCGGCCTGGGGCTCGGAGAAGAGCTGGCACCAGATCTCGGTGCCGCGCAGCAGGGGCGGCAGGTGGCGGGTCCGCTGCTCTTCGGTGCCGTGGGCCAGAACGGTGGGGGCGCACATCCCGACGCCGATGATGAAGATGTCCAGCGGCAGCGCGTAGCCGGTGGCCTCCTCGTTGAAGATCACCTGCTGCCGGTTGCTCAACCCCTGGCCGCCGTAACGCTGGGGCCACGAGATCGCGCCGAGACCCGCTTCGAACAGCAGGCTCAGGCACCGCCGGGCCCGGGCGACCCGCACTTCGTTCGGGGCGTCGTCGGGCGGGGGTCGGCCGTGCTCGTCCCGCAGCCATCCCTCGGCTGGGCCGTGACGGGCCAGGAACGACCGCACTCTCCGGCGGAAGTCGTCGTCGGGGGGCACTGTTCTAGAGGCGGCTGCTGAATCCGCCGTTGACGCCGAAGGTCTGGCCCGTGATCCAGCCGGCCTCCTCGGTGGCCAGGAACCGGATCATGCCGAAGAGGTCGGCGGCCGTTCCCATCCGCCCGACGGCGGTGCCGTCGATCATCTTCTGGATCCCCTTGGGCGGGACCTGCGAGCGGGTGGCCTCGTTGTCGATCGGGCCGGGTGCCACCGCGTTGACGGTGATGCCGCTCGGGCCGAGTTCGGTGGCCAGCGCGAAGGTCAGCTGGTTCAGTCCCAGCTTGCTGACGCCGTAGACCCCGGCGGGCATGTACGCGCCCATCGAGGAGATGTTGATGATCCGTCCCCAGCGGGCCTCCCGCATGGCGCCGACCACGGCCTGAGCGCAGAGCAGCGGGCCCCGCAGGTTCACGGCCATCACCAGGTCCCAGTAGTCCGGCGCGGTCTCCACGGCAGGCGCGGGCTCCAGATCGCCCCAGATGCCGGCGTTGTTGATCAGCACGTCGATGCGGCCGTAGGCACTGGTCGCGGCGGCGGCCATGGCCTCCGTCTGGGCGGGGTCGGTCACATCGGTCGCGACCGCAGTCAGCCGGGCGTCCGGCACCTGAGCGGATATCGCCTCGACGGCGTCGTCGACGGCCGGCGGGTCCAGGTCGGCCAGCACCACGGCGGCGCCCTCCGCAGCGAACATGCGGGCGTAGTCACGGCCGAGGCCGCGCGCCGCTCCGGTCACGATCACGACGCGGCCCGCCACCGAGCCGCCCGGCCCTCCGGCCATTGCGTCCTCGATTCCACGGTCGGATGATGAGTGGTTCAACGGTTGGCCTCCACGGTCGTGTCTATCCCTTCAGCGGCAGGCCGAGGCCGCGGCCCGCGATAAGTCCCCGCATGATCTCGGAGGTGCCGCCGCCGATGGTCTCGCTTATGGACTGGCGCCAGAGGTACTCGATCTGCGATCCCACCACCACCGAGTCCGGCACGCCGAGGTCGCCGGCCAGGCGCGACACCTCCTGGGCGACCTCGCTGCCGGCCAGCTTGTTGGCGGCCGCCTCCACCGCGGCGTCCCGCCCGTCCTGCACGGCCTCGCACATGGCCAGGGCCAAGGCCTCCACTTCGGCTACCCGCACGGCCAGGTCGCTGAGCCGGTACCGGACCACCGGGTCGCCGGTCAGGCCCCGCTCCGACAGCCACTCGACGAGGTCGTCGAAGTCACGGCGGACGCGGGACGGCTGGAACTGCACGTGGCGCTCGGTGGCCAGCGACTCGCCGATCAGTTGCCAACCGCCGTTCTCGTCGCCGATCCGGTTGTCGACCGGTACCTCGACCTCGTCGAAGAAGATCTCGTTGAAGCGCTCCCCGCTGAGGGCGGTGAGCGGCGAGACGGTGATCCCGGGCGAGCGCCGGTCGACGATCAGGATGGTCAGGCCCCGACCCCGGCTCTCCTGAGTGCCCGTCCTGCACAGCATCCACAGGTAGTCGGCCCGATGACCGCCCGAGGTCCAGCGCTTCTCGCCGGTCACCAGATAGACGTCGCCCTGGCGCACGGCCCGGGTGCGCAGGCCGGCCAGGTCGGAGCCGGCTTCGGGCTCGGAGTAGCCCAGCGAGAAGAAGACCTCACCGCTTCGCAGGCCGGGCAGGAAGCGCTCCTTCTGCTCGTCGGTGCCGGCCCGGATGATGGTCTTGGCCACGATCCCGGAGCCCAGCGGTGGCCGGGCCGCCCGGCTGCGGGCCATCTCGTCCCACAGCACGAACTCGAACAGCGGGTGCTTGCCCTCGCCTCCTGCCTCCTCGGGCCAGGCCAGGGCCAGCCAGTTGCGCTCGCCCAGAGCCAGGTACAGGCGCCGGGTGGCATCGTCGTAGGAGCCCTCGTGATGGAAGAAGGCGCCGATGTCCCCGAAGTCCTCGAGGAAGGCCCGCACCTCCAGCCGGAACGCTCCCAGCTCAGGGCCGAGATCGAAGTTCACGAGCCTGCCCGGCCGCCAGCCGCCAGGGCTATTCCTCCTCGTCCTCCTCGCCCGTGTACCACACCGGGGCTCGCTTCTCTACGAACGCCTTGGGCCCCTCCTTGATGTCGGGGTGGTCCCAGTGCATCCGCAGCAGCGCCCAGCCGTATTCGAGGCTGTCGCGGTAGCCCATCTCGATGGAGCTCCAGATGGCCTGCTGGGACAGCGACACCGCAGCCGGCGAGTTGGCGCAGATCTGCTGGGCGATCTCGGTGGCCACGTTCATCAGCTCATCGGGCTCGGCCAGCTCGTCCACCATCCCGAGTTGGTAGGCCCGCTCGGCCGACATGCGGTAGGACTTGCCGCACAACGTCATCCGCAGCGCCGAGCCGAGAGGCAGGCGCTTGGCCAGCCCGATGTTCTCCACCGCGCCGACCATGCCCACGTTGACGTGGGTGTCCAGGAAGGTGGCCTTGTTGGAGGACACCACGATGTCGGCGTCCACCACGAAGTGCAGCCCGGCGGATGCCACTGTGCCGTTGACCGCACAGATGACCGGCTTCCATACCCGGTTCTGCCTCGGCGACCAGAACACCTCGTCGGTCAGCGGGCCCTTGCCCGCCTTGACCTTGCCCCGGGCCGCCACCGCTCCCATGTCGGCTCCGGTGCAGAAGTGGCGGCTCCCGGCGGCGGTGACGATGGCGCACCGGATCCAGGGGTCCTCGCGCACCTCGGCCCAGATCGCCTTGACCGGTTCGATCATTGAGCCGTGCAGAGCGTTGCCGCGCTCGGGCCGGTTGATCGTGATGTGGGCCACGTGGTCGCGGCGCTCGTAGATGAGGCCCTCGATCGGTTGGGTCAGGTCGACGGACATAGCCGTTCTCCTCTCGTTGCCGGATGGTTGGTCAGATTCCGAGACTCTCCAGGATGCGGGCGCGAGCCGACGCCTGGGGGATGGGCTGCAGCGACAGCTGCCGGATCCGCAGGCTCACGTGGGCTACCGGACCCTCAATGGTGAAGCCGATGGCGCCGAAGGTCTGGTGAGCCTGGTAGGCCGCCGCGGTGGCAGATGCGACCGCGGAGAGCCGGGCTCGCGCCGCGGCTGCCGGCGCGTCCGGGTCGCCGTCGTCGATGGCGGAGGCTGCTCCCCGGGCCATGATCCGTGACGCCGCCACCGAGACCGAGCATGAAGCCAGGGGATGTGAGATGGCCTGGAAGGTGGCGATTGGCCGATTGAACTGGACCCTGTCCTTGGCGTACTGGCTGGCGATCTCGACAAGATTCTGCGCCGCCCCGGCCAGGTAGGCCGCGGCCGCGGTCTGGCCCAGCGCGATCGCCGCGGTCGCGTCGCCCAATGGCCGCAGCCTCTCCAGCTCAGCCCGCCCCCAGGGCTCGCCCGCGGTGGTATCGACCGGCTCCGGGGCACCAACGGGCCGGCTGAGCCAGGCCTCCGAGGAGTCGATCTCGACGAACACGCCCGCTTCGGTGGCCCACGGCATGAGTGGCGGCTGTCCGACGCTGGCAAGCCGGCTCCCGTCTGAGATCGGCTCCATCTCGGAGGGGTCCAGCAGCGCGCCGGCGGTGAAGGTGCCGACCAGCGGTCCCGGTGCGCCATGGGCTCCGAGCTGCTCCATGGCCGCCGCGATCTCCAGCGCTCCGCCCCCTCCGGCGGCGGTGCCCAGCCCGAGCACCCCGAGCTCGGCCAGGCCGCGCCAGTACTGCTCGGGCAGCGGGTCGGAGTCGGTGAAGCCGGCGCCGGTGCCGCAACGACGGCACAGCCCGTCGACCGACCGGGCCAGTTCGGACTGCTCGGAGCGGTAGGAGAGGTCGAGGCTCATCAGATGCCCCAATGCTCGTGAGCGCAGGCGGCCGCCGGCCGTCCGAAGCTCTCGGCCTCGCTGCGCAGCGCCAGCAGCCTCAGGGTGGCCAGGTGCAGGTCGTACTCCCTGGTGAATCCCATGGCGCCGTGGTACTGGTGGGTCCTCCTGAAGATCAGCTTGGAGGCTTCGGATGCCTGGGTGAGCGCCGCGGCTGCGGTGCTGGCCGAGCCTGTGAAGGCCGCCTCCAAGGCGAGCCAGCGGGCTCCCTCGACCGCGACCGAGCACTCGGCCAGGCCGTGCTGGACCGCCTGGAACGAGCCGATCGCCCGGTCGAATTGGCGCCGGTCGCTCACATGCCGGACGGTGATGTCGAGGGCGAACTGCATCGCTCCGACCATCTCGGTGGCCACCGCGACACGCGTCCAGGAAAGGGTCTCGGCCACCGGCGCCTCGTCTATCAGACCGCCTTCAGGCAGCTCGTTCACGTCGCCGACGGGCCATCCCAGCCGGGAGCGGACTCTGGGGATGGGGCGGTCCGGTCGTACCAGGCGCACGCGGTCGTCGCCGATCACGACGAGGGCGTCGGCGTCGGCCGCGAAGCGGGCCGGTCCCGAGTGGCTCTCGGCCACCACCGCGACGGGCCCCTCGACATCGATGTCCAGGGTCGGCAGCACCAGCAGCCGCCAACCGGCGGCCGATGACGCGAGAGCGCCCGAGAGCGTCTCGAGCACCAGGGCGGCGTCCAGCCGGGAAGGGCTGCGGGGCTCCGCGATGTCCAGGAAGCCCGCCTCGGCCAGCCGCTTGTCGAGGTCGTGGTCGTAGCCGGGTTCGTCGCCGCCTAGGTCATGCAGCCGGGCGGGGCCGGCATGGCGTGACAGCAGCGTCCCCACCGCCTCGAGCACTGCTTCCTGGTGGGAGTCGAGCGTGAAGTCCATGGTCAGTTCTTGGGCAGGCGCAGGTGGCGGCGCGACACCAGGTTGAGCTGCACCTCGTAGGTCCCGGCCGCGACGCCCGCGGCCAGCGACTTGCGCATCTGGAGGTCGGAGTCGGATCCGTAGCGCATGATCTCGTTGCCCTGGAGGGCCGCGCAGGCGTCGGCCACCAGCCTCTCGGCTTGCACCATCGCCACCCGGGCCACGTTGGCGTGGGGCGAGGGTGGGAGGTCGCGGGCCCGTTCATCGATGACGCGGTAGCAGAGCATGCGGGCCGCCTCGCAGGCGGTCTTGGCCACGCCCACGGCTTCGACGGCCACCGGATCGATCGACTGGCCCTGCTCCATCGCCCCCCTAACAGTCTCGTCGAGCACATGAGCGGCCCGGGCCCAGCGGGGCGCCCCCACCCGCTCGAACGACAGCGCCTCGCGCACCACGCTCCACCCCTCGTTCTCCGGCCCGAGCCGGTTGGCGACCGGCACCCGCACATCGGTGAGGAACAGCTCGGTGAAGGAGTGCTCGCCCACCATTCCCGGGATGGGACGCACTACCAGGCCGGGGGAGTCCATGGCCATGAGCAGGACGGAGATGCCGCGGTGGCGTTCGGCCTGGGCGTCGGTGCGCACCAGCAGGTAGCAGTGATCGGCGATGTCGCCGTAGGAGGTCCAGATCTTGGATCCGTTGACCACATAGTCGTCGCCGTCGAGCACGGCCCGGGTCCGCAGTGACGCCAGGTCGGTCCCAGCCTCGGGCTCGGAGAACCCCTGACACCAGATCACGTCCCCGGCCGCGATGGGAGGCAGGTACCGCTGGCACTGCTCGGGTGTGCCGTGGGCCATTATCGACGGGCCGATCCAGTTGACGTTCATGTACTGGGGGCCGCGGGGCTCGCCCCGGGACCACAACTCCTCGCCCAGCACGGCCAGCATCCAGGGCGTGGCTCCCGTCCCGCCCCACTCGGCCGGCCAGTGGGGTGTCAGCCATCCCTTCTCGGCGAGCAGCCCGGCGAAGCGTCGGGAGTACTCGGCATTGTCGGCCGAGCCCAGCACGGCGGTGGCGCCCTCCCATCGTCCCGGCAGCTCCTCCGCGAGGAAGTCCTGAAGCTCCGACCGGTAGGACAGGTCCTCCTCGGTCCAGTCGAACTCCATTGACGGCCCCCAGAATCGGTGCTCCAGCCATTTTGAGTGTACTGAATCGCCGGTGATGCCGCCTCCGCGAGGCTCGACTGTTCGGCGTTCACCAGCCGTGCTGGTCGGTGAGCACACCCTCGGAGATCACGCCCTGGTTCCGCATGCGGTCGATGGCGGCTTCGTCATAGCCCAGCTCAGCGAGGATCTCCTGGTTGTGCTGACCCATAGTCGGCGATGCCGCCCGGTTCCACGCCTGCGGTCCCGCGCTGAAACGGGCAGGCCATGAGATGTAGGTGTGCCGGCCGCACAGCGGATGGTCGAGCTGCTCGAAGAACCCCCGATGATGGAGCTGCGGGCTGTCGACGACCTCCTGAGCCCATTGCACGCGGGCCGCGGGCACACCTTGCTCCAGCAGCACCTCGGCGGCGTCCTCGGCCGGGCGGGCTGTGCACCAGCGCTCCAGGTCGGCGAGGTCATCGCCTCCGGAGACTGCGAGGGCGGCCCGCACGGCCTGCTCATCGGGCAGGCTGACGGCGATCCACTCGTCGTCTCCCGCGCCTTGCCAGACCTGCTGGGACATCAGGGGCGACGAGTTGCCCATCGAGCGTTGCAGGTTCCCGAAGGCCGAGTACTCCACGACCTGTTCAGCGGCCACCGCCAGACCGGCACCGACCATGGGCGCCTCCACCACCTGCCCGGCACCGCTGCTGGCCCGCTCGGCCAGCGCCACCAGGGCTGCGATCGCACCGTGCACGCCGGCCAGCGGATCGCACATGCCGTTGGGAATGAGAGGGGCCTCGCCCTCGTAGCCGGTCAGGAAGGCGAGACCGCAGGACTGCTCGATCGTCTGGGCGAACCCCACCCGGTCTCGCCACGGTCCCTCCAGCCCGAATGCCGGCATCCGTACGATCACGATCCGCGGATTGGCGCTCAGCACCGCGTCCGGCGCCAGCCCGAGTTGCTCCACCACACGGGGGCTGAAGTTCTCGAACATCACGTCGCACGTGCCCAGCAGCCGCAACGCCGCCCGGTGCCCCTCGGGGGTTGACAGGTCGATGCACAGGCCGCGCTTGTTGGTGTTGGCTCCGCAGAACAGCGGCGACCACTCCCACCACTGCGGCTCGCTCATCGAGCGAAGCGTGTTCATCCTGATGCCGTCGGGGCGTTTGGGGCCCTCCAGGTGGATGACGTCGGCCCCCAGCCCGGCGAGGATCGCACTGGCCATCGGTCCCGCCCAGAAGCCGGTGAAGTCGGCGACCCGTGTGCCTTCGAGGGGAAGGTCTCCCGAGGCGCCTCCGGTCCGGGGCCGGTCGGGCCGCGGCGCCCAGCCGAGATGCTCCGCGCCGCTCAAGCTTCGGGCTGGCACCGGCGCAGCGATCGGCTCGCGGCCGAAGCGATACGGGCGCCGGGGCTGGGCGAAGCCATCGCTATGGCGCACGAACCACTCCTCGGCCACGAAGTGGTCGATGCCCGTGACCGTCTCGCCCGAGCCGATCGGTGCGACCGGGATCCTCATCAGCGAAGCGGTCTCCACGATCTCGTCGGTGGTGCGCTCCCGGGTCCAGTCGCGGATGGGGCCCTGGAGCTGTTCGGCTCGCAGCCTGCGCTCGACCGCGATGAACAGCGACTCGTCCTGCTGCCATTCGGGTCTGCCGATCAGCGCGCAGAAGTCGAGCCACTGCTGGCCGGTGAGGACGAAGACCCCCACCCCCCCGGGACGGGTGGGCTCGATGCCGGGGACCGGCACGCCGCGGCTGCTCTGGAACGGCCGGCCCGCCATCGAGTGGAACGTCACCGGGTACATGCCGTGCTCGAGGTGAGTGGTCTCCAGCATCGAGACGTCGATCAGCTCGCCGGTGCCGGTGGAGCGCGTCCGGTTGAGCACTCCGAGCAAGCTCACGGCCGCCACCGATCCCGCGAACCAGTAGCTGGGGTCCCCACCCACCATCAGGGGAGCCCGGCCGGGGGCGCCCCGCGGCGCCATGCCCCCGGAAGCGGCCTGCAAGGTGAGGTCTGACGCGGGACGCGACCTCCAGGGACCCTCCATCCCGAACGGTGTGACGACCACCGCGCTGAGATGGGGGAAGCGCTCGTGCAGCGACTCCCACGAGTCGTTGAGGTGGTCGGCCACCACTACGTCGCTGAGTTCGTAGAGAGTCTGCAGATCCTCGCCGGGATCCTCCAGACCCCGCTTGGAGCAGTGCAGGTACTCGAACAGCGGACTCGAGCGCCCACCCGGGTCCGCGCCCGTGATGCTGCGATGGCGCAACTCGTGACCGCCCGCCGGCTCGACGAACACCACGTCGGCGCCCGCGTCGGCCAGGATCTTGGTGCAGTAGGCCACCTCGATCCCGCCGCTGAGCTGCAGGACGCGGAGACCGGTTAGCGGTGCTACGACCATCGCCAGAGGATTACAGGCGCACAACGCCTGCGAAACTGGTGCGGCCGGTCAGCCGGACCGGAACCGGTCCGGCCGACCCTGCGATGACGGGACAGGCGCTGCCCGGGACCGTCTAGCCGTCGCCGGTGTCGGCGAGGGCTGCCAAAGCGCCCCAGGTCTGCTGGGAGAGC
>VYCW01000041.1:0-445 GCA_009843735.1 Acidimicrobiaceae bacterium | reverse complement strand
GCCGTCGCCGGTGTCGGCGAGGGCTGCCAAAGCGCCCCAGGTCTGCTGGGAGAGCTTCCACACGCCGTCTTCGAACAGGGCGGTGCCGGTGGCGTCGGTGACCTGGGTCGGGTTGCCGTTGATGAGCAGGTCGAAGGTGAAGCTGGCGTTGGCCTCGTCGGCCACCACGACGTCGCGCATGTCGATGGTGAGGCCCGCGGCGAGCGTTCCCAGCATCTTGAAGATCTCGCCGGTGGCGGGATCGGAGCCCTCCAGCACCGCGATCATCTCGTCGATGTAGGCCTGCTGCTCGTCGCCTTCGGCGGTGCCCACCAGCGCCAGATTGTCGAAGAACAACGACACGTTGGCGGTCACCTCCTCAGCCGCAGCCTCCGCATCGAACTCATCGCCGCCGTCGCCGGTGTCGGCGAGGGCTGCCAAAGCGCCCCAGGTCTGCTGGGAGAGC
>VYCW01000017.1 GCA_009843735.1 Acidimicrobiaceae bacterium | reverse complement strand
GTGTGGGCCATGTGGGTCGCCTCGGCGGCGGGTTGGGCGGCGGTTGCGGTCACGGTGCGCCTCGCTCAGGTGTGCGGCAGGGATCCTGTCGGGGGTTGTCGGGTTGATTGGCGCACCGCTGATGCCCGATGGCGAGGCTCAGTGTTCAATATATCAACCCATGCATTGTCATACAATGGGCCCGGCAGGGTTGGGGTTGATCGCCTAGGGTGTGACCGGTCTGATGTGCAGAAAGAGGTCGATCGGCAGTCTCTTGTCGGCCAGCGTCTCGGTGGCCGTCTCGGTACTGCTGCTCGGCGTCGTGGCGTGCGGCGACCAGGACGCTGCACGGCAGACGCCAACCACCGAATCGCCCGAGCCGGCAGCATCGACCGGTCCAGAGTCGGTCGAGGAGGCGGACGCGAGCCCCGCCACGACCGCGGCTCACGAGCCCGAACCCGAGCCCCAGCCCGTCGAGCCGGTCGACGCCGCCTCGGCTACCAGCCAGGCTCCCGAAACGTCGGTGCCCGCAGAACCGGACCCCCAGTACAACACCGCGTCCAGCGAGGCGGCCCAGGATCTGGAGGGGCGCTGGGAGGGCGCCATCTCGATACCGGGTCCCACCGACCTGCCTTTCGCGGTGGAGCTGGGCGCATCCGAGGACGGTTTGCGAGGGACGATCGACATCCAGGGCTTCACGGGCCTGCCGCTGTCGAACCTGGAACTCGACGAGGGCGGCATCCACTTCGAGATGCAGTCGCCGGTCGGGCTCGCTGTCTGGGACGGACACGTCAGCGACGGGGTGATCGAAGGAGAATTCACACAAGTCGGCATGGAGACGACCTTCTGGCTGCAGCGCTTCGAGGATCCGGCTGCGCTCGAAGGGGTGGCGTTCCACCGCGAGGAGGTGACCTTCTCCAACGGCGAGATCGTGCTAGCCGGCGACTTGACCTTCCCCGAGGGCGACGGGCGACACCCCGCGGTCGTCATGATCAGCGGTAGCGGCGAACAGGACAGGGACTCCGACTTCGGAGGCTTCAGGATGTTCGCCGTGCTCGCAGACCATCTGGCCGGAGCCGGAATCGCCTCGCTGCGCTTCGACGATCGGGGCGTCGGCGGGTCCACCGGCGACAACCTGCAGGCCGCCCTCCACGACCGGGTCGGCGACGTTGAAGCCGCCGTCGACCTGCTGCACTCCCACCACGACATCGATCCCGGTCGTGTCGGGCTGATCGGCCACAGCGAAGGCGGGATCGTCGCGCCATTGGTGGCCAATCGCAGCGACGGCGTTGCCTTCGTGGCACTGCTGGCCGCTCCCGCGGTGAGCGCCGAGGAGACCCTGGTCGCGCAACAACGAACACTCTTCGAGGATTCCGACTCCACCGCCGAGGAAATCGAACAGTTCCGAGCATCCCAGGAACTGGTGTTCCGCGCCGTCGCCACCGGGCAGGGATGGGATCAGGCCGAAGCATCGATGCGAGCCCTCGTCTGGCAGCAGTTCGAGGCCTTTCCCGAGCAAATGCAGGAAGCGATCGGCGACGCCGACGCGTTCGTGGACGGCATCGTCGCTGAGCAGATGGCGACATGGCAGAGCCCCTGGTTCGAGTCATTCTTCAAGCACGACCCCAGGCCGGTCATCGAAGAACTGCAAGTGCCGGTCATCGCACTGTTCGGCGAACTGGACACGCAGGTTCCGGCGGCCGACAACGCCACCGCCATGTCCGAGGCGATCAACGAGTCGAGCGTGCCCGGCTACACGATCGCGACAATCTTCTCCGCGAACCATCAGTTCCAGGAAGCCGTCACCGGCAGCATTGAGGAGTACGCCCGCCTGAAGCGGGAGTTCGCCCCCGACTTCGTGGAGATCCTCACAACCTGGCTCACCGAAGTCACCGGCCCCGAGTTCGATGACGACTGACTCGATCCCCGCGTGAAGGGGCGGCTCACATTCCGGACCGCATGCTCAGCGAGGCGGCTCGATGACGGAGGTCGACCTGAGTTGGACTATGTCGGGGGAGGGTTCATGACGTCGGTCCAGAACGTTGTCATGTCTTCGTAGAAGAGTGGCACCAGGTCGGGGTTGCCGGAGATGTGGGCGCCGCGGACGCCGAAGCCGGCCTCGATGGCGTAGAGGAAGCCGTCGCGGTCGACAAGGTCCGGGTCGGGCTCCTCGGAGGCGGGGAGGATGAAGGCGCCGTCATCGGCGATGTAGAAGGTGGGCGCCCCGGGCGTCACCGAGGCGTCCGCGATGTACTCCAGCGGCGTCGTGCGGTCGAAGCTGTGGTTGGCGCCCGGCACGATCCGCACCGTGGCGTCGCCGTCCGCCAGCCTGATGGCGTGGATGTGGGCTTGGACCTGCGCCGGCGGGCACCAGTCGTCCTGGTCGCCGATGATCGCCCGGACACGGGTCCGCCCGACCGAGGGGTCGAGGAACTGCTGGCCCGACCACGGGTAGGCGGCGTACACCCCGACCAGCTTGGGAGCCGCCGACGCCGCCGCCAGATGCACCGACGCCGCGCTCAGCACCGCCGATCCGCCCCGGCTGTGGCCCTGCGCGCCGATCCGGGCCGGATCGATGTCGGAGCGGGCCGCGAGGACCTCCGCAGCCGCGAGGACGTCCCAGGCGCTGGCCGCGAACGAGAACTGGACCTGCCTCACGACGGTGCTGGACACGCCCCGGGTGCTGAACGGGTCGATGGTGCAGGCCGCGATGCCGGCATCGGTGATGGCCGAGGCGATGGCCATGTGGTGCTCCTGGAGCCCGAGGCTGCCCGGGGCGACGATCACCACCGGATGGGGCCCGGAGCCCTCGGGCACGAACAGCTTGGCCCACAGGTCCTGGCACGGCATCGCTGCGGTGTGAGAGATCGCCTGATGGAAGTTCCTCGGATTCGCCGACGGGATCGTCAACGCCTCGCCGGCCAAGCCGTTGGCCAGGCGGTAGCCGTCGCGGCGGATGGCGTCGTCGCCGGTCGACCCTGTAGCAGACTGCCGGTAGCTGTCGTTCATATCAAGGGAGAAACGTAATGGGAAAGGTTGTGCTGATCACCGGAGCATCGGCCGGGATGGGCCGGGAGGCCGCGATCCTGATGGCCCAGCAGGGACACCGGGTGTACGCGGCCGCCCGCCGGCTGGGCCTCATGGAAGACCTGGCCGAGCACGGCGTCACCCCAGTCGAGCTGGACGTCACCGACGGCGACGGCAACGAGCGGGTCGTGAGCCGGATCATCGACAGCGAGGGTCGCATCGACGTGCTGATCAACAACGCCGGTTTCGGGCTGTACGGACCGGTCGAGGACATCCCCCTCGACGACGCCAGATACCAGTTCGAGGTGAACCTCTTCGGCCTGGCCCACCTCACCCAGCTCGTGCTGCCCCACATGAGGGCGCAGGGCTCCGGGCGGATCGTCAACGTCTCGTCGGTGGGCGGGAAGGTCTACTCGCCCTTCGGAGCCTGGTACCACGCCACCAAACACGCCCTGGAGGGCTGGTCGGACTGCCTGCGCCTCGAGACCGCGCCGTTCAACATCGACGTCGTGGTCATCGAGCCGGGCCTCATCAAGACCGACTTCGGCCAGGTGGCCGCAGAACGGATGACCGGATACGGCATCGACGACTCGGCCTACCGGGCCCAGCTCGAGCCGCTGCTCAGGATGAGGGAGAACCCCCGCGTCACCGACCGCGGCACCGACGCCAAGGTGCTCGCCAAGGTGTTCGCGGAGGCCGCCACCACAGCCAAGCCGCGCCGCCGGTACGTCAAGGGAATGCTGGCCCGGCCCGCGCTGGCCGTCAGGAAGTGGTTCGGGGACGGCGTCTACGAGTTCATCCTTCGCCGCGCCATCCGCTGACCGCGCTCTCGGAGGAAGCCCACGCCGGGGCTACTGCAGGGCGGCCTGGCGGGCGGAGTCGGCGCCCCTGGCGATCTCGCGCAGCCAGCGCCGGTACTCGATGGCGACCCGGTCGACGCCTGCGATCTGCAGCTCGGCGCTCAGATCGACAGGCAGCTCCTCGGGGCGCTGGGACTCCACGAAGGCCAGGTCCTGGCCGATGACGAGCTCGTTGAAGTCCAGCATCTCGGCGTCGGTGGCCTCGTCGAAAGCGTAGTCGCGGCCCATGACCGTGAAGCACCGGCAAGTCCTGCGGCCGGTGGGGCACACGCTGAAGAACAGCAGGTAGCGCTGGTCGACCGACTCGATGTACTGGTCGAGCAGGATGGTGTTGGGCATGAACAGCCGGTAGTCGAGCTTCACTTCGACGGCCCCGTCGATCTCCAGGCTCTTGTTCTTGCCCGAGTCGGGCGGCTCGGCCATGTGGGGGTGCTCGAAGCGCAACTCGTTGCGGTGCCGGCCGATGGAGTGGTCGGGCACCTCGGGATGGGCGGAGTCGCCCAGCACGCCGTCGTGCACCCAGGCGAAGTGACCGAAGTCCACGTAGTTCTCGATCCGGCGGGGGAGCGCGCACCGCCAGTCGTACGGCTCGACCTCGATGAGGCGGATCGACTCGTCGTCGAAGTAGGGGTTCTCCGGCAGCGGGTAGACGGGGTCGCCGGAGAGGCACACCCAGATCAGCCCCAGGTGCTCGGCGGCCCGGTAGGAGATGAGACGGGCCCGCGACGGGATCTTCAGATCGGGCCGGGCCGGGATCTTGGTGCAGCGGCCCTCGCCGTTGTAGGTCCAGCCGTGGTAGCCGCAGCGCAGGCCCTCCTCGCTGACCGAGCCCAGCGAGAGCGCGGTTCCCCGGTGCACGCAGATGTCGCGGAAGGCCGACACCTCGCCGTCTATGCGGGCCAGCACCAGCGGCTCGTCCAGCAGCGTCACCGCCAGCGGCCCGCCGCCGTTGAGCTCCGACGCGTAGGCCACCGGGTGCCAGTAGCCCCGCAGCGCCTCGTACAGGCCGTCCTCGCTCACCGGCTCACGCTCCCGTCCTCGTGTCCAGCGCCGGGCCGGCGTGGGGCTGCCGGGCTGAGTCGCTGCGTAGCCGTTGCCGGAGGTGCCAGACCGCGGAGTACGCCAGCCATCCCAGGCACCAGATCACCACCGATATCAGCAGGGCATCCTCGCCGGTGGGGCCCAGGCCACCGGAGTGGAACGGCTTGACGAAGTAGTGCGAGATGAAGCCGCCCCGGTACGGGGTCTCCCCGGCGAGGCGCCACAGGTCCTTCTCCCAGACCGTCAGCGGGCACGGTAGCCGGGAGAGGTTCACGATCGCGGTCGGTACCAGCATGATCAGGTACCACACCATCAGCCGGGGCCGGCGGGCGGCGAACGGCGCGCCCACGATCAGGAACACGGCCAGTGCCCCGTGCGCGAGTGCTATCGCAGCGGCCAGCAACCACGCACTCACGGTCTCAGACTAATGCGGCGCCTTCCTGCGGGAATAGCTGTGCCGGGTCAATGCCCACGTCGATGCGAGAAACGGCGCCGGTGCGGGCGAACAGGGCCCGGCTCACGGCACGGTCGAGGCGGTCGGTGCCCGCGACCGTCTCGCCGCCGAGCAGCGTCGCACGCGTCCAAGGAGCGGAGTCGTCCTGGTGGTAGACGACCGGCGCTCCGCAGTAGGTGAACCCGAGCGTGCCCGGCTCCAGCGACCCTCCCTCGCCCAGCGGCGGCCACGGGCAGGCTGCGGCCAGGAACTCCGCCGGGTCGAGCAGGACCGGGGCGAAGCCCAGGCGCCCGTCGTCGACCCGCAGGCCGAGCTCGCCCCAGCGCAGCAGGATGCCCTCCTTGACGGCGCCGGTCATGCCCGGCTGCTGGGCGCCGGTGTGCGCCGGTGTGTGCGAGTGGGGGTCGAGGGGGAAGGCGCCGTGGTCCACCACCGTCTTGGAGGGCCCGAGCCCCGCCCGGACGCGGCGATAACGGTGGACCATCTCCGCGAGGAGGTCCCGGTCGGCATCCGAGTCAGCCGCGGCGAAGATGCGCTGCTGCAGGCGGAACATCAGCTTCATCACCATGTGCCAGTAGACGCACCCCAGTCCCTCGTAGCGGTACATCGTCTGGGACCGGCCCGCGAAGGCGCGGTGCTCGAACACGGCCTCATAGGCCTCCAGCACCTCGGCGCGGCCGGCGCTGTCGGGCCGGCAGGCCTCCTCCAGCGAGTCGATGGCGTCCTCGAGATCCTCCTGCCGTCGCAGGTGAGCCGCGAAGCGCACGCTCCCGTCGGCGTCGCGCTGAGCGATGCCATGGCCGTCGTCGATCAGGCTCCTGAGAGCGGGCCCCACCGCGCTCTCGGGCACCTGGTTCTTGTTCATGAACGACGGGCGGGGAGTGTTCGGGTAGAGCAGGAAAGAACGCTGGTCGGGGCGGTACAGGTCGCTGGCGAAGAGGGCGTCGACCAAGTCGATGACATCTTGCGGGCCGGCGAGGGCCGAGCTCAGCGCCGCGATCTGGCCTTCCAGCATCACGTACAGGGGGTCGAGCTCTGCGGTCGCGGGTCCGAGCCGCAGCAGCCGGTAGGCGTGGGCCAGGCCGTCGGACCGGCGGGCCTCGGCGATGATCCGGTCGAGATGGGGGAGCGCGGCCCGGATGCATCCCCGCACCGCGGCGACGCTCGCCGCGCGGGCGGGCTCGGGCGGCCGGCCGTAGACGCTTGAGCGGTAGGAGGAGGCGCTGCGGCCGAGCTGGTCGAGCAGGTCCCGGCGGGCCTCGGCGGTGATCGGGTCGCCTTCAGCCAGCCCGCGGTGCGTGTCGAAGGCCGATTCGAGGCCCGCCATCCACTCCAGCACCGCCGGCGCCACCGGCACCTCCCCGACCGGTGATCGTTCCAGCAGGCCGTCGAGGAAGGCCAGGTACTCGCGGAGGTGGAACACGGTCACCACCGACACGCCGATGCCGACCAGGGCGTTGTTGGCGTCGTTCCATTCGGGCCGCTGCGTGTTGAGCCAGATCCCGCCGCCGGGAACCAGGCTCGAGAGCTTCGCCAGGGCCGGCACCAGCAGCTTCTCGGCCAGGGAGGCGTGATGGACCCCGCCGCCGGCGGCTGCGACCAGCCGCCCGTCGGCGCCGATCTCGGTCACTCGATCGTCGATTCCGTCCTGGGCGGCGTGATCGAACTCGAGAGTGTGCTTCGGATCTGCCACGATGCTGTCGTAGGGCAGCATCCGGTAGGGCACGTCGCCGTAGGAGAACTCCAGCCGGTCTAGCGCTGCCTCCAGCGAACCCGGATGGAACCGGTGCACCGCGTCGAGGATGCTGTGCAGGTACACGATCTGGTGGTCGCCCCAGTAGCCGAACGTCGACCAGCTTCCCTCCCCGGGCATCTCCCAGTCGATGCCGTCGCTGCCGATCCGGTAGGGGTTGTGGCCGTCCAGCGTGGAGGCGTTCAGGAACTTGGCCAGGAACGACGGGGCGTAGCCGGGGAAGCTGTGCACCAGCGCCAGCCAGTTCTGGAAGATGTCGCGCCAGTTGCCCTCGTACGCGAAGAGCCGGTCGCCGGTCGAGGCTCCGTCGCCGATCTGGAAGCTGTTCCAGGGACGGCTCGGATCGCCGTGACGGCGGCTGAACGTCAGCGGCAGGTACTCGTTCGCGAGCCGGGCCAGCGTGGCGTCCTGCGACACGGCCGCCTGCAGCTCGTCGAGCTCGACGACGGCGTCCATCCCGGCGGCGAGCTGCTCGAACCGGGCGGCCGCGGGCCGGTTGCGGGCACTCATGAACCGGCTCACGTCGGCCAGGCCCACACGGTGGGCGTCGAGCGGCACGCCGCCGCGCATGCAGTTGTAGGTGACGTTGGCCAGGTGCCGGACGGTTGCGCCCCGGTCGGCGGTCTGCTGGAGCGCGTCGGCATGGGCGATCAGGCTCGTCAGGTCGCCGTGGGACTGGTCGACCGCGGCCCGGGCGTTCGACTCGGCCGCGCCGGCGCTGCGCAGCCACCTGCGCAGCCGGGCCACCGCGATGTGGTCACGGTTGACGTCGGCGACGATCGTCCAGCGCAGCGGCGAATCCGGGCCGACCCGGGCCGGTGCCGATACGAGGAAGGCGCCCTTGACGCCGGTGGCCAGATGCTCGGCCTCGAGGGCCTTGCCCGACCGGAAGCTGCGGATCTGGCGGTCGGACATGGCCGTGACCGCGGCGTCGAGCCCCCGCGACCACACGACCGACGCCAGCAGCGACTCGGCCGGGTCGGACAGGTCGCTGACCAGCGCTTCGAGCGTGAACAGCGCCAGACCCGACTCGGGGTCGAACTCCGAGCGCCGGTAGGCGTCGACGAGGGTGCTCGACGTCTGCTGGGCCTCGAGCTCCACGCCGGCGGGCAGCACGTCGATCAGCCCGTCCAGCAACTCGATGTCGCAGCCGGAGGCGCCGGCGGCTGCCGCCAGCTCGCAGGTGCGCACCAGCCCGTAGCCGGCCGCGGTGGCCCACGTGTAGCGGAAGGTGAGCCCCAACTCAGGGTTGTGCTCCTCGAACCTGAGACGATCACCGCAGAGCGTCTTGGCCACCGACCGGCGGACGGTCCCGTAGGGCGCATGGGGAGCGAAGGGCTGCCACGGCTCGTCGCCCCCGCCGGTCCTGATGAGGGTAAAGGGGCCGGTCCGGCCGCCGCTGCGGTGCAGGCGGTCGTCGGTCTCGTAGGCGAACAGAGCCTGCTCGGGGCTGCGGCGCCCCGCGGTCAGCGCGCCCGTGCTTGACACGAACAGCCAGAGGTCGCTGCGGCTGGTGACGTTGACCAGGAACGGGTCGAGCAGGTCGTAGTCGTCGACCCGGTACCACTCCAGGCCGTCGGCGACGCAGAGCCTGCCCTCGGGCTGCATGCTGGCGGGGGGTGCGCTGCTCAAGTGGCCGTGGCCTCCTCGGACTCGTCGACGCGCTGGTACACCCGCACATGGTCGACATACAGCGCCACCGGGAACTCCAGGTCCAGCGCGATCGGCCCGGGGAACTGCCCGCCCACCGCCAGGTTCAGGATCATGAAGAACTCGTGGTCGAAGACCCAGTCGCGATGGCCGGGCGCGTCTCTGGTGAGCGTGTAGTACTCCTCGCCGTCGTAGAACCAGGTGATGCCGTCGTAGTCCCACTCGACCGCGTACGTGTGGTAGTCGTCGGCGATGGGATAGTCCTGCCGGTTCCACCTGGTCAGGCCTATCGCTCCCGCATAGCCGGGTCCGTGGATGGTGCCGAAGATCAGGTCGGGCTCCCGGCCGATGTACTCCATGACGTCGATCTCGCCCACGAACGGCCAATGGTTCTGCTGGTCCTCGGAGTGGCGGTCGAAGTGGGCGCCGAGCATCCAGAACGCGGGCCAGAGCCCCGCCCCGGCGGGCACCTTCAGGCGGGCCTCGAAACGGCCGTACTTGAACTCCCTCAGGCCCTTCGTCAGCATGCGGGCCGAGGTGTAGTACGAGTTCTCGTACTTCTCCTGGTGGGCCTCGATGACCAGCAGCCCGTTATCGACCCGGGCGTTGGTGGGCCGCGACGTGTAGTACTGGGCCTCGCCGTTGCCCCAGCCCCAGCCGCCGATGTCGTAGGTCCAGTTGGTGGTGTCGATGGCGTCGCCGTCGAACTCGTCGTGCCACACCAGCTCCCATCCCTCGATCTCTTCGATCGGCACCGGATCCGGGGCGGTGACCGTCGTAGTCGGCGGCGGCGGCTCGGTGGTGGTCGTAGTGGTCGTGGACGTCGTCGTTGTGGTTGTCGACGCCGTAGTGGTCGTGGCGGCGGTCGTTGTGGTGGCGGACGAAGTCGTGGACGTCGCGGGAACGGACGTGGTGGCGGCCGTAGTGGTGGACGTCGCGGCAATGGACGTGGTGGTGGGCGCGGAGCTGGTGGTCGCGACCGTCGGCGCGGCCGGGGTCGCAGCCTCCTGCGAGGTCGGCGCCGGGTCGGACCCGCAGCCCGCGGCCAGCACGGCGCACAGCAGCACTGCGGCGCTCACGCTCCTGGCGAGGTTTGCGGGTCTGCTCATGGTTCCTCGGTTGCGAGCCTGGGTGACGGGGCCTGCGGGCGTCTAGAGGGACAGCGGCCCGGGCGGGCTGAGCTGCGCGGTGATGCCCCCGTCCACGTAGAGCACCTGGCCGGTGATGTAGCCGGCCTCGCTGGACGCGAGGAAGGCCACCGCCGCGGCGATGTCGTCGACGGTGCCCGGACGCCGGAGCGGGATCTGGGTCACGACTTCGGGGGGTCGCTTGGCGGTGTCTTCGGGCGGCCAGCGGTAGGTGCGGGTCACGCCCGGCCCGACCGCGTTCACCCGGATTCCGAGCGGTCCGAGGTCCACGGCCAGGGCTCGGGTCAGCGCGTTGATGGCTCCCTTGGTCATGTCGTAGGGGAGTCCGTGCTGGTGGGCCCGGTCGGCTCCCACCGACGACACCAGCACGATGCTGCCCCCGCCGGCCTCGCTCATGGCGGAAGCGGCCCTCTGCGAGCACAGGTACGGGCTGCGCACGTTGGTGGCGAGCTGGAGGTCGAGAAGGGCGCGGTGCTCCTCGAGGACAGATCGCCTCTGGAGGTCGGCGGCGTTGTTCACCAGCACGTCGACCGTGCCGAAGCGCTCCAGGGTGACGTCGAAGACGGTGTCGACCGCAGCTTCCCGGGTGAGGTCGGCCCACACCGCCTCGACGGTCGCTCCGAGCCCTTCGAGCGCCCGCACCGTGCAGTCGAGGGAGTCGCGGTCCTTGTCGGCCGCCACCAGGTTCATCCCCTCGCAGGCCAGGCGGCGGGCGATGCTCTCGCCGATGCCCTTGGCCGCGCCGGTCACGACCGCGGTCCGGCCGGCGAGGTCGGGGTACCGGCCGATCGGGCCGCCCTCCGGCGGGGAGCCGCTCATGGCCGGGCCGGGCCGCCGTCGGGCAGCCGGGTCTGGGTCCATTGCTCCACCGTCTCGTCGCAGGGATGCTCAGCGGCGAGCTTCTCGTCGATGTCGATGCCGAGCCCGGGCCCGTCGCCGGGGTGCAGGTAGCCGTCGACCGGGCGGGGCAGGCCGGGGAACATCTCGTAGGTGAGCTCCGAGGGCTGGGGCCATTCCTGGATCCCGAAGTTCGGCGCCCACATGTCGAGATGGAGGTTGGCGGCATGGCCGACCGGCGACGTGTCGGCGGGGCCGTGCCACGCCGTGCGCACTCCGAACACGGCCGCGAACTCGCTCACGGCCCGGGCCGGGGTGATCCCGCCGATCTGGCTGACGTGCATGCGCACGAAGTCGATGAGCCGGCCGGTGATCAGCGGCTGCCACTCGTGGGGGTTGTTGAACAGTTCGCCCATCGCCAGCGGGGTGGCGCACTGCTGCCTCAGCGTGGAGAACCATCCGATGTCCTCGGGCGCGAACGGGTCCTCGAGGAAGAACAGCCGGTACTGCTCCAGGTCCTTGGCGAACTGGACGGCGTCGATC
Source organism: Acidimicrobiaceae bacterium (assembly GCA_009843735.1). Classification (GTDB taxonomy): domain Bacteria; phylum Actinomycetota; class Acidimicrobiia; order Acidimicrobiales; family Aldehydirespiratoraceae; genus Aldehydirespirator. The sequence goes on along the minus strand of VYCW01000017.1, from coordinate 10,782 downwards.
GGGTGCAGCCGCTCGTGGACGTCGTGCAGCAGCTCGACGTGGTCACCCACAGTGGAGCGGACGTGGTCGATCATGGCGAGCATGGCCCGGCTGTAGCCCCGCGGGTCGAAGTAGTTGCCTGCGGGAGCGGTCGGCGGCAGGTGCAGCCCGTCGGCGGGGCCTCCGTACCCGCCCATCTGCACCCGCACGTGCCTGAAGCCCTGCTCGATCAGGGCGAGAGCGTTGTCGGCCACTTCGTGGGAGTCGCGGCCGTCGGCGTGGACGTAGGCGGCGGCCGCGGCCCTAAACGGGCCGCCGAGCAGCTGGTGGACGGGCATTCCGGCCTGCTTGCCCTTGATGTCCCAGAGGGCCTGGTCGACGCCGGACACCGCGTTGTTGAGTACCGGGCCGTTGCGCCAGTACCCGTGGTTCATGGCTAGGTGCCAGATCTCGGAGATGCGGTCGGCGTCGCGGCCCACCAGCAGCGGGGCCAGGTGACGCTCGATTGCGGCCTGCACCGCGAAGGCCCGCTGGGTGAAGGTGGCGCAGCCGAGCCCGTACAGTCCCGGCTCGGAGGTGCCGACCCTCACCACCACCAGGCGGCAGGCGTCCGGCTGCGTGAGGATGGCCCGAACGTCGGTGATCTTGGGCAACGAGGTCCCGCCAGTCAGCGCGGTGGCCCGCCGGGCCGGGCTTGCAGCGTGAGAGTGCCTGTGCGGGTCACGTCAGCCCTTCACGGCCCCGGCGGTCAGGCCCGACACGATGTAGCGCTGCAGGAACAGGAACAGCACCACCATCGGCGTCATCAGGATCAGGACGGCGGCGGCCATCGGCGGCCAGTTGGCGCCGTAGAGGCCCTCGAAGGCGATCAGGCCCCGCGTCACCGGGTACAGGTCGTCGTTGGTCAGGTAGATGATCGCCAGCACCAGTTCGTTCCAGAGGCCTATGGCGTGCAGGACAGTAACCGTGGCGATGGCCGGGCGGATCAGCGGCACGATGATCTTGAACACGAAGCGGTAGTACCCGCACCCGTCGATGGCCGCCGACTCGTCCAGCTCGCGGGGGATCGCCTTGATGTAGTTGACGAGGATGATGATCCCGATCGGGTTGACCAGGAACAGCAGGATGTAGCCGGCGCGGGTGTTGAACAGGCCCAGGTTGAGGATCAACTGGAATTGCGGGATGAGCGCCGGGGGCAGGAACAGCGCGATCACGTAGAGCAGCAGGATGTACCGCCCGCCCTTGAGGTAGCCGCGGGCGATCGGGAACGCCACCAGCACCGACGTGACCACGCAGACCGCAGTGGCCACCGTGGTGTAGACGACGGAGTTGACCAGGTAGCGGGCGAACTGGGCTTCGTTCCAGGCCTCGGTGAAGTTCTCGAAGCGGAGCGACTCCGGCATGCCGGTGGGGTTCTGGAAGAACTCGGGCAGCGTCTTGAACGCCGTGGTGACCAGCATCAGCAGCGGCCCGATGTAGAGCACCGCGAACACCACCAGGATCACGTACGACGCCAGCTTCTGCCTCCTGAGCCGGACGAGCCATCCGGGCGGCTCGTCGCGGACGGTCCGCTCGGGCCCGTGCTCTTTGGCCTTCCGGGGCGCCTGGTGCGTCTCGACGGCGGTCATCCGATGTACCTCTTCTCGCGGCGCGACAGCCAGGCGTGGGTCACCAGCGCGAACACCAGCACGAGGATGAACAGCGCGATCGACGCGGCCGCGGCGTAGCCCTGCCGGAAGGCGGACGCCACCGACCCCGAGGTCTGCCCGAAGCCCTCGGCGAACACCAGGTATCCGAGCACTTGTGTGCCCGGCCGGTACCCGATGAGCACCAGGAACAGCTGCCAGGCCTGGAGCGACCCGATGATGTTGAGCAGCAGGTTGGTGTTGACGGCCGGCGTCAGCAGCGGCCATGTGACGTTGCGGAACAGCTGCCACTTGCCGGCACCGTCGATGCGGGCGGCCTCGTAGAGCTCGTTCGGGATGGTCTGCATCCCGGCGAGGAAGATCACCATCGTGATGCCGGCGTTCGCCCAGATCTGCACCACGATCACCCAGGCGAACGCTTGCCGGGGCTGGCCGCCCAGGAGCTCCGACGTCCAGCCGAAGAGCTGGAAGAACTCGGCGGCCGGGCCGCCCCGCGGCAGCAGAAACAGCTTCCAGATGAGACCCTGGATGGCGACACCGAGGATCACCGGCATGAAGAACAGCGTCCTGAAGAACTTCTTGCCCCGGATCTTCTGGTTCAGCAGCACCGCGAACAGCAGGCCGATGCCGAACTGGATCACGGTGACGAAGAGGCAGAAGTAGACGGTCCTGCGCAGCGCGGCGATGTTGTCGCGCGAGGCCGCCCCCCGCAGCAGGAACTCGTCGTAGTTCTCGAAGCCGATCCAGTTGATGGCTATGCCGCGGATGCCGGTGGCGTCGGTGAACGAGTAGACGGCGGTGGCCAGAGAGGGCCCGACCGCCATCACCAGGTACAGCAGGAAGCCGGGCAGCAACAGCAGGACCGGAGTCGCGCTCCGCCAACCCCTGGCGAACAGGTAGCTTCGGTGGATCACAGTCGTGGTGTGCGGGATCCCTGGGTTCCCCCCGGTGGGGGACTCCCGCACCCGGCGGTGCCGGGGAGGAGCCCCCCACGGTGGGAGGGGAACGGTGCGGTTTGTCTAGCCGGCGTCGAGCCCGGCCTGGAGGTCGGCCTGGGCCTGGGCTGCCAGCGCGGCCGCGTCGGTCCACTCGTTGAACGGAGCGAACCAGGCCGGGGCCTGCGATGCGTTGGACCACTGGCCTGCGCCTGCGGGCGCCGCCCAGTACTGCTCGAAGCCGACCCGGTAGTTGGCCAGGTACGGCGCGACCTCAGCGCCGAGCTTGGTGTTCAGGCCGGCCGTGGGCTGCGTCGGGATGAAGCCGACCGCGTTCGCGAACGCCTGGTAGTTGTCCGGCTCCGAGAAGGCGGCCAGGTAGGCGAGCGACTCCTCGGGGTGCGGGGTGTCGGCCGCGATGGCCCAGCCCTGGTCGTACTTCCCGAACAGGTACTTGTTGTCCTCGGGGTCGTCGCTGCCCGGGAACGGGATGTAGGTCCAGTCGAACCCGACGTCGTCGAGGGCGGGTGCCTGCCACACGCCAGTGGGCATCATGGCGACGTCGCCGGCCGCGAACCGGGCCGGAGCGGCGTCATGGGAGAGGCCGGAGACGCCGTCCTCGAGCATCTCGGTGGTGAACACCTGCATCCGGCGCAGCATCTCGGTGGAGCGCTCGTCGTCCCAGCGGATGGCGCCGGTCCACAGTCCCTCCACCAGGGCCTCCTGGTCGGGGTACATCGCGCCGAGCAGGCCGTAGGCGCCGACGAAGATCGGCCAGCCGTCGCCGCCGCCTAGCGTCATGCACTCGTTGCCGGAGGCCTTGAACGTGTCGCATGCGGCGACCAGCTCGCCCCAGGTCGTCGGGACATCCACCCCGACCGAGTCGAACAGGTCGAGGTTCAGGAACATGCCGCTGTAGGACACCCGTCCGAGGTTGATCGCGTACAGCCTGCCCTCGAACGAGCCCGCGTCGTCGAGGGTCGCCCTGTCGTAGTGGTCGACGAACGGCTGGCGGGTGAGATCCATCAGCAGGCCCGCCTCTATGAGGGTCTGCCAGTTCGGGGGCTGAATGCCCGACATGTACGGCTGGGCCGCGTTGGAGAAGCCGAAGATGTCGATGACGTCGATGTCGCCCGCGGTCAGGCGGGTCTGCGTCGAGATGCTGAGGTCGCCCGGCGCCACCACCGACATGTCGACGGTGACGTGCGGGTTGGCCGCCTCGAAGGAATCGTTGAACGCCTCCATGAACTCCACCATCGGCGGGTTCTGGTGCACCAGCACGCGCAGCGTCACGTCCTCCTTGGGGGGCTCGGCAGCCGCGGCTGCGGCCGCTGCGGCCTCTTCTGCTGCGGCCTCGGCGGCTGCGGCCTGCTCGGCCGCGGCGGTCGCCTCGGCGTCGGCTGCGTCGGCCGCCGCTTGTGCGTCGGCTAGCTGCGCCTCGAGATCCGCCACCGCGCCCGCGTCGGCGTCAGCGTCGGCTTGCGCAGCCGCCAGCGCGGCCTCGGCTTCCGCGGCTGCGGCCTCGGCGGCTGCGGCCTCTGCGGCGGCCTCGTCGGCTTGGGCCTGGGCCGCTGCGGCGTCGGCCTGGGCCTGGTCCACTGCCGCGGTGTCGACTACGGCGACGGGGGCCGGCTCGTCGTCGCCGCAGGCCACAGCCACAAGGCATATGGCCAGCAGCACGGCGAGCAGCCGTCCGATGGATGATTTAAGCATGTTGTTGTCTCCTCCTGTTGTTTGGATGACGTCTTACGACGCAATGGGAGATCGGGGAACTGCGGCGGGCATCACGCCCCCGGCTCCGCAGTAGGGGTGGCGCCGCACGACTCGCGCACGGCCAGTTCTGTCGGGAACACCACGTGCTCGGGCGTCGAGGCGCCCGCGATCACCGCGGTGAGCAGCCGCACGGCCCGCTCGCCGACCTCGGTCACGGGCTGCACGACTGACGTCAGCCGGGGCGAGGTGAGGTCCGGCGGCACGATGCCGTCGAACGACACCACCGAGATGTCGCCGGGGCAATGGAGTCCGGCCTCCCGGATGGCTCTCAACGCCCCGACGGCCATGCGGTCCGAGGCGACGAACACGGCGTCGGGCCGGTCGGCCAGCAGCCGGGCCATCGCGTCGCGGCCGGACTCCTGGGACCAGTCGCCCTCGGCGACGCGGCTCTCGACGCTCAGGCCCGCCTCGGCCAGCCCCTCGAGGAAGCCGTTGCGGCGGTCGACTCCGGCGGTGGTGTTGGAGGGCGCCGCGATGAGGGCGGGACGGCGGCGCCCGAGGCCGGCGAGGTGCAGGGCCGCGGTGCGGGCGCCCGCCCGGTTGTCCACGTCGACGCAGAAGGTCGAGCCGGCGTTGTCGGGCCGCCCGACCACCACGAAGGGCATGCTGGTGCCCTGCATGTGGTCGATGAGGGGGTCGCCCCTGGTGGTGGCGGTCACGATCACACCGTCGACCAGGCCGGGGGTGACCACCCGGGAGATGATCGAGCTCTCGTCGGGCCCGGCTCCGAACAGGAACAGCGCCAGAGTCATGCTCACGTCGTTGGTGGCGCTGCTGATGCCCAGGATGAGCCGGCCGAAGTAGGGGTCGTCGAAGAGGGTGGCCACCGCGCTGGGGATCACGAGCCCGATCACGCCGGTGCTGTTCGAGGCGAGCGACCGGGCCGCGGCGTGGGGCCGGTAGCCGGTCTCGGCGATCACGGCCTCCACCCGGCGCTTGGTCTCGGAGCTCACGTTGGGGCCGCCGTTGACGACCCGCGAGACGGTGGAGCGCGACACGCCGGCGCGGCGTCCCACTTCCTCCAGGTTAAGCGGTCGTGTCATGACCCTCCTTGGGAGCGCTCCCAAGCATAAACACCTAAGTTGAATCCTGTCAACTTGTACTTGGATGCGCCACAATGTAGGAGCGCTCCCAGACATGCCGATTGGACGAGTTTGACGACTTCGTGGCGGTGGCTGGCACGCGAACGGGAGGCCGAGCCGTAGCCTCTTCGACCATGTCTGAACGCACTCCCGAAGAGCTTGAAGCTGGCTTGGCGCATGTCCTCGACGCGCCCTCCGACGAAGGGGAGCTCCGGCTGATCGTGCGCCGGCCCGGCGTGGACGAGCGCGAGGCCATCGAGGAGGGCGCTCTCGACGTCGACACGGGCCTGGTGGGCGACAACTGGTCCACGCGCGGCGACCCCTACGCCGAGGACGGCCAGCCCAACCTCGCCGCGCAGCTGACCCTCATGAACGCACGGGCCACCGAGCTGCTAGCGGGGCCGGTGGAGCGCTGGCCGTTGGCCGGTGACCAGCTCTACGTCGACTTCGACCTCAGCAAGACCAACCTGCCCGCGGGCACCAGGGTGGCCATCGGGGAGGCGGTCGTCGAGATCAGCGCCAAGCCCCACACCGGGTGCGGGAAGTTCGTCCGCCGGTACGGGCTCGACGCCCAGCGCTGGGTCAACTCCGAGGTTGGCCTGATGAACAGGCTCCGGGGCGTCAACACCCGGGTTGTGAAGCCCGGAACTATCCGCGTTGGGGATCGCATCACGAAGGTCTGACGCGCTGAACCTGCCCTGGTGTCAGTCGCTGCTCCAGGGTTCGACCTCGATGCCGAGACCGTCGGCGATCCGGTTGGCGTACGCGTAGTAGCCGACGACCTCGGTTATGTCGAGTACGTCGCGGTCGGAGAAGCCGACCGATCGTAGGGCGTCGACGTCGGCGTCGGTCATCGCGCCCGGCGTCCTGGTCAGCTTGACCGCGTACCGCAGCATGGCGGTGCGTTTCAGCGACAGCGGAGCGGTCGTCCAGTCCTGTTCGACCGCGGCGACGAACTCATCGTCGTTGATGAGCCGGCGCAGACCGCGCCGGTGGTGGACGGTTCAATAGTGGCAGCCGTTCTCGAGGCTCACGACCAGGGCGATTAGCTCGCGCTCGACCTTGCGGAGCGTGGCCGTGCCAGCCATGGCCGACTCGTACAAGCCCTGGTGAGCGGCCATGGACCGCGGGTTGAGCGAATGCACGGCGAGGACGTTGTCGACCCGGCCGTACTTGGGATCGACGACGCGGGGGTAGAGCTCACCGAGCGCACCGTCCCAAGAGTCGTCAGGAATGATCTCAATCCGTGCCATACCCCAAAGTCTCCCACGCCTCACAGACGGCGCGCCGCTTAATCCTGGCGAGTACCGGGTTAGGGCAGGTCGTCTTCTATGTAGGTGCGGATGATGTCGTCGTATGTCTCTTCGGCTGTGAATCCGAGGCTGGTGGCGCGGGTTGCGTCGAAGCGTGTGGGCCAGCCGGCGACGATCTCTGCGATCGCGGGATCGGGGGCCTCGGTGATCAGGGCGACGGCGTCGGGGCCGGCTACCCGGCCGAGGGCCTCGATCTGCTCGCCGACTGTGACCGACACGCCCGGCATGGTCAGGTTGCGGCGGCCGCCGAGGCGAGATGTGTCCAACTCGGCGGCGTGGATGAGGAAGCCGGCGGCGGTGCGGGGGCTGGCGTGGGGGTGGCGCACGTCGCGCGAGACCGGCAGCTTTGCCGGAAGGCCCGCTAGTGGCTCGCGGATGATGCCGGAGAAGAAGCCCGAGGCGGCCGCGTTGGGCGCGCCGGGGCGCACGCTGACCGTCGGGAGGCGGATCCCGATGCCGTCGAAGAAGCCGCGGCGGCTGTAGTCGGCCAGCAGCGCCTCGCCGATCAGCTTCTGGGTGCCGTAGGACGTGAGGGGAGTGGGATGGAAGTCGTCGGGGATCGGATCGGGGAACGGCGCGCCGAACACCGCGATCGACGACGCGTACACCACCCGGGGCGCGCCGGAGGCCAGCCGGATGGCGTCGAAGAGCTGGCGGGTGCCGTCGAGGTTCACTCCCATGCCCTTGTCGAAGTCGGCCTCGGCCTCGGCGGACACCACCGCGGCCAGGTGGAACACCACGTCGGGCCCCATCGACACCAGCGCCTCGGCCTCGCCGGAGCGGGACAGGTCGGCGACATGCGGGGTGCACAACTCCGAGTCGGCCGGGGCCTCCACCAAGTCCACGAGATCGACGGCGTCGATGCGCTCGCCCCGCAGGCGACCCCGCTCGAGCAACCTCCGGGTCAGCTTGCGGCCGACCATCCCCGCAGCGCCGGTGATCAGAATCCGCATGTGCTCAGTTCCCGCCGAGCGCCGGGCGGTAAGTGTCGAAGAACGGGCCTTGCTCGGCTTCCAGGGATGCGGCCACCCGGTAGGGGACCACGTCTGCGTTGACCGGTCCGACGATCTGCATCCCGATGGGCATTCCGGTCGAGCCGGCCAACCCGATGGGCACGCTCATCACCGGGAGCCGGCCCAGGATGTTGAACGGGTAGGTCATACAGAAGTCCAGCTGATCGCGCAGCTCCGCGGGATCGGCGTCGGCGGCCCGTCCGAGGTCGGCCGGGATGTCGGTCCGGGTCAGGGTGGGGCAGACGAGCGCGTCGAAGCCCGCTCCGAACACCTTGTCCTGCATCTCGGAGTACATGCGGTCGCCGTACTCCCAGCTCTGCCACCACTGCGCCACCGACACCTCCGGGGAGTCCTCCAGCCAGGTCCGGATGTAGGAGGTCAGCTGGCCCGACCCTCCTTCGGGGAGCATGGCCGTCAGCACGCTCCGGCTCAGGAAGTTCAGATGGGTCATGGCAGTCGAGCGGGCCTCCTCGGTCCAGTCGAGATCCACCGGCTCGGACTCGATGCCGGCTGCGGCCAGAGCGGCCACCGCATCCGTCATCGCCTCGGCCACCTCGGAACTCACATCGAAATAGCCCAGGTCGGCGCTCACCGCCACCCGCATGCCTCGCCCCGGCGGGACCGGCTCGGGCAACCGGTAGGGCTCCAGCGCGAACATGTCGGTCTCCAGCGGGCCGGCCATGGCGTTCTCGAACAGCGCCGAGTCGTTCACGGTGCGAGCCATCGGACCGGACGCTGCGTAGGCCTCGCGGTTCCACGGCCACACCTCCGGGACCCGTCCCCACGGCGGCTTGAAGCCCACCAGGCCGTTCAGCGACGACGGGATCCGGATCGACCCCGCGATGTCGGAGCCGGTGGCCAGCGTGCAACTGCCCGCGGCCAGGCTCGCCCCCGAGCCTCCCGACGACCCCCCGCAGGTGAAGTCGGGGTTCCACGGGTTGCGGGTCACGCCGTGCAGGAGCGACCAGGTCACCGCAGCCATCGAGAACTCCGGCGTCGTCGTGCGGGCGTGCACGATCGCGCCCGCGTCGATCAGCCGCTGGGCGAAGGGGTCGGTGCCGTCAGCCACCTGATCGGCGAACAGCAGCGAGCCCTCGGTGGCGCGCTGGCCCTCGATGTGGACCTCGTCCTTCACCGCCAGCGCGAGCCCCTCCAGCGGACGGGTCGTGCCCCTCGTGTAGGCGTCGGCCGCGGCGCCGGCGGCTTCCAGCGCCTCCTCGAAGAAGGTGTCGGTGAAGGCGTTGATGGTCGGCTCGACCCGTTCGGCCCGGGCGATGACCGCCTCCATCAGTTCCCGCGGAGACAGCTCCCGGCGCCGGAACAGATCGACCGCGTCCGTGGCCGACAGGTAGTGCAGATCGGTCGCGGAACTCATGGGCGCGCCAGCAGGGGACACCCGCCCAACGTAGCTGCCGGAGGTTCAGGCCAGGTCGAACCGATCCAGGTTCATGACCTTGTTCCAGGCGGCCACGAAGTCGGCCACGAACTGCTCCGAGGCGTCGTCGGAGCCGTAGACCTCGGCGATGGCCCGCAGCTGGGAGTTCGAACCGAACGCGAGGTCGACCGCGGTGGCCGTCCAGCGGAGCTTGCCCGAGTCCCGGTCGCGGCCCTCGTAGACGTGCTCGGTCTCCGACACGCTCCACTCGGTGCCCATGTCGAGCAGGTTCACGAAGAAGTCGTTGGTCAGCGTCCCGGCCCGGTCGGTGAGCACGCCCAGCGACGACCCGCCCGAGTTGGCGCCCAGGGCCCGCAGGCCGCCGACCAGTGCCGTCATCTCGGGCGCGGTCAGTGACAGCAGGCTGGCCTTGTCGACCAGCACCGTCTCGGGGCGGCGCTTGTCGCCGGCTCGCCAGTAGTTGCGGAACCCGTCGGCGGTCGGCTCCAGCACCGCGAACGACTCGACGTCGGTCTGCTCCGGCGAGGCGTCGGTACGCCCCGGCGAGAACGGGACGGTCACGTCGACGCCGGCCCGGCGGGCGGCCTCCTCGACCGCGGCGCAGCCGCCCAGCACGATCAGGTCGGCCAGCGACACCCGCTTGCCGCCGCTCTGGGAGCCGTTGAACCCGGCCTGGATTCCCTCCAACGCGGCCAGCACCTCAGCGAGGGATGCGGGGTCGTTGGCCTCCCAGTCGGCCTGGGGGGCGAGCCGGACACGGCCGCCGTTGGCTCCGCCGCGCATGTCGCTGTCGCGGAACGTCGAAGCCGACGCCCAGGCGGCCGACACCAGCTGCGACACCGAGAGCCCGGACTCGAGGATCCTGGCTGTGAGCGCGGCCACATCGGTGTCGTCGACCAGGTCGTGGTCCACTGCGGGGACCGGGTCCTGCCAGATCAACTCCTCGTCGGGAACCTCCGGGCCCAGGTACCGCACGACCGGCCCCATGTCGCGGTGCACCAGCTTGAACCAGGCCCGAGCGAAGGCGTCGGCGAACTCGTCGGGGTTCTCCAGGAAGCGCCGCGAGATCGGCTCGTAGATCGGGTCCATCCGCAGCGACAGGTCCGTGGTCAGCATCACCGGGGGGTGGCTCTTGGACGGGTCGTGGGCGTCGGGCACGGTGCCGGCCCCGCCGCCGTCCACCGGAATCCACTGCCAGGCGCCCGCGGGGCTCTTGGTCAGCTCCCACTCGTAGGCGAACAGCGTCTCGAAGAACGAGTTGTCCCACTCCACGGGGGTCGGGGTCCATGTGCCCTCGAGCCCGCTGGTGATGGCGTCGCCGCCCACCCCGGTGCCGAAGGTGCTGGACCAGCCGAGGCCCTGCTCCTCCAGGCTGGCGCCCTCGGGCTCGGGGCCGACGTACTGGTCGCCGTCGGCCGCACCGTGGGTCTTGCCGAAGGTGTGGCCCCCGGCGATGAGCGCCACCGTCTCGGTGTCGTCCATGGCCATCCGGCGGAACGTCTCGCGGATGTCGCGGGCCGCGGCCGGGGGGTCGGGCGTGCCGTTGGGCCCCTCGGGGTTGACGTAGATCAGGCCCATCTGCACCGCGCCCAGCGGGTCGGCGAGCTCCCGGTCGCCGCTGTAGCGCTCGTCGTCGAGCCAGCCG
>VYCW01000022.1 GCA_009843735.1 Acidimicrobiaceae bacterium | reverse complement strand
GATAATCCAAGTTCAAAAGCTATTTATGGTGCAATATAGAGTGCCCGGGGTGGGATTCGAACCCACATGCCCGTTAGGGCAGCCCGTTTTAAGCGGGCCGCGTCTGCCAGTTGCGCCACCCGGGCACGGGCGTCAACCTAGCCCGTCGCGTCCCGCTCGCCTGTCGCAACTGACCGCGCTGACGGGTGGGGGCGGGAGCTAGGCGGCCGCCTTCTCCTGCGCCGAGACACGGGAGTCAGCATGGGAGTCGGGTCGAGCCGGCTCGTGCTCCGGTGTTGGCTGACGACCGGCGTCCCCGTCGACCGCCAGCCATAGGGCGGAGCGGACCAGGTCTGCCCGGGCACCCGTCAGGTAGTTGGCCACGATGATCCCCTCGATCATGTCGGCCAGGACCGCGCCCCGGGGGCGGTCCTTCAGGCGGACCGACACGATCGGCGATCCGTTGCGGCGACGGATCGACCGGTCGAGGTCGCCACGGGACGGCGGGCTGGCGAACACCGGCACGACCAAGCCCCGCAGGCGGGCGGCCCGGCCCAGAGCGCGAGCCGCCGAGCCGAAGTCGAGCGATGTGATTCCCATGACCGCTATGGTCGCGCCGGGGTGTGACACGAGCCCCTCCCCACTCCCAGGAGCCGCTCCGAGCCTTATGCACGCCGACCAGTACAACCCGGCCCAGCAGGAGGTCGTGACCCTGCTCGGAGCGCCAAGAGGAGAGCGACCCGAGTTTGACGCGGGACTGCGCGAGGAGCTGCGAGATCACCTCGAAGCTCGTCTGGAGCCGCTGATCACGCCCATCGAATCCAACGACTTCGACGGCGACAACCTGTTCCTCAGCAAGTACATGCTCTCGCAGGTGCTCGGATGCGAGCGGAAGTTCCTGGCCGACCGGTCCGAGCCGTTCGCATGGTCGCCGGCCATCGCCCGGGGCACGGTTATGCACAAGGCGATCGAGCTGTCGGTTCACTGGCGGGGCGAGAACTCCCCGCTGGTGCTGGTGGACGAGGCGATCACCAGCCTTCAGAACGCCGACAAGAGCATCGGCGACTACCTGGCTACCTGCTCCGAGTCCGAGCGAGCCGAGCTCCGGGCCGGAACGAGCGCGGCCATGACCCAGTTCCTGGAGTGCTTCCCGTCGCTCAAGACGGCCTGGCGACCCGCGACCGAGAGCCCAATCCGAGCCGAGTTGCACGGCGGGCTGATCGTGCTGTCGGGCAAACCGGACCTCACCCTGGGCCAACCCGACGGCACGGTGGCCGGCAAGGTGATCATCGACTTCAAGACGGGCGGCTTCTCCCCTGCCCACCGCGAGGACCTCCGCTTCTACGCCCTGCTTGAGGCCCTGAGGATCCTGCCGCCCCGCCTGCTGGCCACCTACTACCTGGACCAGGGCCGCATCCACTCAGAGGAGGTGACCGAGGACCTGCTCCTGTCGGCCTCGGAGCGAGTGATCGACGGCGCTCACCGCTACGTGGAGCTGGCGTGCGGCACCCGCCAGCCGACAGTCACCCCCGGCCCGAGCTGCCGGTGGTGCCCGGTTCAGCCCGACTGCGACGAGGGGACCGAGTACCTGGACGGCGCCTACGAGGACGGTTCCGAGGACTGGTGAGTCACGTCGTGTCGCCCCGGTGGCGGGGAGGCGACGGGGTAGTCGGATGGACCTCGGGCAGCACCTCCGGGGAGTACTCCCCTATCTCGGCGTCCAGTTGGCGCAGCCAGCCCGCGGCGTGGAGCAGGGCCGTTCCCGCCAGCAACAGAGCGCCGTAGATGCCGAAGGCGGGGCGGGCTCCCACGAGCTCGATCAACTGGCCCAGAGCGAGCTGCCCGAGAGGGTTGGACGACATCAGCACCATCACGTACAGCGACATCACCTGGGTCCTGCGGTCCTCGTCCACCTGGAGCTGGACCGCGGTGTTGAGCGCGCTCGCCGAGGCGAGGTGAGCCGCCCCGATCGCCGCCAGCGGCACCAGGTACACCACGAACGTGGGGGCCACCGCCAGTGCCAGGACCGCTGTGCTGTAGACGACCAGCGCAACCCGCTGGAGCCCGGACCGCGACACCCGTCCACCGAGCGAGGCCACCACAGGCGCAGCCACGACCGCGCCTACCCCGAGCATGGTGAGCATGAATCCGAAACCGCCAGGTCCCCGATCGAACACGTCCTCGGCGAACACCACGCAGAGCATCTGGACCGGCAGGCCCACTGATCCGATCAGCGAGACGGTGACGAAGGCGACCACTAGGCCCCGCCGGGCCCTCACATACCGGGCGACGGCCATCGTGTTGCGAATCAGACGCATACTCGGAATCCCTCGCCCGGCCACCGCGATGCTGGACTCGACCCGGACCAGAGCGAACACCACCACTAGGGCGCCGGCCGCGCTGACCCAGAACGCGGCGGCCGGACCGGCCGCGGCCACCGTGATTCCCCCCAGCATCGGCCCGATCAGCCGGGAGCTGTTGAACTGCGTGGAGTTCAGGGTCACCGCGTTGAGGAGCAGGTCCCTGGGTACCAACTCGCTCACGAAGGCCTGCCACACCGGCAGGTTCAACCCGCCGCCCACCCCGGAGGCTGCGGCCAGCGCGACGTAGGCGGCCGGCGAGCGCACCCCCTGGATCCACGCCAGGGCCATGGCCACCGCGACCACGCCCATAAAGGACTGCGAGATCATCAGGATCCTGCGCCTCGAGTAGTGGTCGGCCACCACGCCCGCAGCCGGCGCTACCAGGGCCATGGCCGCGAACTGCGCGAACCCGGCAAGGCCGACCCAGCCGGGGCTGCCGGTCAGGTCCCAGACGACCACAGGCAGGGCCACGTACTGGAACCACCGCGCCGAGTTGGTGATGAACCCGCCGAACCAGAAGTAGCGGAAGCTGCGATGACCGAAAGAGGCGAAGGCCGCCGGAGGCACCGGAGCACCGTACCGCCGGTGCCGCGCCATACTGCGAACCATGGCTTTCGTGAACATCGACATCTCCGACGGCGTGGCCCGGCTCACGCTCAATGATCCCGGCAAGCGCAACGCCGTCAACCAGACCATGAACGACGAGATCTGTGCGGCCCTCGACGAGCTCGAGCCCGACCCGGCGATCGGCGCGCTGGTGGTGACCGGCGCGGGCAAGGGGTTCTGCGCGGGCGCCGACCTCGACGACCTGCTGGCGGCCGAATCCACCGGCATCACCCGCATCTACGAGGGCTTCCTGCGGGTGGCCCACTCGCCGCTGGCCACCGTCGCCGCGGTCAACGGCGCCGCGGTGGGGGCCGGGATGAACATGGTCCTGGCCTGCGACATCGTGCTGGCGGGCCGCCGCTGGGGCCGCTTCGACTCCCGCTTCCTTCAGATCGGGCTGCATCCCGGCGGAGGCCATACCTGGCGACTGAGGCATGTGACCGACCGCACCACCGCCATGGCCATGGTGATCTTCGGCGAGGTGCTTTCCGCGGAGGACGCTCACCGCACCGGGTTGGCCTGGCAGGTCGTCGACGACGACGACCTCCTGGCCCGGGCCCACGAGTTGGCCGCCAGGGCCGCGGCCCAGCCCAAGGATCTGGTGGCCCGGACCAAGGCGACGATCCTGGCGCTGGACGAGGTAACAGACTCCGAGGCGGCCGTCGACCGCGAGCTTCACCCCCAGCTGTGGTCCATGGGACAGCCCCCGTTCAAGGATCTGGTCCGCAGGCTGCAGTCGCAGATCAGCGGCAGAGCCTGACGCTCCCGCCCAGCGCGGGCAACCGGCGCGCCGAGGCGATGTAGTGTCGGTGGCCGCGCGGGAAGACCCGAAGCGCACGGCGGGACCGGAGCCTGGTTGAGGGGAGGTCATGGAGAAGCTCTTGGTGGCCAACCGGGGCGAGATCGCGATCCGCGCCTTCCGGGCGGCCACACAGCTCGGGATCCGCACAGTCGCCATCCTCCCCGTTGAAGAGGAGCGCAGCGGAGCCCTGCACCGGATCAAGGCCGACGAGGCCTACGTGATCGGTGAGGCCGGCCGACCGGTGAGGGCCTACCTCGACCACGAAGCCATCGTGGCTAAGGCCGTCGAGGTGGGGGCGGACGCCGTCTACCCGGGTTACGGGTTCCTGTCCGAGAGCCCCGACCTGGCCGAGGCCTGCCACGCCGCCGGGGTCACCTTCGTGGGGCCTAGCGCGGCGGTGCTGAGGCTGACCGGCAACAAGATGCGGGCCCGGCGGGCCGCCGACGAGGCCGGCCTGCCGGTGCTGCGACAGTCGCCGCCCATCGACGACCCTGCCGACGCCGCGACCCTCGCATCCGAGATCGGGTTCCCGCTGTTCGTCAAGGCCTCCTCCGGCGGCGGCGGCCGGGGCATGCGCCGGGTCGAGCACGCCGCGGACCTGGCCGAGGCGGTCGAGGCGGCCCAGCGCGAGGCAGGCAGCGCGTTCGGGGACTCCACCGTCTTCCTGGAGGAGGCCATGACCGGCGTCCGCCACATCGAGGCTCAGGTCCTCGCCGACGGCGCCGGCAACGTCGTGCACCTCTACGAGCGGGACTGCTCGGTGCAGCGCCGCTTCCAGAAGGTGGTCGAGATGGCCCCGGCCCGCGACCTGGACCCCGCCGTGAGGGCCGGGCTGCTGGACGACGCGGTCCGCTTCGCCTCCTCCATCGGCTACTGCAACGCCGGGACCGTCGAGTTCCTGGTGGACGGCACCGGCCGCTACGTCTTCATAGAGATGAACCCCAGGATCCAGGTCGAGCACACCGTGACCGAGGAGGTCACCGACGTCGATCTGGTGGAGTCGCAGCTGCTGGTCGCCTCGGGGTCCACACTGGGCGACCTCGGCCTCAGCCAGGACAGCATCAGCCTGAGGGGCTTCGCCCTGCAGTGCCGGGTCACCGCCGAGGACCCCTCCAACGACTTCCGCCCCGACACCGGACGGATCGTGGCCTACCGCCCGGCCAGCGGCGCCGGGGTCCGCCTCGACGGCTGCGTCTACCAGGGGGTGGAGATCACCCCCCACTTCGACTCGATGATCGAGAAGATCACCTGCCGGGGCAAGGACTTCTCCACGGTGGTGCGCCGCATGCAGCGCACCCTGGCCGAGTACCGGGTCCGGGGCGTGTCGACCAACCAGCCCTACCTGCAGGCCATCCTGGCCGACGAGCAGTTCAGGGCCGGGCCGGTCACCACGAGCTTCATCGACGACCGGCCCGAGCTGACCGCGGCGTCGGTCGGGGCCAACCGGGCGACCCGGCTGCTGCGGTACCTGGCCGACGTGACCGTCCACCTCCCCCACGGCCCCGCCCCGACCAGGGTCAGCCCGGTGGCCAAGCTGCCCGCTGCCCACAGGGGGGAGCCTCCGGCCGGGTCGCGCCAGCGGCTGCTAAAGCTGGGCCCCGGGAAGTTCGCAGCCGACCTGCGGTCCGCAGAGGTGGTGCAGGTGACCGACACCACCCTGCGCGACGCCCACCAGTCGATCCTGGCCACCCGGCTGCGAACCATCGACTTGGTGGCCGGGGCCCGGGAGATGGCCCACACCATGCCGCAGCTGCTGAGCATGGAATGCTGGGGCGGCGCCACCTTCGACGTGGCCCTGCGGTTCCTGCACGAGGACCCCTGGGAGCGCCTGGCCCGGATCCGGGAGGCCGCTCCGAACATCTGCACCCAGATGCTGCTTCGGGGCCGCAACACCGTCGGCTACTCCCCCTACCCGGACTCGGTGGCCGGCCATTTCGTGGCTGAGGCCGCGGACTGCGGCATGGACATATTCCGGGTGTTCGACGCCTTCAACTCCATAGACCAGATGGCCCCGGCCATCAGCGCGGTGCTCGAGGCGGGCGCGGTGGCCGAGGGCACCATCTGCTACTCCGGCAACCTCTCCAGCCCGACCGAGGACCTGTACACGCTCGACTACTACCTGGGGGTCGCTGAGCAGCTGGTGGAGGCCGGGGTCCACATCCTGTGCATCAAGGACATGGCCGGCCTGCTGAGGGCCGGCTCGGCAGCGACGCTGGTCACCGCCCTGCGGGAGCGCTTCGACCAGCCGGTGCATCTGCACACCCATGACACCGGAGGGGGCCAGCTGGCGACGTACATGGCCGCCATCGAAGCCGGCGTGGACGCGATCGACGCCGCCGCTCCGCCCCTGTCGGGCATGACGTCTCAGCCGTCGATCGCCTCGGTCGTGGCCATGACCGACGACACCGACCACGAGACGGGCCTCAGCCTCGACGCCATCGGCGATCTGGAGCCCTACTGGGAGGCGGTGCGACGGGTGTACGCCCCGTTCGAGGCCGGCCTGCAGTCGCCCACCGGAACCGTCTACCGCCACGAGATTCCCGGCGGCCAGCTCTCCAACCTGCGGGCCCAGGGCCGGGCGTTGGGCCTGGGACACCGCTTCGAGGAAGTGGAGCGGCTCTATGCCGCCTGCAACGAGCTGCTCGGCCGCCCCATCAAGGTCACGCCGTCGTCGAAGGTGGTCGGCGACCTGGCCTTGCACCTGGTCGCCTCAGAGGTGACCCCCGAGCAGCTGCTGGAGGACCCGGCCAGCGTCGACCTTCCCGACAGCGTCATCGGCTTCCTGCACGGGCAGCTGGGCACGCCCCCTGGAGGGTTTCCCGAGCCGTTCCGCACCCGGGCCACCGAGGGCCGGTCCTGGTCGCCGACCCGCAAGGACCTCACCGAGGCCGATCTGGCCGGGCTGGCCTCCGACCGCCGGGCCACCCTCAACCGGCTGCTGTTCCCCACGCCGTCGGCGGATCAGGCGGAGAAGACAGACCGCTACGGCGACCTGTCGGTACTGCCATCGCTGCTGTTCTGGTACGGCCTCGACCCCCACGAGCAGGACACCGCCGTGGTGCTGGGCCGGGGTGTGCGGCTGCTGCTGGGGCTGCGATCGATCAGCGAGCCCAACGACGAGGGCATCCGCATCGTCGGCTTCAGGGTCAACGGCCAACCCCGCGACATCGACACTCTCGACCGCACGGTGGCCTCGGACCGGCCCGAACACGCCCGAGCCGACCCGACCATGCCGGGCCATGTGGCTGCGCCGTTCAGGGGGGCGGTCAACGTGTCGGTGGCGGTCGGCGACCGGGTCGAGGCCGGCGACACCGTGGCGGTGATAGAGGCCATGAAGATGGAGTCGTCCATCTCGGCGCCGGTGGCGGGCACGGTGGAGTCGATCGCGGCCGCGCCGGGCGGGCTGCTCGAACCCGGCGACCTGATCCTCGAGATCCGCCCCGCGGGCCGCTCGGCCAGCCCCGAGACGGAGCGCTAGAACCGCCCAGCCCTAGGCGCTGAGCGTTGACCCGGGCTCGGTCTCAACCGTGCTTGTCGGTGCGTCCCGGCACCAGCTCAGAGACCGGGCGCCCGGCCTGGCTGTCCTGCACCGGCGAGATCCACGCCGCGACGAGCTCCGGGGCCCGGGCTCGCCACTCCTCCTCGGTGATGGCGAAGCGGTGGTGGTCCTCCCACACCCCGTTGATCTCGACGTAACGCTCGGCCAGGCCCTCGTAGCGGAGACCGAGCTTCCCGACCACTCTGAGGCTGGCCGAGTTGCGGGGCACGATGGCCACCTGGAGCCGGTGCAGCCGCAGCTCCTCGAACGCGAAACGGGCCGCCACCACGAGGGCCTCCGGCGTGTAGCTGTTGCCGGCGACGGCCTCGTCGATCCAGTAGCCGACGTAACACGACTGGAACGGCCCGCGCTGGATCGACGACAGGTTCATCTCGCCCCGGAAGCAGCCGTCAACGAACACCCCGAACCCGTAGCCCGTTCCGTGCTGGCGCTCGCGCCGGCGGGCCGAGCAGCGGTCGGCGAAAGCCCGGGGATCCTCGGCGGAGTCGGGGCGTCCTGGCACGGCCTGGGGCTCCCATTCCTTGAGGCGGTCACGGTTGCGCCGGCGGACCTCACGCCACTCGCCGAAGTCGCTGCGCGTCAGGGGCCGTAGCAGCACTCGCCGTCCAAGCAGGGTGCTCACGGCCGCGCACCTTAGTCCCCGCTCGGGCCTCAGGCTTCGAGCAGGGACAGGGCCAGGCCGTCGAGCAGGTCCGCCTCCGAGACAAGGCATTCGTCGAAGTCGAAGTACCGCATGATCCTCACCAGGATGCAGGTTCCGGCCACGATCACGTCGGCCCGACCGGGGTGCAGGCCGGGGTTGTGGACCCGATCGGCCAGCGCCTCGGTGGCCAGGGTGCGGAACACGTCCTCGGCCGCGTCCTTGGAGAGCCTGAAGTGGTGCACCCGGTCACGGTCGTAGGTGGCCAGGCCCAACTCCACCGCGGCGACCGTGGTGATCGTCCCGGCGACGCCGACCAGCCGGCATTCGCCGCTCAACGCGGGAATGGCCCGCACGGCGTCGTCGAGGTGCAACTCGGTCACCGAGAGGCACACCGAGAGCTCCTCGGGTCGGGGCGGGTCGTGATGGACGTACTTCTCGGTGAGGCGCACGCTGCCGATGTCCAGCGACAGCGCATCGGTGCAGTGCTGGACTCCGTACGACAGCTCGGTGGATCCTCCCCCGATGTCGACCACCAGGAAGGGTCCCTCGACCTGGTCCAGTTCGCTGACCGCTCCCCGGAAGGACATGTCGGCCTCCTCGCGGCCCGATAGGACCTCGGGAACCGCTCCCAGGATCGACTCGGCCGGCTCGAGGAATTCCGACCGGTTGGCGGCGTCACGCACCGCTGAGGTGGCGATGACCCGCACCGCCGACGGATTGTAGCGCTCGATGGCCTCCCGGTAGTCCCGCAGGCAGGCCAGGGTGCGCTCGACCGCGGCCACCTCGAGGCGGCCGCTGGCGTCGACGCCCCGGCCGAGGCGGGTTATCTCCGAGCGTCTCTCGGCCGCGGGCCCGCGGCCGTCGGTGATGAGGAGCCGGGTGGTGTTGGTGCCGCAGTCCACCACGGCCACCAGGCCGGGGCTCATCCCACTCTCCGCAGCGACGCCGCCGCGTCCGGACCAAGGCGTTCGGCCACCCAGCGCCCGACCGGGTCGTCGCCACCGGCCAGGTGCCAGGCGTAGTGGGCATGGAGGCACTTCACACCCCGCCGCGTGCCCCCCACGCCCGCTGCGGGCACCGAGCCCTGATGACCTGACGGGATGGCCGAGTCGCGCTCGGCTGCGTAACGGGCATGGGCCGCGGCCAGCTCCCCTGGATCCACGGCCGCTTCCGCGGCCCGAACCCCGCCCCCGGACTCCAAGCGCCCGACCATCCGGCGCAGCCGATCATCCACGAGCCAGTAGCGGGTGGGCATGGGCCGCCCGTCACCGAGGATGGGGGAATTGCGGATGACCGCGGGCCCGCCAGAGCCATTCCGCACGACCACCTCGAAGTCGCCGGCCGGCTCGCGCCCCAACAGCCTCGCAACTTCCGCGAGGTCGCCGTGGCTGCGGCTGGATCCCGCCGCGCCGGCGGGCTGTTCCTCGCTCGCCGTGCGATCAGTGCCAGCCGTCACCGTGTACTGGGTGAGATCAGGCAGCCAGGACGATGATGACCAGGATCACCACGACGATGACGGCCACGATCACGGGCACGAGCCGCTTAAGCACGGGGGCTCCGGCAACTTCCAGCAGGTCGACGGCCTCGACCTCGGTCTGGGGCGCTGGCGCCGCAGGGGCCTCGTCTGGAGCGCCGTCATCGGAAGCATCTGACCCGGCCGGCTCGCCGGCCGCCTCCGCCTCGGCGGACTCGCCGGAGTCGACATCGGCCGCGACCAGCGCGGCCAGGTTGTCGGCGAACTGTCCCATCAGCTTCTTGCTGACATCGGCCAGCACGCCCCGACCGAACTGCGCCACCTTGCCGGTGATGGTGAGGTCGGTGTTGACGCTCACCCTGGTGGCGGTGTCGCTGACCGCTTCGAGGGCCACCGTGATCTCGGCCGATGCGTTGCCCGCGCCGCGGGTGTCGCGCCCGCTGGCCGACATCAGCAGCCGGTGGTTGGCGTCGTCTCTCTCGGTGAAGGAGGCCTTGCCGTTGTACTGCGACGTGATGGGGCCGACCTTGACCTTGACCAGTCCCTCGTAGGCGTCGCCGTCGCTGCCAGTGAGCTGCGCGCCGGGCAGGCACGGAGCGATGCGTTCCACGTCGGTGATGACATCCCACACCGCGCCGATGGGATGGGCCACCTCGAATGAGTCGTTCAGTTCCATTTTCGCAGGTCCTCCAGGGTGTCGATGTCGTCGGGGTTCCCCTCGCAGGGTATCGCCTGCACCAACTCCGGTCTGCGGCGCATCAGCACCCGCCCGCCCTCGTCGCCGGTGAGGGGCAAGTGGCTCCACAACGCCGCGCCGATACGGACCGGGGGCCGGCGGGCCCCGCCGAAGTCGGCCACGGCGAGGTCGCAGTCGGCCTCGGCCACCGCGGCCCAGGCCGAGGCCGGCACCCCGGGCTGGTCCCCGCAGCCGAATACCACCGCCCGGTGGCCCCGCGAGCCGGCGTAGCTCACCGCCGCGGCCAGCGATGTGGCCTGGCCCTGCTCCCAGGCCTCGTTCTGAAGCACGGTGACCTCCTCGGGCAGCACCGCCAGCAGGTCGACGGCCCCCATCACCACGATGGTCTCGTCGAGGTCGGCGGCCAGGGCCGCGTCCACGGCCCGGCGCACTAGCGGCACGCCCCCCACCTCGCACAGCAGCTTGTGGCGTTCGCCGTCGAAGCGGACACCGGCTCCCGCGGCCAGCACCACGGCCGCGACGCCGAGACGGCGATCCTCGCCGTGCGCCTCGCTCGTGCCACCGTCAGTCACGACGCCAGTCTGCCCGCCACCAGCACGACCAACACCGATCACAACGCCCCCCGGACGACTGCCACTCCTACAAGTCTCCCGAATCCGAGCCGGCAGTACGACTATCGGTTGCTAAGTGTAGTCTAATGGCGTTACACTAGATATCACGCAAGTGCCGGAGCACCACCCCACCGGTCTCCAAGGGTTGTGGGGGTGGCACTCCGGCACTTCGCATCATTACATGTGTTTTTGTGCTACACAACCTGCGCCGGGCCGGAGTTGGCTGGGTCAGTCGTGGATGGGGCCGCTGGTGGCGGAGAGGGCCCGGGCCTCACGGCCGGTGCGCCGGGAGATGATCTCGGACACGATCGAGACGGCCGTCTCCTCTGGGGTGGCCGCACCGATGTCGAGCCCGATGGGCGAGCGCAGGCGGCCCAACTGCTCCTGGGTCACCCCGGCCTCGATCAGGCGGCGGGTGCGGTCGTCGTGGGTGCGGCGGCTACCCATCACCCCGATGTAGCCGACGTCGGTGCCGAGGGCCGAACAGATGGCGGGCACGTCGAACTTGGCGTCGTGGGTGAGCACGCACACCGCGTCCCTCGGGCCGAGCCCGTGCCCGACCTCTTCGAGCAGCCGATCGGGCCACGAGACCACCACCTCGTCGGCCATCGGGAACCGCTTGGAGGTGGCGAACACCGACCGGGCGTCACACACCGTCACCCGGTAGCCGAGAACCTTGGCCACCCTGGCCAGGGCCGCGGTGAAGTCCACCGCGCCGAAGATCAGCATCCGGGGCGGAGGGGCGAACGACTCGACGAACACCGCCACCTCCTGGCCGTGGATTTCTCCCTGCTCGGAGTACTCGCCCTCCTCCGAGTACCGGCGCAGTCCC
Source organism: Acidimicrobiaceae bacterium (assembly GCA_009843735.1). Lineage (GTDB taxonomy): Bacteria > Actinomycetota > Acidimicrobiia > Acidimicrobiales > Aldehydirespiratoraceae > Aldehydirespirator. The sequence continues at coordinate 10,838 of VYCW01000022.1, read as the reverse complement.
GAGCGGCCCGCCACCAGCTCGCCGCGGGCGTCGCGCTGCACGGCCCGATCGAGGCCCGCGGTGCCCAGCGAGCCGACCGTCGGCACTCCCTCGGGGCGGACCAGCATCTTGGCGCCCACCCCGGGGCCCTCCACCACCGTGGCCAGCGCCGCAGGGGACTCCTCAGCCAGGTCCGCGGCGAGAGCGTCATGAACCGGACCCCATTCCAGGGGCTCAAGGAACAGATGGATGGTCCCGCCGCAGGTGAGCCCGACCGCGAAGGCCTCGTCATCGCTGTAGCCAAAGGTGACGATGCGCCGGTCGCCGGCGACAATCACCTCCAACGACTCGGTCACCACCGCACCCTCCACGCAGCCACCCGACACCGACCCGACCACCTCGGCATCGGCGGTGACGGCCATGGCCGCGCCCGGCGAGCGCGGTCCCGAGCCCTCCAGGTCGACGACGCGGGCCACCGCAGCCTTCTCACCGGCCTGCTGCCAGCGATCGAGCTCGACCAGGATCTCTTTCACGCCGAGGCTCCGGTGAGTGCTGGGCCCGCGGCGCGGCTCCCGTCCCGCGGCCGCGAGGCCCTGGGCGTGTCGGTGAGCACGAGTTCGGCCAGGCGCTCCAGCGACTCGAGGTTGTGGCCCTCCACGAAGTCGTCGACGTGGGGCAGGGCGGCCGCCATCCCCCGGGCCAGCGGCGCGTAACCGGGTGAGGCCTTCAGCGGGTTGACCCAAACCACCCGGTTCGCCACCCTGCCCAAACGCTGCATCTGCTCTGACATCTCCGCGGGGTCGCCCCGGTCCCAGCCGTCGGAGAGGATGACCACGACCGATCCCCTGGCCATCCCCCGGCATCCCCACTCGTCGTTGAAGGCTCTCAGGCCGGCGCCGAGGCGGGTGCCGCCGCTCCAGTCGGGCACCGCGGCCGACGCGGCCCGCATGGCCCGGTCCGGGTCCCGCGACGACAGCTCCCGGGTGAGCCGGGTGAGTCGGGTGCCCAACGCGAAGGCCTCGACCCGGCTGCGTCCCGCCACCGCCGCGTGGACCAGGCGCAGCAGGGCCCGGGCGTAGCGCTCCATCGACCCGGACACGTCCAGCAGCAGCACCAGGCGCCGGGGCCGGCGACCGCTCATGCGACGGTGCATGCGCATGGGCTCTCCCCCCGAGCGCATGGCCGCCCGGACCGTGCGCCGCACGTCCAGACGGCCCCGGCACGACCGTGTCGGCTCCAGGCGGCGGCTGGGCCTCGTCGGGCCGCAGAACCTCAGCCGCTCCATCAGCCGGCGGGCCTCCTCCAGCTCATCGTCGGTGCAGTCGGCGAAGTCCTTGGTGGCGAGGATCTCGGTGGCGCTGTAGCGAACGGTGATCACATCGGAGTCGCGACCGGGCTCCTCCTCGTCGGTGGCGGAATCGCCGGCGTCGTCGACCTGCAGGACCACCGGCACGCTCAACGCGGTGGTGGGCGAGACCGTGCCCAGGGGCTTGCCCAGCCAGTAGGCCGCGAAGACGGCGTCGTACACCCCGACGTCCTCGAAACGGTGGACCAGCGCGCACCGGCCGGCCCAGTACAGCGACTCGCGGCTGGTGACGTCGCAAACCGACAGCGCCTCCGAGTAGAGCAGCGCGGAGGTGAGCGAGACCTCGAGACCGGCCCGGCGCAGCGCGCCGGCGAACCCGACGGCCACATCGATCGGATCGGAGCCGGATTGTGGCCGGCTCATGCGCTGCGGGCGGCTGCGGCCTCGGACACGATGGCGGCCAGGTCGTGCTCGATGACCCGGTCGCGGTCCTCGCGGTACTTCAGCAGGGCGCCCAGGGTGGCCGACGCGTTGGCCAGATCGAGCTTGGCCCCGCCGAGGAGGCTCAGGGCACGGGCCCAGTCGATGGTCTCAGCCACTCCGGGAGGCTTGTAGAGGCCGACGTCGCGGATGGCGGCCGCGGCGTGGGCCACCTCCTGCGCCAGAGTGTCGGCCACCTCCGGGGCCCGCAGCCGGATGATCTCCGCCTCACGCTGCGCACCCGGATGCGACACCCAGTGGTACAGGCAGCGCCGCTTGAGGGCGTCGTGCACGTCGCGGGTGCGGTTGGACGTGATGACCACCACCGGCGGATCGACGGCCGCGAAGGTGCCCACCTCGGGGATGGTTATCGAGTAGTCCGACAGCACCTCGAGCAGGAAGGCCTCGAACTCGTCGTCGGAACGGTCGACCTCGTCGACGAGCAGCACCGGGGGCGGGCCGTCGCCGGCCTCGATCGCCTCCAGCAGGGGCCGGCGCACCAGGAAGCGCTCGCTGTAGAGCTCGTCGGCCAGGCTGGCCTCGTCGGCGCCCTGGGCCCGCCCGGTGGCCTCCATCGTCCGGAGGTGCATCAGCTGGCGGGCGTAGTCCCACTCGTAGACGGCCTGGGCGGCGTCGATGCCCTCGTAGCACTGCAGCCGGATGAGGCGCCCGCCGCCCCAGTCGGCGATCACCTTGGCCACCTCGGTCTTGCCCACGCCGGGCTCGCCCTCCAGCAGCAGCGGCCGGCGCAGGCGCAGGGCCAGGTAAACCGCAGTGGCCAGCGCCTCGTCAGGCAGGTAGGCGTGGTCGCGAAGCCCCTGCGACACCTCTTCAACGCTTGAGACCGAGCGCAGATCGGTGGCTGCCATCCGATTGAGCCTAGAGGCCGAGCCGATCGGCCGCGATCTCATAGGGATCCTCCGCGGCGCTTAGCGAGGCCGTGGCCCGAGCGGCCCGTGAGCGCAGCGAACAAGAGCGGGAGACACTGAGGCCGATTGAGCCTGCAGGCGCTCACACGAAATAGGGGCCCAGCGCCTCGATCACGTCGGGGGGGACTCGCGCCGGCTTGCCCGCTGTGTTGGTGATCGCGGCCCGCACCTCCTGGCGGGCTACCACCTCGTCGCCGCGCATCAGGCGCTGGCGCCACAACGACGAGGCCCGGCGGAACTCCACGACCTCGGTCTCCACCGTGATGGTCTCACCGGCGTGAACCGGCCGGTCGAACGACGTCTGGATGCGGTTGACCACGAACCGGTACCCCCGGGCCGCGAACGACTCCAGGTCCACTCCGACCTCATCCAGAAGCTCGATCCGGCCCGTCTCGAAGAATTGGATGTAAGCGGAGTGGTTCAGATGCCCGTAGGGGTCCAGCTCGTAGAAGCGGACCTTCAGATCGAAGCGGTGGGCCGGCATGGCTCCCCTACCCGGCCGGCCTCTGGGGCGCGCCGACGCAGCCGTTGAGACCCATCACCGCATAGACCTCGGTCCCGGGCTCCACGTAGGGCCCGAAGCAGAGCGCCTCGCGCCGCACCCCGTCCTTGTCGGTGCGCCGGTCGATCTCGTCGGTGAGCTCGGCGATGCGGGCCTCGAGCTCAACCGCAATGTGCTCGGCATCGGCCCGCTGAGCGTTCTGGTCGAACCAGGTGCCCACCGACGACGCGCCGAACATCACGGCCGCGCCGAGGGTGCCCGCGAACAGGGTCACTAGGAGCAGGCGATGCCACCACGCCCGTTTCATGACGTCTGAGATGTGCTCGCGGCGGCAGGCGCCAGCGCGGCCCGGCCCCTGAAGGCGGCGGCCTCGCCGAGCTGCTCCTCGATCCGCAGGAGCTGGTTGTACTTGGCCACCCGGTCACTGCGGGCCGGAGCACCGGTCTTGATCTGACCGCAGTTCGTGGCCACCGCAAGGTCGGCGATGAAGGTGTCCTCGGTCTCCCCGCTCCGGTGCGACATCACGGCCCCGAAGCCGCTGCGAACCGCGAGTTCCACGCACTCCAGCGTCTCGGTGAGGGTCCCGATCTGGTTTACCTTGACCAGGATGGCGTTGGCTGCCGCCGACTCGATGCCGCGGGCCAGCCGCTCGCTGTTGGTTACGAACAGGTCGTCGCCCACCAGTTGCACCCTCGCCCCCAGTGCGGCCGTCAGCTGCGACCAGCCGTCCCAGTCCTCCTCGGCCATGCCGTCCTCCACCGACACGATGGGATAGGCGTCGCAGAGCCGGCGGAGCTCATCGACCATCTCGCCCGAGTCGAGGGTCCGATCCTCGCTGGACAGCACATAGCGGCCGTCGGCGAAGAACTCCGTCGACGCCACGTCCAGCGCGAAGGCGATGTCGTCGCCGACCGCCAAGCCGGTCCGCTCGGTGGCCTCGGCCAGCAGCGCGACCGCGTCGGCGTTGGAGCCCAGGTCGGGGGCGAAGCCTCCCTCGTCGCCCAGTCCGGTGGACAGGCCCCGGGACCGCAGCACGGCGGCGAGTTCGTGATACACGTCGACGCCCCACAGCAGGGCCTCTGAGTACGAGGCGGCCCCGACGGGCACCACCATGAACTCCTGGAAGTCGACGTTGTTGTCGGCGTGCGCTCCCCCGTTGATGACGTTCATCATGGGCACCGGGAGCACGTGGGCATTGGCCCCGCCGACGTGGCGCCACAGCGGGATCTCTAGCTCGGCCGCGGCGGCCCGGGCCGCGGCCAGCGACACCCCGAGGATGGCGTTGGCACCCAGGCGCGACTTGCTGTCGGTGCCGTCGGCGTCGATGAGCGCCACGTCCACGGCCCGCTGATCGACGGCGTCCAGGCCCCTGACCGCGTCGGCCAGTTCGCCGACGACGTTAGCGACAGCGTCGAGGACGCCCCGGCCCCGCAGACGGTCGCCGCCGTCGCGCAGCTCGACCGCTTCGAACGCTCCGGTCGACGCCCCTGACGGCACCATCGCCCGGCCGCTGGCGCCCGACCGCAGCTCGACGTCGACCTCCACGGTGGGATTGCCCCGAGAGTCGAACACCTCGCGCGCCTGGACTGCCTCTATGCCACCCACCGGCGAACCTCCGGGTTGTGATCGACGCCGCGCCGGGCACGGCACGGCCTCACGGTCGGGCGCCGCTCCGTCCAGTCCCTCGGCGTCCGTCGGTGTGGAGGCCGAATTCTAGCCCCGGTCGGCCTCTTGCGTGCGATAGCGCCCCTCGGCCCGCTCGGTCGCGGCCCGCAGGGCGTCCTCGGGATCGACCTTGATGCGCCGGCCCAGCTCCACCGCGGCCAGCAGCAACTCTCCCAGAGTGTGCTCGTTCGGATCGGCTCGAAGCTCGGCCAGCGCACCCTCCGTCTCCATGAACGGGCCCCGCGGCCGGTCATCCGCGTCGAGGCCGGCTGCAGCCGCCCGCTTCTGCACTTTCACGGCCCGCAGCAGCGCGGGGAGCGTCTGCGGGATGCCGTCCATCACCGAGTCGCGCCCCTTCTCCTGGAGCTTGATGACGTCCCAGTTGGCCCGCACCGCGTCGGCGTCGGGGGCCACAACGTCGCCGTAGACGTGGGGATGGCGTGCGATCAGCTTGTCCCGCACTCCCTGGGCGACGTCCACGATGCTGAAGGCGCCGCGCTCGGAGGCCAGGTGGGCCTGGAACCAGACCTGGTAGAGCAGGTCGCCGAGCTCCTCGCACAGATCCCGGTCCAGAGCCTCGGCATCGCCGTCGCCGCCGGTCCTGGCGTCGAGCGCCTCCAGCGCCTCGTACGTCTCCTCCAGCAGGTAGCGGCGGAGGCTGGTGTGGGTCTGCTCGCGGTCCCATGGACATTCGGTGCGCAGTGTCCGCACAAGCTCGTCGAGACGCTCGATGGCGGTGTGAAGGCCCTCGGCACCGTGCTCGGGGGCGCCGGGGGTGGAAGCGAGGTTGGACACCGGACCGGACCCGGTCAGCCGGCCTGGTCCACGACCACCCGGAACTCGTCGGGGTCCCAGCGCCCGTAGCGGTCGTCGATCTTCACATCCGGCCCGTAGCGCTCGAAGATCTGCTGCTGTATGTCGATCAGGAGTTGCTGGCGCTGGGCCTGAGCCTCGCCCTGCGCGACGCTGAGCGCAGCCAGCTCCGCGTCCTCGGCCATCCGGGCCAGCGACTCCGCGTCGAGCTGGGGGTGATTCTGTGCGGTGGCCGGTCCGGAGCTGATCACCTCGATGACGTGGAAGCCGAACTGCGACTCCGCCACCACTACCTTGCCGGGGCCGGCCCCGTAGGCCGCATCCTCGAAGGGCGCCACGAACGAGCCCTCCGGCACGCAGCCGAGGTCGCCGCCCAGGGATCCGCTGCCCGGGTCGAGCGAGAGGTCAAGAGCCAGCAGGACGAAGTCCTCTCCGGCCTCGAGTCGGGCCATCACTTGATCGGCCTCCGGCTGGGTCGCCACCAGGATGTGCCTCGAGCACAGGTGGCGCGGCGGTTCGCCCGCGACCGCGGCGGGCACCTCACGCTCGGTCCACTCGAACGCGGCCAGGGTCGCGGCCCGCTGACGGATCACGATCCGGCTCCCGGCGGCGCCCGGCACGAAGGACGGATCGGCCTGGGTGATGTCGGCGACCGCTTGGGCCTCGTGCGCGTTGGTGACCGCGATCCCCCGCTCGGCCATCTCCTGCTCCAGGGCGGTGAAGAACACCCAGTTGGTGAGCCAGGCGGCCGCCTCGGCCCGCAGCGCCCGAGCCTCGCTGTCGGGATCGGTGGTCTCGAGGTAGGCGGTCAGGTCGTCGACCGGGTACTCCACGCCGGCCACCTCCGCGGCCGCGTCGGACGAGGCGCCACACGCAGACGCCACCATAGACGCCGCTACGGCGCAAGCGGCTGCGATGAGGCGGATCCGGCTCACGAAGTCCGAACCCTAGCGTCGGGAGGAGCGTCGGCTGGCGCGCCGGCCGCCACCACATCGGCCAGGAGCGTCACGAGCTGGTCGATGACCGGTCCTGCGTCGGCCCGCAACGGAACGTGCAGCTCCCGTGCCTCGTCCTTGTAGACGGCACGGTCGCCGTACAGGCGGCGGAGCCGCACCTGGCGACTGGCCGGCAACTCCACCGGGGCCAGGCGGGCCGCATAGCGTGCCGCGGTAAGGGGACCCCCGCCGCGGCGGGTGACGACCACCTCGGCGACCCCGTGGCGCAGGCACTCCACCCGCAGCCTGCCGATGGCCAGCAGCGCTTCGGCCGGCTCGGGGACGGGGCCGAACCGGTCGATCCACTCGGCTCGGATGTCGGCCAGCTCCGACAGCTCCGTGGCCGCGGCGAGGCGGCGGTACGCCTCGAGGCGGGCGGCCTCCCGCGAGATGTAGTCAGCGCCGATGTGCGCGTCGACGGGAACCTCGATGCTCACCTCGGGCGGCTCGGAGACGGTCTCGCCCCGCAGCTCGGCCACCGCCTCGTTCACAAGGCGGCAGTAGAGGTCGTACCCGACCGCGGCGATGTGCCCCGACTGGGCCTCGCCCAGCAGGTTCCCCGCGCCCCTGATCTCAAGGTCGCGCATGGCGATCCGGTATCCGGATCCCAGCTGGGTCGCCTCCCCGATGGTCTTGAGCCGCTCGTAGGCCTCCTCGCTGAGAATGCGGTCGACGGGATGGAACAGGTAGGCGTAGGCCCGCCGGCCGGCGCGGCCTACCCGGCCGCGGATCTGGTGGAGCTGGCCCAGGCCGAGGCGGTCGGCCCGGTCCACCACCAGGGTGTTGACCGTGGGCATGTCGATGCCGGACTCGATGATGGTGGTGCAGACCAGCACGTCGTAGCGGTAGTCGGCGAAGTCGAGCACGACACGCTCCAACGTGCCCTCGTCCATCTGGCCGTGGGCCACGGCCACCCGGGCCTCCGGCACCAGGGAGCGCACCCGCTGGGCGACATGCTCGATGTCGGCCACCCGGTTGTGGACGTAGAAGACCTGCCCGTCGCGCAGCAGCTCGCGCCGGATGGCCTCGGCCGCCGGGCGGTCGGCCTGCTCGCCCACGTAGGTGAGGATGGGCTGGCGGTCCGCGGGCGGGGTCTCGAGCAGGGACATGTCGCGGATGCCGGTAAGGCTCATCTCCAGGGTGCGGGGCACCGGTGTGGCCGTCAGGGTCAGGACGTCCACATCAGCCTTCAGCGACTTGATCGACTCCTTGTGCCGGACCCCGAAGCGCTGCTCCTCGTCGATGACCAGCAGACCGAGGCGCTTGAAGCTCACATCGGCCGACAACATCCGGTGGGTGCCCACGACCACGTCGACCTCGCCCGTCTCCAGTCCTCGCAGCACCTCCCTTGTCTGGGGCGGGGTCAGGAACCGGCTCAGCGTCTCCACCCGCACCGGGAAGGGCCCGTAGCGGTCGCGGAAGGTCTGGGTGTGCTGCTGGGCCAGCAGCGTGGTGGGCACCAGCACCGCCACCTGGCGCCCGCTCTGGACCGCCTTAAACGCGGCCCGCACCGCGATCTCGGTCTTGCCGAAGCCCACGTCCCCCACCAGGAGCCGGTCCATGGGCACCGGCCGCTCCATGTCGCGCTTCACCTCGTCGCTGGCCTGCTGCTGGTCCCGGGTGTCCTGGTACTCGAAGGAGTCCTCGAGCTCGCGCTGCCACGGGGTATCCGGGTCGAAGGCATGACCGGCGGTGGTCATGCGCTTCTGGTAGAGCACGACCAACTCCTGGGCCACCTCGGCCACCGCCCGCCGCACCCGGTTCTTGGTGGCCGCCCAGTCCGAGCCGCCCATCCGCGACAGCGTCGGCGAGTCGCCACCGGTGTAGTGGCGGATCGAGGAGATCTGGTCGGAGGGCACGTAGAGACGGTCCCTGCCCCGGTAGGCGAGGAGCAGGTACTCGCGCTCGTGACCGCCGACAGCCCGGCGGACCATGCCCTCGAAACGGGCCACCCCGTGGTGCTGATGCACGACGAACGCCCCGGGAACGAGATCGGCGAGGAAGCGGCGCTGATCGCGGGACCGCGTCCTCGGCGGCCGGTGGGCGCGCCGCCGGCCGGTCACATCGGTCTCCGACAGCAGGGCCAGCTTGACCCCTTCCAGGACCGCGCCCCGGTCGAGCGTCGCCTCCACCGGCTCGACGCCGGCGCCGTGCTCGGCGAGCAGGCCGCTCAGGCGTGCTGCGGCCCCGCCGGGAGCGCCGAGCACTACCCGGTAGCCCCGCCCGCTCAGATCGCGCAGGCGCGCCGCCAGCGGCTCGACATTGCCGTGCACCCGGTCCCAACCGGACGCGGCCAGCGCGGGCAGGCCAACGGAGTCCGGCACTGCGGGCAGCTCCCACACCGGCGAGGCGGCCGCCGCCGCCACCAACTGGTCGTAGCCGGCGTGAAGCGGGGGCATGCCGGCGGCGTCGGTGTTCCAGGTCTTGGCCAGGCCCGCAGCGAGGTCCGCTTCCTCGGCCAGGATCTCGGAGACCCTGTCGGCCAGGCGGCGCGGTTCCACAACCACCAGCGCGCCGCCGGCACCCAGAAGAGCGGGCACCACCGCGGGCCGGTCCACCAGCCACGGCCACCACGACTCCATGCCTTCGAAGAACTCGCCGTCGGCCAGCCGGTCCCACTGCTCCCGCCCCCATGGCTGGCTGGCCACCAGACCGGCGGCCCGCCGCCGCATCGTCTCGTCGGGACGCAGTTCCCGGGCCGGGTATACCTCGAGGTGGTCCAAGCGGTTGGTGGACCGCTGATCGCCGACCGAGAACTCCACCACCCGGTCGATGTCGTCACCCCAGAAGTCGATGCGAACCGGTGCCGACGCCGTTGAGGGGTAGACGTCGACGATCGAGCCACGGACGGCCATCTCCCCCCGGTGCTCGACCTGGTGCTCCCGGTGGTAGCCGAACTCCGACAGGCGCCGCACCAGCGCCGACTGGTCGACGGAGTCGCCGACGCTCAGATTGATCGGTGCGGCGGCCGTCTCCGCCGACACGAACTGGGCCAGCGCCCGCGCCGAGGCCACGACCACCGCCGGCGTGACGGCTGGGTCCGTCATCCGGTGCAGGACGCGGCAGCGCCTTCCCATGGTGTGGATCGACGGGCTCACCCGCTCGAAGGGCAGGGTCTCCCAGGCCGGCAACTCCTCAACCTCGCCCGCGCCCAGGAAGGCGGCCAGGTCGGCGGCGAGGGACTCAGCCTCTACTCGGGTCGGCACCGCGACCAGCAGCGGCCGCCGGTTCGAGGCCGCGCTCAGGCCAGCCACAGCCGGCGCCCGGGTGGCTTCGGGCACAGCCAGCGAAGCGGCGCGCCGGCCCAGCAACTCGTCCAGACCGGGAAGCTCTGCCAGCAGCGGCAGCAGGGATCGCAGACCGTCGCGGGTCTCGGAGGTAGCGGCCACGGTTCTCAGGCTGTGTTGAAGCGGTTCATGGTGACCTCTAGTCCATTCTCCAGGAAGCACTCCACCGCATCGGCCGCTCGGGCCACAGCCCCCTCCAGCTCAACCTGCTCGGACCGGGACGGACGCTTGAGGACGTACTCGCCCCCCTTGGGGGTGGCGTGGGGTTTGCCGACACCGACGCGCACCCGGGTGAAGGCGTCGCTCCGCAGGTGCGCCCTGATCGACACCAGCCCCTTGTGGCCGGCGAGCCCGCCGCCGGTCTTGACCTTCAAACGGCCCACGGGCAGGTCGAGTTCGTCGTGCACTACCACCAGGCGTTCCAGGTCGCGGAGGCCGAAGCGGCGCACGAGAGGCGCCACCGCCCGGCCGGACTCGTTCATCCATGTGACCGGTGCGGCCACCGCCATCCGGCGCTGCCCGACCCGCACCTCGCACACCATCACCTGCAGGCGGCGGGCCCGGCGCAGCCGACCGTCGTGGCGGCCCACCAACTCGTCCACCACCCACCGGCCCGCGTTGTGGCGGGTCCGGGCGTACTCGTCGCCGGGGTTGCCCAGCCCTACCACCAGCAGGTCGGCCGCGGAGCCGGTCCGCGAGCCGATGGCCATAGCGACGGCCCGGCCGGCCGCTCGGCCTCTAGGACTCTTCGTCGGTGTCCGCCTCTTCGTCCTCTTCGGCATCGGCCATGAGGATGAGCGCCTCCGCCTCCTCTTCCAGAGCCTTCTGCTGGCGCAGGTACTCCTTGGTGGAGCGGGTGATGAGGCCCACCGCGAAGGTGGC
>VYCW01000030.1 GCA_009843735.1 Acidimicrobiaceae bacterium | reverse complement strand
GGGTCAGGGCTTGATCTGGAAGATGGCCTCGACCTCGACGGAGGCCCCGAGGGGCAGTTCGGCCACGCCGATGGCGGAGCGGGCATGGCGCCCGGCGTCGCCGAACACCTCGATCATCAGGTCGCTGGCCCCGTTGATCACTTTGGGCTGGGCGTTGAAGCCGGGGTCGCTGGCCACGTAGCCAGTGAGGCGCACCACCCGCAGTACCTCGTCGAGGCTGCCCAGGTGCTGGTGCACCGACGCCAGGATGGCCTCGGCTGCGCCCCGTGCGCTGGCCTGGCCGGTCTCGATGTCCATGTCGCCTCCGAGGCGGCCCACGTAGGCGATCCCGCCGCCGCCGGGGGCCAGCGCGATGGAGCCCGACACGAACAGCACGTCGTGGACCTGGGCCACCGGGTCGAAGTTGCCCGCCCGCAGCAGGGGCATGTCGAGGTCGACGCCGGCGTCTCTGGCCGCCTGCTCGTAGGACATGTGGGCGCCTCCCGTGACCGTTCCGCGATGCTGTATACCGACCCTACAGCCCGTCACGCCGCACCCGCCGACTCGGGCCGGGCTGGTCGGGGCCGCTAGCTTCGCTCGCCATGGATCTGGGCTTGGCGGGGCGGCGGGCGATCGTGTTCGGCTCGACTGCCGGGCTGGGGCGAGCCACCGCCGAGACGCTGGCGGCCGAGGGCGCGCTGGTGGCGATCTCGGGGCGGCGGGGGGAACTTGCGGCCGAGGTCGCGGCGTCGTTGCCCGGCGCGGTCGCGGTGGCCGGCGACCTGACCGTGGTGGGCGAGCCGGCCCGGATGGTGGACGAGGCCGCGTTGCGGCTCGGCGGCCTCGACATCTGCGTGGTCAACACCAGCGGCGGCACACCCGGCGGCATGACCGAGGTCACCGCCGACGACGAGGCAGCCGCCTACGAGCGGATGCTGCGGCCCGCACTGGCCGCGACCCGCGCCGCCATACCCCACCTTCGGGCCGGCGGCGACGGCCGTCTGGTGTACATCACCGCCCGGTCGGTGGTGGAGGCATCACCCGAGTTGGCCCTGTCAGGGGTGTTCCGCAGCGGGGTGGCCGCCGCGGCTCGCTCGCTGGCCATCGAGCTGGCCCCCGAGGTGCTGGTGAACGTGGTCGTGCCCGGCCAGTTCGACACCGGGGCGCTGGCCCGCGCCCAGACGGCCCGGGCTGCCGCCGAGGGCACGACCCCGGAGGCGGTGCGCGACCGCCACCGGGCCTCCATCCCCATGGGCCGGTTCGGGCACGCCTCGGAGCTGGCCGACGTGATCGCGTTCCTGTGCAGCGCCCGGGCCAGCTTCGTGACCGGCTCGGTCGTGCGGGTCGACGGGGGCGCCGTCATCGGCTACTAGAGGCCGAGCGGATAGGCGAGCGATCGGGCGCATACGGGCGAGGCCCCGGGCCTGAGCGGCCCGTGAGCGCAGCGAACAGGAGCGGAAGGCACGACCCGAGCGGCCCGTGAGCGTAGCGAACAAGAGCGGGCAACATTGGTCGCAGACTCACCCGGCCCGGTAGCAGCGTCGGGCGGCTCAGACGGTATACAGGACGCCGTGAGGATCGCAGTCCTGGTCAAGCAGATCCCTGCCCCGGTCGAGTTCCGGATGCAGGACGGGCGCCTGGTGCGGGACGGCGTGCCCCTGGAGGTCAACGCCTACTGCCGGCGGGCCAACGCCAAGGCCGTCGAGTTGGCCGGACCGGACGGCGAGGTCGTCGTGTTCACCATGGGGCCGCTCGCGGCCGCCGACGCCCTGCGGGAGATGATCGCCTGCGGCGCCCACCGGGGAGTGCACCTGTGCGATCCGGCTCTCGCCGGTGCCGACACGCTGGCCACCGCGGTGGCGCTGGCCGCCGCCATCCGCCACCAGGGCCCCTTCGATCTGGTGCTGGCCGGCCTCAACTCGCTCGACTCCGACACCGGCCAGGTGCCGGTGGAGGTCGCCGAACTGCTGGATCTGCCCTTCGCGGCCGGGGTACGCGAGCTGGACGTGACCGGCGGGGCATTCACGGCCAAGCTGGAGACCGACGACGGGTACTGCACCGTCACCGGCGACCTGCCGGTCGCCCTGTCCACCGCGGAGCGGCTCTGCGCGCCGTCCAAGGCACCCCCCGAGGAGTACGCCGCGGTGGCCGACGACCGCATCCTGCGGCTCACCGCCGCTGACCTCGACGTGCCCGCAGATCAGCTCGGCGCGCTGGGCTCCCCCACATCGGTCGGCCCAATCCGGGTGCTGACCGCCAGCCGGCGGGCCCTGCGGGCCGCCTCGGTCGCCCACGCCGTCGACCTGCTCGAGGAGCTCGGCGCCTTCTCCGACCCGCCCGAACCCGACGACGACGGCCAGGACGCCTCACGGGCCAGCGCGGCCCTGCTGGACGCCGGCCGCGACGGGCACCACCCCGAGGGCGAGCGTTCGGTGTGGTGCTTCTTCACCGAGCCTGGCGTGGGTGCCGAACTGCTGGGTGAGGCGGCCGAGCTGGCCGCCTGGATCTCGGGGACGGTGACCGCAGTTACCACCGCCGCCAACGCCGCCAACACGCTGGGGCTGGGCCCGGCCGGCGCCGACCGGCTGCTGGTGATCGAGTCGGCGTCGGAGCCCTCCGAGCAGGCCGCCGCTCTGGCCGCGGCCGCAGCCCGCAGCCTGCCCTGGGCGCTCCTGGTGGAGGGAACCCGCTCAGGCCGGGTGGTGGCCTCCATCGTGGCTGCCCGCTGCGGCTGGGGACTGACCGGCGACGCGGTGGGGCTCGAGGTCAGCCCCGACGGTCGCCTGGTCGCCTGGAAGCCCGCCTTCGGCGGCCGCCTCCAGGTGCCGATCCTGTCGCGCTCGCCGGTGCAGATGGCCACCATCCGGCCCGGTGTCCTGGCCCTGCGACCTCCCCGCCCGGACGCGACCGACCCCACCGCCGAGATGCTCCCGGCTCCCGAGCCCGCCCGGATCCGCACTGTGGCGGTCGAGCGCGACGACGACACCGGCGAGCTGCGCCGGGCCCGGACCGTGGTGGCCGTGGGCGTAGGGGTCGAACCCGACGGCTACCCGGTGATCGACGAGCTGCGGGCCGCTCTGGCCGGTGCCGCCCTGGGCGCCACCCGCAGGGTCACCGACCAGGGCTGGGTGCCCCGCAGCCGCCAGATCGGGGTCACCGGGCACGCGGTGTCGCCCCGGCTGCTGGTGGCCGTCGGCTCCAGCGGCCGGTTCAACCACACCGTCGGCATCCGCAACGCGGGGGTGCTCATGGCCGTCAACTCGAACCCCGACGCCGAGATCTTCGACCAGGTCGACATCGGCCTTATCGGCGAATGGCAGACGATCGTCCCGGCCTTGACGGCCGAACTGAACAAGCGAGGCGTCGCCGACCGGATACGTTCATCCGACCCTCCCGCCGGAGGAACCGCGACAACCAGGCGGGGGATGCGGGTGTCCGACTTGCGAGCGAGTAGGGCGAAGCCCGTGCGAGCAAGCGGACGCCCGTAGCGCCCGCCGGGGGTCGTCATGATGGTCCGAGCGACGGCGGAAGGACGGGAACGTGCCGCAATGGGGGAGGTACTGAAATGAGGGAGGCACTGGCATGAGGGTCGGGATCGGGCTGCCGGTCACCACCAAGGGCACCAGCGGCGAGCTGCTGCTGGCCTGGGCCCGCCGGGCCGAGGAGGCCGGGTTCGACGCCCTCACGTCCATCGACCGGATCGTGTACCCCGGCTTCGAGTCGATGACCACCATGGCCGCGGCCGCGGCCGTCACCAGCCGCATCGGCCTGCGAACCAACGTGCTGCTGGCCCCGGCCCGCAGCGCGCCGATGGTGGCCAAGCAGGCCGCCGCCGTCGACCAGATCAGCGGTGGGCGTTTCATGCTGGGAATCGGCGTAGGCCGACGCACCGACGACTACGAGGCCACCGGCCGTGACTTTGGTACCCGGGGCCGGCGCCTCGACGCCGACCTGGAGGCCATGCACGCGGAGTGGCGCGGCCAGCCCGCCGGGGGCCGGTCCCGGCCGTCGACCGTGCCGCCGGTGCGCGACGGCGCGGTGCCCGTCTTCTTCGGCGGCAGCCTTGAGGCGGCCATTGGTCGGATCGTGCGCTGGGGCGCGGGATGGAGCGTGTCGTCGAGAGGACCCGACGAGACTCATGACAACGCTGAGCGGGTGCGGGCCGCGTGGAGGGAGGCGGGCCGCGACGGCTCGCCCGTCATCATGGTGATGCACTACTTCGCCCTCGGCGAGGACTCCAACGTCGACTACCTGATGGACTACTACGGCTACCAGGGCGATCGGGCCCGCATGTTCGCCGAGGGCGCCTACCGGCGGGCCGCCGACGTCTCCGCCGCGTTGCGGGACTTCGCGGCCGTCGGTGTGGACGAGTACACGTTCGTGCCCACCATGGCCGACCTGACCCAGGTGGACCGCCTGGCCGACGCTGTCGAGGCCGCCGGTGTCTGAATCGCAGGCAAGCGGCATGGAGGACGCAGCCGACCGGCGTGCCGACCTGATCATCGAGGGCGCCTACGTCGTGACCCTCGACCCCGGCCGCCCGGTGATCGTGGACGGGTCGGTCGCAGTGGTGGGCGAGGCCATAGCCGCGGTGGGCCCCGCTTCGGAGGTGGCCGCCGTCTACCCGCGGGCCGCGCGGCGCATCGACGCCTCCGGGTGCCTGCTGATGCCGGGGATGATCGACACCCACACCCACCTGTTCCAGGTCCTGGGCCGGGGACTGGGCGACGGGCTGGAGCTGATGGCCTGGCTGCGGGACTTCATGTTCCCCATGACCCTGCACATGACCTCTGACGACGCCGCCGCCGCGGTGCGGCTCAGCGCGCTGATGGCGGTCCTCGCCGGCACCACCGCCGTCGTCGACAACCACTACGCCCCCACCGACACCGCGACGGTGCTGGCCGTGGCCGAGGCGGTGGAGAGCACCGGGCTCCGCGGCGCGATCGCCCGCGGCATCTTCGGCAGCCGGGTCGAGGGCAGCGACCGCATGGGAGTCCCCGACGAGCTTCACGCCTACACCGCCGCCGAAGAACTCGAGATCACCGGCGAGTGCATCCAGGAGCGTCCGGCCGGCTCCCGGGTCGAGGTCTGGCCCATGCCCGAGAACGTCGTCTACGTCGACCTGGACCTGATCGCGGCCTGCGCCCAGCTCGCTGCCGACCACGCCCTGCGCTGGCAGGCCCACTGCAGCGAGGCTCAGGCGGAGGTCGTGATCTTCACCGACGTCCACGGCGAGCGCCCGGTCGAGTGGCTGAGCCGGGTCGGCCTGCTCGGGCCTCGGGCCACCCTGGCCCACGCCATCTGGCTAGACGACGGCGAGGTGGCCGCCATGGGCGGGGCCGGCGCGTGCGGACTGCACCTTCCGGTGTGCAACCAAGTGGTGTCGTCGGGGGTGATGAGGCTGCGGGAGTTGGTCGACGCCGGGGCCACAGTGGCGCTGGGCACCGACGGCCTTGCTGTGAGCGGACAGAGCATGTTTGAGGCCATGAAGTCGGCCTATGCCCTCCACCGCCTCAGCCGCATGGACCCGACCTGGCCGCCGTCGGAGACGCTGCTGGAGCTGGTCTGCACCCACGGCGCCCGCGTCCTGGGCAAGCCCGCCGGCGCCCTCACCGAGGGGGCGCTGGCCGACATGGTGGTGGTCGACACCCAGACGCCGCGCTTCGTGCCCGGGCACCGGCCGGTGGCGACGCTCACGCTGCTGGGACACGGCAGCGACGTCCGTGACGTGATCGTCGGCGGCGAGGTGGTGGTGCGCCGCGGCCGGTCCACCCTCCTGGACCAGGACGAGGTGATGGCCACCGCGGCGGAGGCCGCCGAGCGGCTGGCCGGCGCGGCCGGCCTGGAGCCCCTGCGGGCCGCCTGGATCGATCGCTAGAGGCCGAGCACATCGGCGATCCGGTCGTATTGCAGCCGAGAATGCGGTTGAATAGGGGCATGAGGCTCCCGGTGTGGGCACGTGTCGCACCGCTGACGCTGATCATCGCGGCGGTGCTGCTCGCCGGCTGCGGCCGTTCGGGATACCAGTACGTCGAGAACGCCGACGACACCGTCTTCCTGAAGATTCCCGAGGACTGGAGCGTCGTGTCCGAGGGGACCGTCAACTTCGCCCTCACCCCCGACGACGACATCCAGCCGATTCCCGGCGAGTTCGTCCTACCGTGGCGGGCCGAGTTCGACGCCGCTCCCGGCACCCTCCGGGGCTCGTCCGACTACGTGAAGGGATCCGTCGAGGTCCAGCCGGTCGATCGGCGCATCCAGGAGAGGCTGCCGCTCACGTTCTTCTTCCCGGAGGTGTCCGGCGAGCAGGAGGGGGTGCAGGAGCTGCTTCACCACCTCGTGACCGTCGGCGACGTCTCCGGCCACCGCTTCATCTGGAAGGAGGTCACCGAGGACGGCCTCGAGTTGATGGGCGACCGGCTGGTCCTGACCGACAGCATCAACAGCGTGGTCTACAGCGTCGACCTCGGGTGCAGCGTCGGCTGCTACAAGGCCAACGCCACAATGATCGAAGAGGTCATGAGCACCTTCACGGTGGAGGGCTGAGACGGTGCGGCTGAGGCGACGAGGCTCCCGCCCCACCAAGGGGCTGTCCGAGCACGAGATGACTCTCGGCTCGACCACGTCGCGTCCCCGTGACGCCGACCGCAGGACCCGGCGGAAGCTCGATCCCTGGGACCGCTCCAAGTACCTGATCCTCGGGTCGGTCCTGTTCGCCTTCTTCTGGTGGCAGAAGTTGAGCGGCAACCCCATCAAGTCGGTGGCCGACGGCTTCTGGGAGACCGTCGACAAGCAGGCCTGGGTGTGGGTGCTGCTCGGGCTGGAGGTCCTGCGCCAGCTGCACTTCGTGGTGGCCGAGCACTGGTCGGGCTACTACCGGTTCTGGAAGTTCAAGGTCTTCGGGCGGGTGGAGAACCGCCGGTCGGTGATGGATCCGTGGGTGCGGTTCCGGATCGGCCGGGTGCTGCGGATCCTGTTCTGGCTGCTGCTGTTCGGGGTGATCGTCGGCCAGTTCACCGACCAGAACCCGGTGGCGGCCATCATCGGTCTGCCGGGCCGCCTCAACAGCTGGCTGCCGATGGCGGGGCGGTTCATCTTCTACCCGCTGCTGCTCATCAGCCAGTTCGTGCTGCTGTTCTGGTTCCTGTCGCGGGGCGGCGTGGAGACCTACTTCCCCGACGACATCGACACCCGCTTCGACGATGTGTGGGGCCAGGACCCGGTCAAGGAGCGGGTGCGGGAGAACCTGATCTTCCTGGAGAACCCCGAGGCCATCGAGGAGGTCGGCGGCTACGCCCCCGGCGGCATCCTGCTGTACGGCCCGCCCGGTACCGGCAAGACGCTGCTGGCCGAGGCGGCTGCGGGCGAGACCGGCAAGCCGTTCGTGTTCGTGGAGCCCGGCGCGTTCATGAACATGTTCTTCGGGGTGGGCATCCTCAAGGTGAAGGGACTGTTCCGCAAGCTGCGCAAGCTGGCGTTGCGCTACGGGGGCGTGGTGGCCTTCTTCGACGAGGCCGACGCTCTGGGCAACCGGGGCGCGGCGGTGGGCGGCCAGGGCGGTTTCGGCTCCGAGCAGTTCGCGGCCTTCCTTCGGGACGCCACCGAGGCGGGCTCGTCGTACCCGTACCTGTCGCCGGGCGCGCAGCGGGCGCTGCAGGAGGCTGCGATCGGCGGCTACGACCGGGCCGGCCTGCTGGGCGCCTACGGCGGCGACCCGTGGACCGGTCCCCGGCGGGAGTCGATCATGATGATGGGCGGCGGTGGCGGCATGGGCACGCTCCAGGCTCTGCTGGCCGAGCTGTCGGGCCTCAAGAAGCCTCGGGGCTTCTTCAACCGGATCGTGCGCAAGATGCTGGGGATGCGGCCCAAGCCGCCCCCGAAGTACCGGATCCTGGTGATGATGGCCTCCAACCTGCCCGAGGCCCTCGACCCGGCCATGCTGCGACCAGGCCGCATCGACCGGATCTACAAGGTGGGCTATCCCACCGCCGAGGGCCGCAAGCGCACCTACGAGGGCTATCTCGACAAGGTCGACCACGTGCTCACCGACGACGACGTCGAGAAGCTGGCCACCATCACTCCCTACGCCACCGGGGCCACCATCAAGGACATGGTCAACGAGGCGTTGATCACCGCCATCCGCGACGGCCGCCAGGTGATCACCTGGGCCGACATGATCAAGGCCAAGCAGCTCAAGGAGCACGGCCTGGCCGACGACTTCGACTACGTCGAGCACGAGCGCCACGCCCTGGCCATCCACGAGGCCTGCCACGCGGTGGCCCTGCACCGGGTCAGCCGCCACCGCATGATCGACCTGGCCACCATCGAGCGCCGCGGCAACGTGGGCGGCTTCGTTTCCCACATCCCGCCCGAGGACCGCTTCACCCACTGGCGCTCGGAGTACGAGTCCGACCTGGAGGTGTCGCTGGCGTCGCTGGCCGGGGAGCGGATGTTCTTCGGCGACGACAACTCCTCGGGGGTCGGCGGCGATCTGCGCAACGCCACCCAACTGGCCACGATGATGGCCGGCTACTGGGGCATGGGCGAGACCTTCGCCAGCCACGCCGTTCAGCGCCAGTTCGGCATTGGCGGCGGGCAGCGCAAGGGCGACGACGAGGATCCCGAGCGGGAGCTGCTGCGCACCGGGCTCGGAGACCAGGTCGAGACTCGGCTGGCCGACCGCTACGACGCGGCCAGGGCCCTGCTGGAGGCCAACCGCATCGAGGTCCTGGCGGTGGCCCACGCGCTGGAGACCCACAAGACCATCACCGGCGAGGATGTGAGCGCCATAGTCGACCGCAACGTCGGCCCCTTCCTCGACGGCCGGGGCTACTACACCCCCGAGGCCATCAAGGCCCTCGAGGACTACCACGCCGCGGTGCTGGAGCTGCGCCGCATAGGCGGGATGGAACTGCCGCCGCTCCCCAGGATCAGCGGCATTACCGGCCGCTTGGTGGAGGCGGTCGCCGTCCCGGTCGCCGCCGGCGTCGCGGCCGGCTCCGAGCCCTCCAGCTGAGGCAGTCACACCGCCCCCATGGAATGTATTTTGTGCATAGAGATTCGCGCAAACTCAACAAATTGAGAGGGCGAATCGAAGGGGGGATCGACGCTCCAGAATCTATATTTTGTGTGACTGTTTCGTGGAAGCTCAACAAATTGATATCACATGATTGAATGAAAGATCATTAGAAGGCTGCTAGGCTGAAGGTCATGAGCGACCGCAGCCAACCGACAACAGCTGTGAGCGGAGGACATCTGACCCATCAGGAGGTCTACCGCCGCCTGCAGATCCAAGTCTCCGAGTTGCGAGACAATCTCGGTGGCATGCCCCTCGCCGAGGAGGCCGCCGGCATCTGGCGCGGCATCTGGTACGAGGAGGCCCACCATTCCACCGCCATCGAAGGCAACACCCTCGTCCTCAAGCAGGTACAGCGGCTGCTCGACGAGGGTCGCGCCGTCGGCAACAAGGAGTTGCGTGAGTACCTTGAAGTGCGGGGCTACGCCGGCGCCGCGGACTGGGTCTACCGCCAGGCGGTCCGCCCCTCGGCACTGGCAAGCCATGGCGAGGTGCTGACCGCCGCCGAGGTCCGTGAAGTTCATCGGGCCGCCATGGCCCCCGTATGGGAGGCGGCGCCTCACCCAGACGCCACCCACCGGGAGGGGCCCGGCTGCTATCGAGAGCACGACATCCACGCCTTCCCCGGCGGCATGACGCCTGTGTCGTGGCCGCTGGTCGGTGCCGAACTCACCGCCTGGGTGGACGATGTCAACGCTCTCGACGCCGACTCGCTCACCTTCCCCGAAGCGCTGGCCTCGCTGCACTGCCGCTTCGAGCAGATCCATCCGTTCCTCGACGGCAACGGCCGCGCCGGGCGTCTCGTGCTGAACCTGATCCTGGTGCGGTCGGGCTATCCGCCGGCCATCATCTACAAGCGGGACCGAGCCAAGTACCTCCGGGCGCTCCAGCGAGCCGATGCTGGCGCGCTCGCGCCGTTGGGCGGGATGATCGCTCGTGCGGTACTCGACAGCCTCTATCGGTTCGTGCTCCCGGCTGTCGCGGGTCCGGCCAAGCTCGTGCCGATCGAGGCGCTGGCCGGATCAGACCTGAGCATCGCAGCGTTGCGCGAAGCCGCCCGCCGCGGCCGGCTCCAGGCCACGAGGGCCAGCGACGGTCGCTGGCGAAGCTCGCAACGCTGGGTAGACGAGTACAGGGAGTCCCGATACCGCCGTCGATGAATCGTTCAGCACCGCGAAGGGATTCTCTCTATGGGTCTTCCTCTGGGCTGCACTCGGCGTCGAGCAGGTAGCGAACCTCGGTGACGGAATCGACAGTGTGATCGGGGGGTTGCAGGTCGGCCGGGAACTGGCGGCCTCTCCGGACCCACGCCGTTCTCATTCCAAAGCATCTGGCACCGTCGATGTCGGATACGGGGTTGTCCCCGACGAACATGACCTGTGCAGGACGTGCGAGCCTGGTCGCCGCAAAGGCATCGCGGAAGATCCTCGGGTCTGGCTTCGCGTATCCGACTTCCTCGGAGACGATGATGAAGGGGGCCATCCGGTCCAGTCCTAACGCCTCGCACTTGTGGCGCTGCATCCGGCTCGGCCCGTTCGTGACGATGCCCCATGGAATCCGCAGATCGTTCAGGTCGGCGAGGAACCGGTTGATCTCCGGATCGGGCTGCATCTGCCGGTCCATGGCGTCGTCGTACCACTCGGTCAGTGCGGAGATGTCGAGGTCGACATCGGGCCACTCGCTCAGCCAGCGAGCGAATCGCCGAGCCCTCAGGTCGGGTACGTACTGCGTGACGGCGTGGAGATCCTCGTCCCAGCGGACCATCATCGCCACCGCATCGGCGTGTGACACGGATGTCGTTGCGCGAAGGTGCTGCTCGTAGAAGTCCCGCACAACACTGACGAATGCGCCCCGGAAGTCGAACAGGGTGTCGTCCAAGTCGAATACCAGGCCGTCGACGGCAAGATCCATGGGCCGACCAGCGTAACCTTCCTCCACTCTCAGGACCCTCGGCTCACCAGCGCTCGGGTACCTCCCCGCCGGGCTATCCCACTCGCTTGTAGCCGCCCGGGCCGAAGGACTGCTGGGGGACGCCTCTCATCAGCGAGAAATGGCCCTGGACCCCCCGCCACGGGCCGTCGATCGAGTCCCGGACCAGCACGAACGAGCAGCGGCCCGGTCGGTCGAAGGCCTCGCCGTCGGAGGCGTATCCGGTAGAGGTCCAGGTGACCATCACCGCGGCCATCAGACGGTCCGGCGAGACACGGCACCGCATCTTGTCGGTGACCAGGACGAAATCGGTCATGGTGGGCCAGACGTTGCGCCACTGGGCGTTGACGAAGTGCTCCACACCCACCACCACATCGGTCCAGGTGCTGAAGCTGTTGACCTCGGGATCCATCATGGCGGCGGCATCGTCGTAGCGGAGGTCGGCCACATGGCCCGAGAAGCGGTCCACCCACTCCTTGAGCGACTCCCCATCGGCGGTCAGATGCTCGTTTGCTGGGGTGCTCATGGTGGGCTCCTGTCTCGCTCTGCTGAGGCTCAGGCGATCGGCCCGAGGACCCTATCGGTGTAGCCGTTGGAGAAAGTCCCAGCCGGGTCGAGCTCGGAGCGGACCCGCTGGAACCGGTCCCACTCGGGGTACAGCGGAGCCAGGGACCGGTGGTCGTGGAAGTGGAGCTTGCCCCAGTGGGGACGGCCGGAATAGTCGGCCGCGATGGCCTCCACCCCCTGGAAGTAGGCCAGGTACGGCGTGCCCGCATAGACGTGGACCGCGAACCAGCCGGTGTCGCGGCCGTAGGCGGTGGACAGCGGAATATCGTCGGCGGCCGACACCCGCACCTCGACGGGGAACGTGACCACTGACGGCAGGCTCCGGACCAGGTCCCCGATGCGGCGAACGGCCTCGGGCACGGCGGCAACGGGCACCCCGTACTCCATCTCGTAGAAGCGCACGAGGCGCCTCGATACGAACACCCGGTGGCTGGCGTCGATGAAGTCACGCTCGCTGAAGGCCCCGCTGGTGATCCTGGCCACCGTCGGGGCCAGCGACGGGAAGCGCCGCACGGTGCGGTTGGCCAGCCCGAACACGACGTTCTCGTAGAGCATCTTGTCGCGAGCGGTGGTCAGCCTGCTCTGGGGTCGCGGGGGCCTGTCGGTGCGGCTGTTGCGCTTGACGTGGGCCCGCCGGGCTCCGGGGATCCAGAAGAACTCCATGTGGTCGTAGGCAGCCATTTGCTGCTCGAAGTCGTCGAGCAGCCCGCCGAGCGGCTCGACGGTCTCGACTGCATGCAGGTTGAAGGCGGGGACGCACTGGAGGGTCATGCGGGTGACTATGCCGAGCGCGCCGACCCCCACCCGGGCCGCACGGAGCAGATCGGGCCGCCGGTGCTCGTCGCAGCTGATGATCTCCCCCCGCCCGTCGACGATCTCCATGCCGACGATCGTGGTGGCCAGGTTGCCGAGACCCCGCCCGGTGCCGTGGGTGGCGGTGCTGGTGGCGCCGGCCAGAGACTGGCGGTCGATGTCTCCGAGGTTGGGCATGGCCAAGCCGGCCTGGTCGAGGCGTCGGTTGAGGGCGTCGAGGCGTATGCCGGCCTGCACGGTGACCCGGCCGCGGGCAGCATCGATGCCCTCCACCGCGTCCAAGCGGTCCAGCGACACCAGGATCCCGTGGGTACATGCTGTGTCGGTGAAGGAGTGGCCCGACCCGACCGCCTTCACGGTCAGCCCGGCATGGGCGGCCCGCCTCACGATGGCGGACACCTCCTCGGGCGAGCCCGGCCGGAGGATCTCCTTCGGCACGCACACCTGGTTGCCGGCCCAGTTGCGGAACGTGGCAGTCCTCATCCGTCCTTCACCAGTGGCGCAGATCGATGGGCCAGCGGTCGATCACGTCGTCGCCGTCGACCACCCAGAAGCACTGGTGACGGGCGACGGTCGGGTCGAGATGCCCGGGCAACAGCCTCACCCGATCACCGACGGCCAGGGTGCGGTCGGGATCTACCAGGGTTGTGTGCTCGTCCGACACGAACATCACCTCGCCGCCGGGCCACGACGGGGGACCGTGGTCCATGCCGAAGGCCTTGAGGCCGGCATCGGCCACCGCCCACCGGCCGCCGGTCACCGAGATCACGGTGGCCAGCACCGACATCGCGACCTCGAACGGGCTGTCGAGCCGGGCGTAGTCGGTGTCGAGCAGGCAGAACGAGCCGGCCTGGAGCTCGGTCACCCACCGGTTCACTGCGAAGGTGCCGGTGCCGCCGCCCGACACCACCTCCCCGCCGACCGCGGCGTGGGCCTCGAGCAGCAGCTCCATCGAGGCCTGCACGCCGGCCGCCTTGGCGTCGGCGCCGGCCATCATCAGGTGGCCCTCGTAACCCATCACGCCGCGGACCTCCAGCCCCGCGGCCCGGGCTGCGCCGGCCAGGCGCCCGGCGTCGCCGGGGTCGCAGCCGCAGCGCCTCAACCCGACGTTCACGTCGACCAGAACCTCGGCCACGCCCCCGGCCGCCGCGGCGGCGACGGTGGCGTCGGAGTCGACCGCCACCGTGACCCGATGGCCGGCATCGACGAGACGGCCCAACCGTGACGCGTCCAGCACCTCGTTGGCCAGCAGCAGGTCGTGACCGAGCCCGGCCGCAGCTAGGCCCTCCATTTCCCGGATGGTGGCCGCGCAGAAACCCTGGTGGCCGCCCGAGGCGAGGATCCCGGCGATGGCGGTGGACTTGAACGCCTTCACGTGGGGCCGCAGCGACGTTCCGGGCCACGCCGCGGCCATGGCCGCGACGTTGTCGTCGAACAGGCTGCGCTCCACCACCAGGCTCGGCGTGGGGAGCTGATCGAGGGTCTGCGGATCCGCGCTCATGGGTCGCATCCGCTCAGTCGTGGATCGGATTGCTGTATACAGGAATCATGACGCTTACGCGCTTCGGCTTCAACATCCCCAGTTTCACCTACTTAGGCATCGACGACGCCGACCTGTTCAACGCGGTGTGCGCGGCCGCGGCCACCGCCGAGAACAGCGGGTTCGATTCGCTGTGGGTGATGGACCACTTCCACCAGATTCCGCCCATGGGCTCCGACCACGAGCCGATGCTGGAGCCCTACACCCTGCTGGCGGGCCTGGCCCCCTGGACCCGGACCGCCAAGCTGGGTGCGCTGGTCACCGGCGTCACCTACCGCAACCCGGCCCTGCTGGCTAAGACGGTCACCACCCTCGACATCGTGTCGGGCGGGCGGGCCGTGCTCGGCATCGGCGCCGCCTGGTTCGAGGCCGAGCACATCGCCTACGGCTACGACTTCCCGCCGGTGGGCGAGCGTATGAACCGGCTGGAGGACGCGGTGCGGATCTGCCGGGCCATGTTCGACGGCGGCCCGGCCACCGTGTCGGGGACCCAACACCGGGTGGCCGGAGCCCTGAACCGGCCCCGACCCCTGGCTGCGGGCGGTCCGCCCATCCTGGTGGGCGGGGGCGGCGAGCGGCGAACCCTCCAGATCGCGGCCCGCCACGCCGACGCCTGCAACATCTTCGGTAGCCCGGCCGAAGTGCGGCACAAGCTCGACGTGCTCGAAGCCCACTGCGAGAAGGCCGGCCGCGACCCGGCGGAGATATCCAAGACCCGCCTTGGCGCGCTGGTGATGGCCGACACCGCCGCCGACGCGGCCCGGCTCGGCGCGGAGATGCGCCACACCCGCAACATGAGCATGGAGAAGTACCGGGGCTACGCACTGGAGGGCGACCGCGACAGCGTGTGCGAGCAGGTGGCGGCCCTGTTCGACGCCGGGCTAGACGGGCTGATCTTCAACATGCAAGACGCCACCGACCTGGGCGCCATTGCCGAGGCCGGGACCGTGCTGCGAGACAACTTCGGCTTGCAGTGACCCAGACAGCCGGCGGCGGGCTTGCCGGCGAGCCGACCAGGCCGGTCACGTCGCTCATCTCGTCGGTGTCGTCGCAGACGGCGGCCATGTTCCCGGCGTTCGGGGCGGGCGCGCTGGCGCTGCAGATGGGCGACGACCTGGGCTTCACCGAGGCCGGCCTGGGCTCGGCGGTGGCCTTCTTCTTCCTGCTGGCCGCAGTGACATCGCCCCACGCCGGGACGCTCACCGACCGGCTCGGCCCGCAGCGGTCGCTGCGGGTGGCCAACGCCTGCAGCGCTGCCGCGCTGCTGGGGATCGCTCTCGTGGTGCAGTCCTACTGGCTGCTGCTGGCCGCGCTGGGCGTCGGCGCGATCGGGCTGACCATCGCCGGGCCGGGGACCAAGACCATGGTGGCCAGGGGCACCGACGCCCGCCGCCACGGCCTGTTCTTCGGCGTCCAGGCCGCGGCCGTGCCCCTGTCGGTGCTGTTGGCCGGTCTGGCCGTGCCCGCCATCGGGCGGACGCTGGGGTGGCGTTGGGCTTTCGGGTTCGCGGTGCTCGTGCCGCTGACCGGCCTGCTGCTGGCTCCCGGATATGGGGCCCGACCCGGCCACACGGTCAGGAGCGGCGGAGCGACCCGGGGCCTGAGCCGGATCGACTACGGACCGCTGAACCTGATCGGGCTGGCCGCCGCACTGGGGTCGGCTGCGGCCACAACCATGGCCGCCTTCTTCGTGTCGGCCGCCACCGACGCCGGTCTCGCCGAGGGTCTCGCCGGAGGCCTCCTGGCGGTGGCCAGCGGCCTGCCGATCGCCACCCGGATCGCGGCGGGCTACCTGGCCGACCGCTTCGAGTCCGGGCACCTGCGGATCGTGTCGCTCCTGCTGGGCACCAGCACGCTGGGTTACCTGGCCGCGGCCACCGGCTCCAGGGTGCTGGTCCCGGCGGGCGCGATGTTCGCTCTCGGTGTGGGGTGGGCCTGGAGCGGGCTGATGGTCCATTCGGTGGTCCGGGCCTACCGGGACTCCCCCGGCGCGGCCACCGGCATGACCTCGGGCGGGCTCAACGTCGGCGGGGTGGTCGGACCGTTCGTCTTCGGCCTGCTGGCCGAGCGGGTCTCCTACACCGCCGGGTTCCTGACGATCGCGGCCTGCGCCCTGCTGGCCGCGCTGGCCGCCGACGCCGGCCGGCGCTGCCTGATCCGGGCCGGCGCCAACCCCTGAGGGCGGGCCGCGCCGGTCAGCCCCCTATCCCAGGATCGGACCGGAAGTCCTTCCAGATCCGCGACCGCTGCTCCGAGGTGCGGGCCGACCGCCTCGGCGGCACATCGAGCGGCGGGAGCCCGGCGGCCCGGCGGTCGAAGTGGGTCTTGATCCGCTGGAGCTCGTCGTGGAGGTCCTGCTTCAGCCAGTCGCGGGCGTAGCGCTCCATCAGCGGGCCGGCGGGCCCCTTGAACCGGAAGCGATAGGTGTGGGTGATGAACGAGCCTCCGCCGAACGACTCCGCCGCGACCTGTCCCTGGAACCACATGAGGCGATCGGTGAGCCAGGGGCCGTCACTGGTGAAGGCGACCGACCGCCACCGGTCGAGCTTGACCGCCAGGCGCTGCTTGGGGCTGCGGATCCCGCGTAGCGATCCCCGGATGACGGCGTGCCCGTTCCCACCGGCGTCCACCGGCGAGCACTCGTAGACATTGGCGATCTTGGGGTCGAGCAGCATGTAGGCCTGCAGGTCGCAAACGAACTCCAGCACCTCCCGCGGCGTGGCCGCCACATGCACCGAGTCGTGCGCCCGCAGCACCGGCGCCAACTTACACCCGTAGCACCCGCCGGTCCCCGCGCGCTCTCCACGCCCGGCGGTCGAAGCGTTAGCCCTCAGCCGAGAGCGGCTTGGAGGCCGGCGGCGTACTTCTTGCGCTGGGCTTTGACCATGAGCGGCACGAACGGCCGCATGAGGATCCACGGTCCCGAGGGGGTCATCTCCAGATCCATGGTGATGCGGGTGCCGCCGTCGGCGGTGTCGCTCAGCCGGTAGGTGCCCGCTACAGGCCAGGACGTGTCCTCAGCGCAGACCCAGGTGATCGACGAGTCAGCCTCCGCGGCGGTGATGCGGAACTCGACCTCCTGACCGCGGTTGGTCTGGCGGTAGACGGCCCCCACCGCGCCGGCGCTGCCCCCGGTCAGCTCGCAGGTGGCGACATCGTGGCGCCACTCGGACTGGTTGGCGGCGTCGGCCAGGTAGGCGAACGTCCGCTCCCGGTCGGCGGCCACGTCGATCTCGACGGTGCAGATGCTCATGAGGTGGGACCGTACCGGCTCTGGGAGCGTTGGTGGGCGAGAGTGGCGATCACCACGTCCTGCAGGGCCACCCCTTGTGACTCGAACAGCACGATGCCGCTGCCGGGCTGGGGCGGGGTGACGGTGCCCGCGATCACGTCGGCCAGGTCGGCCAGGTCGTCCCAGTCGAAGATCCCGTCGGCGGCGGCGTGGACCAGGTCGCCGGCCTCGGTGCGGGCCCCCTCGGCGCTGTCGCTCACCACGAAGCCGGCCCGCTCCACGGTGGCGCCGTCCACCTCGCGGCGGTCGGCCTTGGTGGACCCCACCGCGCACACCAGCGCGGCCGGGTCCAGCCGGGTGCCGTCGAAGAGCGGGGTGTAGCTGGAGGTCACGGTGGCCACCACCGCCGCGCCGCTGACGGCCTCGTCGGCGTCGGCGACGGCCCGGGCCGGGATGCCCCGGTCGCGGCCCCACCGGGCCACCTCCTCGGCCTTGCCGTGATCGCGGCCCCAAACCCGCAGGTCCTTCAGCGGCAACTCCTGGGCCAGCGCTTCCACATGGGGCCGGCTCTGGGTGCCGGTGCCGAGGACGGCCGCGGTTGCCGCACCTGGGGGCGCCAGGTGGCGCACCGCCAGGGCGCTAGCCGCCGCGGTGCGGATGGCGGTGAGGCCCAGGCCGTCGAAGGTGGCCACCAGCCCTGCTTCGGGGCTGAACAGGCCCACCAGGAAGGCGAACCCGCCGGGGTGGGTGAGGTAGAGCTTGCCTCCCACCACCTGGTGCCGGGGCCACGAGGCGGCCATGGCGCTGCCCATGAGCCCGGAGGCCGCCGCCCGCACCCGCAGCGTGGTGGCCGCCTCGCCCGCGCCCAGGTCGCGCCAGGCCTGCTCCAGCCAGTCGGTGACGGTGGCCAGATCGCACAACTCGGCGATCCGCTCCTCGGTGTAGTGGGGGACGGGGCTCATCTCCGCTCCTCCGTGAAGTGGGGGACAGCGCTCATAGCAGCTCCTTGAGGCGGGGCAGGGCCCGGGCGTTGACCGCGGCCGCGAAGGCCTTGGTGCTGGCCGGCTCACTACCCGGGGGCGCCAGGTCGTAGGTGAGCGGTCCGGCCTGGAGCGCCCCCGCGAGCGCTTCGGTGACCACCGGGCCGAGGTCGGCGGTCTCGGTGAACCATTCCAGCAGCGCGGCCAGCGCCAGGTAGGCCCCCGACGGGTTGACCCGGTTCTGGCCGAAGTGACGGGGAGCCGAGCCGTGCACCGGCTCGAACAGGCCCACGCAACGGCCCTTCGCTGGCGGGCCCGGGTTGACACTGGCCGAGCCGCACAGCGCGATCGAGCCGGCCCGCCCCGCGGCCAGGTCGCTGAGCATGTCGCCGAAGATGCCCTCGGTCAGCACGACCGTGTCGGCCACCACATCGTCGTGGGCCAGCTCGAAGGCCATGCGGTCCACGTAGGTGTGGCGCAACGGCACCCCCCGGGCGTCGGCCACCCGCTGGGTGGTCGAGCGCCACAGCCGGCTGGTGGCCATCAGGTTGGCCTTGTCGGCCGACACGATGCTGGAGGCCAGGCCCTGCTCGACCAGGTCGCAGGCCATCTCGGCCAGCTCCGTGATCTGTGCCGGGGTGAGGATCACCTCGTCGCAGGCCGCCTCGGACCCGTCGCTCTCGGTGCGGGTGGGGGCCGCGCCGTAGGCCCCGCCCAGCAGGTTGCGCAGCACGATCAGCGGCCGGGCCGCGCCGTCCCGGTCCACGCCCGAGTCGACCCGGACGATGTTGCGGATGCTGACCCGCAGGTCGTAGCGCTGGCGCAGGCCGATGATGGAGTGCTCGGGGCGGTAGTCGTCCAGCGAGACGCCCGGATGCTCCCCGGCCGCGCCGAAGAACATGGCGTCGCAGTCGTCGCAGGCGGCCAGGGTGGGCTCGGGCAGGCCGGTGCCGAGTTCACCGAATGCCGAGGCTCCGACGGGCCACGGTCCGGACAGCTCGATGCGGCCCGCGGCCGCGATGGCCTCCAGCAGCTCGGCCGGTCCGGCTACCACCTCAGCGCCGACGCCGTCGCCGGGCAGCACCGCGATGCGTCGCACACGCTCATCGCTGCTCATGCCAGCATCGCCTCCGCGCTGATCCGGGCGACCATCTCGAGGCCGGTATCGCCCAGGACGGGGTCGAGTCTCTCGACCCACGCTCGGATCCCCTCCGCGATGGGCGGGTAGTCCCGGTGTCCCAGGTCGCTGCCGAACACCAGCAGCTCGTGCGGGTAGGAGGCCATCAGGTCCTCGGTCCGGGGCCCGGCCTCGCTGGCCAGGATGTCGGCCAGTACCCCGATCTCCAGGTGCGCGCCCAGGGCCCGGAACTGCTCCAGGTGCTCGTCGCGCCAGTTCAGGAAGGCCATGCCCGGATGGTTGACCACGAAGCGCTGCACCCCGCGCTTTCGGGCTAGCTCGAAGGCCACCACCGCTTCGTCCATGGTGACGTGGCCCGAGGCCAGGACCATGTCGTTGCGGGCGACCTCGTCGAGCACGTCCAGCCATTCCGGGCGCACCTTGCCGTCGTCCACCACCGGCACCGCCCGGAACGCGATGCCCCGGTGCGGGCTCAGCTCAGGGTTGCTGCTGGCCGCGATGTGGGCCGGCGATGAGATTGTCGGCAGCCATACCACCCGGGCCCCGAGGGCGGCGGCCACCGCCACCGCGTCGGGGTTGGCTCCCCCGACGGGCGAGTTCAGCACCACGCCGCCGATGGTGTCGTCGCCGAGCAGCGCGGCCCGCTCGGCCGAAGATCCCTCGTGGGCTTTGAGCACGAACTTGGACACTCCCGCCGCCTTGGCCTCGACCAGCGTGTCGGGGTCGTGGCTGTGACGGGGCGCCAGGCTCGGCGCGGAGTGCACGTGGAAGTCGACGATCCCATCGATGACCGTCATGAGCGGGCCTCCCCCAGGTCGATCCACTCCACCACCGCGATGTCGGTGAGCAGCCTCCGGCGCACCTTGCCGACCCCGGAGTCGCGGGGGATGTCGCCCACCCGGGCCACCGCGCTGGGGCGCATGAAGGACGGCAGGTCGGCGCCGGTCGCCAAGATCGCGTCGGTGGGGATCGACTCGCCGGTCATGTACAGCACGATCTCGTCGCCGACCAGGTCGCTGTCGCGGCGCCACACGGCCACATCGTCGATGCCGTCCACCGACGCGAACCGCTGCTCCACGTAGCCGATGGGCACGAACTCGCCCTTAACCCTGATCGACTCGCTGCGCCGCTCGATGAACACCAGATTCCCGGCCTCGTCGGTGCGACCCAGATCTCCGGTGGCGAACCAGCCGTCCTCGTCGAACGGCCGCAGCAGCCCGTCGGCCCGCCGGTAGCCGGAGAACAGCACTCCCTCACGGTCGGCCCGGACCCGGATCTCCCCGCTGCCGTCGACCTGCCACTGCACCTCGTGGCGGGCCCGGCCGCCGTAGCGGGACATGCCCTCGGCCAGCTCCGGCCGCTCCCCGCGGCGCCACGCCCAGATGTGGCACAGCCCGCCCGCCTCGGTGGAGCCGTAGGCCGAGAAGCCCAGCGGCACCCCGAACGTCTCCAGGAAGTCGGGGTCGGCGAAGAACACCCGGCTCACCCGGTGGCCGGCCGCGTCGGCGGTGGTCGTGGCCCGCTTGAGGATCTCCACCGGGGGCGCGTGCAGGATCAGCACCGTCGCCCCGACCGCCCGCACCAGCGGCCAGAAGCCGCTGGCCGAGAAGCGCTCCAGGCCCAGCACGTCGACGCCGCCGGTCAGGCCGCCGATCACCCCGTAGCCCAGCGGGTTGATGTGGAACATCGGCAGCGGCGCCAGCACGGTGTCGGCCTCCGAGAAGCACATCGAGTCGGCGATGAACCGGCCGAGGCGCAGGAAGTACTCGTGGGTCTGCTCGCAGAACTTGGGCACGCCGGTGGTCCCCGACGTGTGCATCCACCCGGCCACGTCGAAGCGGTCCCGCCCCAGCCCGGGCGCATCGTCCAGCCCGTCGAGCCCGGGCACGGCCGCGGCATCGATCACGCTCCCGTCGGCGGAGGCCAGCACCCCCAGGTCGAGCCCGCCGGCGTCGAGGTGCACCGCCCCTGGGGCGACCGGCGGCGACACCTCCCGACCCGACCACACCACTGCGTCCGGCCCGAGCTGCTCCAGCATCTCGGCCAGCAGCTCGTCGGGGTAGTCGGGGTTCACCAGCGCTACCTCGGCCCCGGCCAGCACTAGTGCCAGCCAGGCAGTGAGGTAGGAGTCCGACGTCGTGCCGATCAGGGCCACCCGCCGGCCCAACCCGGCTCCGGCGGTCTCCAGCGCGCCGGTCGCGCCCATCGCCCGACCGGTGGCCTGCTCCAGCGTGGGTGTTACGTCGCCGGCCATCCCGAAGCGGGCCCCGGGCCGGTGCTTCACCCGGTCGCAGATCAGCTCGGCCAGGTTCCTCACGCCGCTACCGGTTCTGGGGTCAACCGAGGCCCTCGTAGTCGTCGGCTCGCAGCACCCGGCGGGCCACATAGTTGCGCAGCACCTCCAGCGAGCCGCCCGCCACCCGCAGCACCTTCATGTCGTGCAGCAGCTGGCCGTAGTCGGTGTCGGTGTAGAGGCCGTGGCCGCCGGTGAGGGCGAAGGCCTCGTTGACCGCGTGCTCCGAGGCCCTGATGGCCATCTTCTTGGCCAGTGTCGTGGCCAGCGCCACGTCCCCTCCGGCGTCGTGGACGTTGGCGGCGTGGTCGCGGGCCAGCGAAGCGCCGTAGAGGTCGCTGTAGCAGTCAGCCACCGTCCACTGGATGCCCTGGAAGTCGGTCACCACCGAGTCGCCCACCTCCCGGCTCGATCCGTAGGCGATGGCGTCGGCCAGGGCCCGCCGCCCGAAGCCGATCAGCTCCGAGGCGTTGCCCAGCCGGCTCATGTTGAACGTGGAGAAGAACGTGTCCATGCCCCGTCCGGCCTCGCCCAGCAGCGCCGAGTCCGGCACCCGGACTTCCTCCAGCCACACGTCGGCGGTGGGGATGAGCCGCAACCCGATCGGGTCGGTGTGGCGGGTGGACACGCCGGGCAGGTCGGTGTCCACCAGGAAGGCCGTGATTCCTTCGGGCGCGATGGCGTACACCAGCGTCACCTGGCTCTCGGCTCCCAGGTTCACGTGGGTCTTGGCGCCGTTGAGGATCCAGTCGTCGCCGTCGCGCATCGCGGTGGTGCGCATCAGCTTCATGGACGAGCCCACGCCCGGCTCCGAGATCGACTCCGAGAAGATCAGCGTGCCCCGGGCCATGCCGGGCAGGTAGCGCTCGCGCTGTTCGGGCGTGGCCCAGTCGATCAGCCATCGCTGGCCCTGGATCGAGATCTGGGGAGACACCAGCCCCAGCCGCCCCACCTCCTCCTCGATCAGGCAGTACTCGGCCACACCCAGCCCGCTGC